>SHYY01000210.1 GCA_009692555.1 Myxococcales bacterium
TGCACTCCATCGCGGAGCCCCGGGCGATGCTGTAGAAGCGGGCGCCATCCGGCGCTCCGAACCGGCCCGCTCCCTCGGCGATGTTCAAGGGGATGGAGAGCGCCGCACGTTTGAGCTCTTCGGTGAGAAACGAGTTCCCCCTCGGGGCGCTCGTCGCGATCTGCGAGGCAAGGGCGAGGAACTCGATGGCGCGGCGATAGACGTCCAGCTTCTGGTCGGCCAGCAGGGGCATCCTCCTGTGTGGCCAGGGGGGTCGGTTGGCAGGAGGAATTTGTTGCGGGAGGAAGTTCGATTGCCGTCGCTGCGGACGGGACGACTACGACTACGACTACGACTACGTGACGAGCAAGAGCCAGTAAGAGGGCCCCCTCCGCTGTTAAGCACCCTCGCCGTCGCCGGGAGATTGACAAGCGCGGTCGGTGCGGGTAACCGGTGGGAGCGGAGGACGAGGGACATGGCCCAGATCGAAATCGCACCGCTCAGTGAACGGCTCGGGGACGACGAGATCGTCGAGCTCGCCGGGGGACTGGAGTCGCTCGGGGCGCCGCGCCTGGCGAAGTCCAGCGACGATAACCCGATCCCGGTGGGCCAGCCGATCGACGACGATGTGCTCTCCGAGTTCCTCGATCGCCTCGAGGCGCACGACGTGGCGTGCGAGATCTATCTCCCGGTGGAGTTCGAGGGCCGGGTGGAGGTGGCGGACCTGCGCGTCGGGTCGGCGGTGGCGCTGCTCGAGGTGCTCGAGGAGCTGAAGGACGAGCTCGGGATCGACGCGGACGACGACGCGGACGACGCGGACGACGCGGACGACGACGCCTTGCTCCTCGACGCCAAGCTGCGTCACGTGTGGAAGCTGCTCTACGACGGCGCCTCGTCGGCGGTCGAGCGCCACCTCCCGCTGCACCTCCAGAGCTGACCTCCTTGCGCAGCGGCGCCGGGCTGCGCGATCTCGAGAGCGCGCTCGACGAGGAGCAGCGAGCAGTGGTGTTCGCTCCGCCGGGACGGACGCTGGTGATCGCCGGGGCGGGCAGTGGCAAGACGCGCGCGCTGACCTTTCGCGTCGCGCGCCTGCTCGCGGCCGGGGTGCCTCCCGACGGGATCCTCCTCGCCACCTTCACCAACCGGGCGGCGCGCGAGATGCTGGGCCGCGTCGAAGAGCTCAGCGGCGTCGACGGGCGGGCGATGTGGGCGGGGACGTTCCATCACGTCGCCAACCGGGTGCTGAGGACGTACGGCGGACGGATCGGCCTCGATCCCCGCTACGGCCTGCTCGATCGCGACGACGCCCGCGAGCTGCTCGCCCGCTGCGCCGACGACGAGGGGGGGCGGCGCGTCCGCGGGATGCCGGCCCCGGGGCTGCTCCAGGGGGTGCTCTCGCTGGCCACCGCCACCAGCCTCCCGCTCGACGGTGCCCTCGCCCTCCACTCCCCGCGCTTCCGGGACGCGGCGAAGGCGATCGGCCGGATCGCCGACCGCTTCCAGCGTCGCAAGGCCGAGATGGGCCTGTGCGACTTCGATGATCTGCTGGTGCTGTGGAAGCTCCTGCTGGTCGAGTGCGACGACGTGCGGCGCGAGCTGGCGGAGCGCTTCCGGCACGTGCTGGTGGACGAGTTCCAGGACGCCAGCCGGCTGCAGGTGGAGCTGATGGAGCGCTCCGCCGAGGCGGGCGATCTGATGGCGGTGGGCGACGATGCGCAGTCGATCTACCGGTTTCGCGGCGCGGAGCTCGATCTCCTGCTCGACTTCCCGCGGCGCCACCCGGGCGCGCGCCTGCTCAAGCTCCAGAGCAACTACCGCTCGACGCCGGAGATCGTCGCGCTGGCGAATCGATCGATCGCGCACAATCGCCGTCGCCACGAGAAGGTGCTGCGCGCGACCCGGGCCGCGGGGGAGCTGCCGTCGCTGGTGGTGCTCGCCGACGCGCGGCAGCAGGCCGAGTTCGTCGCCGCGCGGGTGGAGGAGCTGGTGCAAGGCGGGCGGCACCTCGGCGAGCTGGCGGTGCTCTACCGGAGCCACGCCCACAGCCTCGAGCTGCAGGTCGAGCTGACGCGCCGCCGCGTGCCCTACCGGGTGCGCTCGGGGCCGCGCTTCTTCGAGCAGGCGCACATCAAGGACGCGACGGCGTTCCTGCGCGTGGTCGCCAACCCGCGCGACGAGCTGGCCTGGTCGCGCGTGCTGCGGCTGTTCCCGGGGATCGGTCCGGCTGCGGCGTCGACGATCCTCCTCGCGATCGCAAGGGACGGTCTCGCCGCGCTGGCCGATCCCGCGCTCGTTCGCACCCTGCCCCGGGGAGCCCGCCCGCCGCTCGGCCGCCTCTGCCGGCTGCTCGACTCCCTCGACGGGCCGGGCCCCGGCGATCTGCTGCGCCAGGTGATCGCCGGCCACTACCGCGAGCACGCCGCGAGCGTGTTCGACAACGCGAACGCGCGCCTCGACGACCTCGCCCAGCTCGCCCTCTACGCCGATCGCTACCCGACGACAGAGCGCCTGCTGACCGACCTCGCACTGGTGGCGAGCGTGCGCGCCGATCACGGGGGGGACCTTCCCGTCCCCCCTCACCCGCCCAAGCCGGGCGAGCCTCCCTCGGAGGCGGTGCTCCCGGACGGCGACGCCGCGCCGGGCGAGCGGCTCACCCTGACCACGATCCATCAGGCGAAGGGGCTGGAGTGGAGCGTGGTGTTCCTCCTCCAGCTCTCGGACGGACACTTTCCGCCGGCGGTGACGCGCCACGGATCGCCCGAGGAGGAGGAGGAGCGGCGCCTCTTTCACGTCGCGGTCACGCGCGCGCGCGACCTGCTCCACCTCTGCCAGCCCGAGTTCGCGGAGCACGCCGGCACCCGCACCCGCCTGCTTCCGTCGCGCTTCCTGGCGGAGCTCGCCGCCGCCCCGCCCTACCAGCGGTGGCAGGTGACGCGGTGATTCCAGGCCGTTTCCACGGGACTTGATCTCGCCGCGCTGGCGGGTGATCGTGGCGCCCATGGATCGGACCCGTTGTTGCTTTGCAGCATTTTCCCTGGCTCTCGCCGCCCAGGCGGCGCACGCCGGGCCGAGGGTGGGGGTGGTGGCGGTCTCGCGCGAGGGGCTCACCGAGGAGGGCGCCGACGCGATCGCCTACGACCTCGCGGCGGCGGTGGCCACCCAGATCGAGGGGGAGGCGATCGCCGGGCAGTCGGTGCGCGACCTCCTCCAGCCACATCCCGCCGAGGGTTGCGAGGAGAGCGCGCGCTGCGGTCGAGAAACCGCCGCCACGCTGAAGACCGACGAGGTGCTGCTCCTCTCGATGCACGTCGCCGGGAAGACCACGGTGGTCACCTGCTACCGCGTGCCGCGCGAGCCGACCCGCCCGCTCAGCAACCGCACCCTCCGGCTGTTCGGCGGCAAGGCCAAGCGCGTGCAAGCGGTGATGGAGCTGGTGACGATGCTCTATCCGCCGGGCTCGGCGACCGAGTACGTGGCCCCCGAGCCGCCAAAGAAGCAGCCCGTGGTGGCGGTGAGCGAGAAGCGCGAGAAGCCGGAGGAGGCCGAGGCGCCGAAGGAGGGCAAGCCGATCTGGCTGTGGGTCGGGATCGGCGCCGGGGCGGCGGTGGTGGTGGTGATCGTCGCGGTGGTCCTCGGGGTGGTGCTCGGCACGACGCGCGCACCGACGGGGCCGGCGGTCACCCTGCCGTGATCGCCGGAGCGGCTACTGCTGGACCATCCGGTCCTCGGGCTTCTTCGTGCGGTACTTCCCGTCGATGATCTCCTGAAGCTGCAGGAGCTGGGTCTCCGCCTTCGCCGTGCCATCCGGGTGATCCGTGTAGAACGTGCCCTCCTCGCAGAGGTCGCCGTTCGCCGGCAGCGGGCCCTGGTTGCCGATCTCGCCGCCCGGACGGCACTGCCCGTCGACGGTGACGATCATGAACTTCTGCATCCGCCGCGCGGCCGGGACGCTGGTGTTGACCATTGCGCTGGTCGCCACCACGCCGAGGACGCCGAGGCCGGAGGGCTCCATGCCGTAGCCGTGGAGGATGTACACCACCGGGTAGCGCTTGGTGGCATTGGATGGGTCGTTGTAGCCCGGCGGGAGCACCAGGGTGTAGGGCGTGCGGCGGCCGTTGGCGGCGACGAACTCGTCGTTGATCGGCTCGGGCGCGCCGGAGATGTCGTCGGGCACCTCGCGGTCGCCGTCGGGCCACATGCTGGACAGGAAGTAGAACAGCATCTGGGCACGGTGGGTGGCCTGGAGCGCGGTGCCGACGTGGCGTCCGTCGCCGGTGCTCGCGGCGTCGACCTCGCTCGAGTCGAGGTCGCCGTAGCGCACGTAGGCGTGGCGCCCGAGGCGGCCGGCGAAGTCCACCGCGGTCACGTCGAAGCGCTGCTCGTCGCCCGGCGCCTCATCGACCAGCGTCGGGAAGTTGTCCCACACCCGGACGTGCTGGCGGCGCACCTGCATCGCGGCGGCGAGCGAGTTGGTGGAGACGTGCGCGTTCAGGAAGTCGCGGATCCCGGCGTCGTAGTAGACGTCGAGGCGGTCCAGCTGATCGGCCGGGAGCTGCTCCATCAGCGTACGCGGGTCGTGGGCGAACCAGTTCTGCGCGTTCGCGTTGTAGTCGAACTTTCCGTTGCCGCTGCCGTGGTCGTAGCAGCCCGGGCTGGTGCCGACGACGCACCCCAGGTCCTTCACACCGTCGACGCCGAAGTCGTCGTAGGGCTCGCCCTTGTCGAAGCGCCAGTTGTTCTCGGTGCCGGCCGGGTTGTGCAGCCAGTGGAAGTCGTCGTGGGCCGGGTCGGGGTTCTTGACCGCGTCGTAGCCGGCCTCCTTCGCGCTCGCCACACCGTCGCTGCCGACGTCGGCGAAGTTCTCCGAGCCCTGCTGGATCACCGGCTCACCCTGATCGCGCTTGCCGTTGCCGTTCAGATCGACGGCGAGGAGGATCTGCGTCGGCACGTCCTGCGGCTGCTTGGGATCGAACACTGCGTAGCCGAGCTCCACCCCGTCGCCGCCGTCGCAGAAGGTGATCACGTCCTTGCTGCCGTCGGGGTTGTAGCGGCGATCGTAGAATTTCTTCAGCACCGTCGGCTTGGCGCAGGCCTCGGCGTTCGGCTGCGAGAGCGTCGCAAGCGGCACGCCGGGCGGGTTGTAGGTCGACTGCCCGGGGGCGGTGGCGTAGGCGGCGTTGCCGAGGGCGCGCGAGAGATCGCGGAAGGCGCGGATGTAGAGGCGGCGGCGCAGGGTGAGGCCGACGCCCTCGCCGCGCTGGTAGAGGAGGTGCTCGAAGTCAAAGGAGAGCTCGAGCTGATCCTTCATCGGCTTGCGGAGCGCGGGGCAGAGCGCGCCGAGCTTGCCGCGACCGGCCTTCTCGTCGTCGACGGTGCAGAAGCCGGCGAAGAACCAGTCGGAGAGGACGCCGAGGGTGTAGGTGAGGTCGGGGCCAGGGTCGGCGCCCATCACCGCGAGGCCGTCGTAGCGCTCCGGGTGGCGCCAGAAGTTCATCGACGAGCCGATGCCGCCCATCGAGACCCCGCCGATGGCGCGGTAGGTGTAGTGGCGGATGCGCTTCTGGCCGGCCTCGTCGGGGACCGCGGCCTGGTAGATGCCGAGCTCGTCGTTGTGGAAGTGGACGCGCTTGTAGGGGCCCTCGTAGATCACGTTCTGGACGGGGGGGACCACCACCGCTCCGCTGGCGCGTTGCTCGACGAGGACGATGCTCCCCGGAGAAGCGCCGGATGGCCCCTTGGCGAGGTCGGCGGGGACCAGGAAGTCGACGCCGTGGGGGAACGGGCCGGCGGCGCCGGTGAACTCGATCGCGTCGCCGATCGCCTTGTACCCGGCGGGGACGATATCCCCGGTTTTCTTGAAGGAGATCGCGGCAGTGGCCTCGGTGCAGGACCCGGTGGTGGGGGCCTCGCCGCCGCTGGTCATCGAGGCCGCGGCGCTCTTCGGCAGCGACGGCGAGCAGAGCGGCATCGGCGGGGCCGGGGGCATCATCATCTCGGTGCCGCATCCGGCCAGGGTGAAGGCGACGAAGGCGACGAGGGCGAACGGCGAGTGGCGCATCGCCGGGAGTGTAGCGACAGAAGGAGAATCAGGGAACGGGGAAGCGATCGGGTAGAATCCCGCGACGATGCAGAAGAGCTTCCTGTGCGCGGTGGCGATCGCCGGTTTCCTCGGGGCGGCAGCGATGGGGCGCGGCCAGAAGGATCCGCCGCTGACCGACCACGCGAAGGCGGCGAAGGCGGCCAAGGGATCCGGCGCGCAATCACCGATATCCAGCAGCGAGGCTCCGCACCGCACGCGCGTGCGTGATTTTTCGGAGGCTCAATTCCCGCAGGGGACTCCGCGGCAGAGCGGGGCCCCGCGGTAGGATTTTGGCGTCGCGTCGCCGGTGAGCTTGACCGCGTCGATCCGGACTCGCCCCGCCGCGCCCACGCCGCCCGCGCCGCCGACTCCGCAGCTTGGACCGACGTCGCTGCCCGCGCCGCCCGCGCCACCGACGGCGGAGACGGTGCCGGAGATCTTGACGGTGGTGGCGGAGAGCCACAGCGCGCCGCCCGAGCCGCCCCCTCCCCCGCCGCCGTCGTTGTCCTTCGCCGCGGCGCCGCCGGCTCCGCCCTGGGCGACGACGCTGCCGCTGATATCGATCGAGGGCGCGATCAGGAGTGCGGCTCCACCGCCGCCGCCGCCGCCGCCGCCGGTGCCGTTGTCCGCTCCGCCGAAGGAGCCGCCGCCGCCGCCCGATCCGGCGGGCAGGGCATTGCCGATCTCCTGAGTGGAGTAGGCCACGCCGGGCGCGCCGCCGGGGTAGGTGGCGTCGCTGCCGCAGCGCGCCTGACAGCAGATGCCCGCCACGCCCATCGTCCCGACGGTGGCGAACCCCGCACCGCCGCCGCCGCCACCGACGGACTGCGCCATCTGGGAAGCGCCGCCGCCGCCCGGCCCCGCGCCCGGGTCGCCGAAGTGGTAGGCGCCGTCGTACCAGCCGCCCGCGCCGCCCGCTTTCCCGCCCCCACCGCCGCCCGCGCCCGCCACCGCGGGGGGCGAGTTGCCGGCGATGCCTGCTCCGCCCACGCCGCCGGAGAGATCGAGCGTGCCGGCGATGGCGATCGCGCCCTGCACATAGAACTGCAGCGGCTGCGCGCCGGTGATCTTGATCGTCACGCCCTTCGGGATGTTCACCGACGTGAGGTGGTAGACCCCACCGGAGAGCGTGCCGTTCACGACCGGCGCGAAGGCTCCGTTGGCGCCGTTGCCGCAGGTGCCGCAGGGGAGGCAGTCGGTGCGACAGGAGGCGCCCGAGGCGTCGGAGTTGGCGATGCCCTCGTCGCACAGCTCGACGCCACCGAGCTTGCCGTCACCGCACAGGGGCGCCTTGCAGGTGCCGTTGACGCAGGTCTTGGAGACGCAGTCCCCGTCGAGCGCGCAGCTCTTTCCATCGCCGCAGGGCGGGCAGTTTCCGCCGCAGTCGACGTCGCCCTCGGCGCCGTTCTTGACCTTGTCGTTGCACGCCGGCGCGGCGCAAAGGAGGCCGGTGCAGACCCCCGAGGCGCAGTCGGAGGCGACCTTGCACTTCTTGCCGGTGGCGCAGCCGGGGCAGGAGCCGCCGCAGTCGACGTCGCTCTCCTGGCCGTCCTGCTTCATGTTCGGGCAGCTCGGGGCGCACTTGCCGCCGCCGCACGCGCCGCTCTTGCAATCGCTGGCACCCGCGCATCCCTGGCCGTCGGCGCACGCGGGGCAGTCGGCGCCGCCGCAGTCGAGGTCGCTCTCCGCGCCGTTCTTGATCGTGTCATTGCATGCCGGGGCCTGGCAGACGCCACCGACGCACACCTGGCTCTGGCAGTCGCTGCCGGCCTTGCACGATTGGCCCTTCTGGCACTTGCCGGGGCAGGCGCCGCCGCAGTCGACGTCGCTCTCGCCGCCGTTCTTGAGCTTGTCCAGGCACGAAGGCGCCGCGCACGCGCCCGCCGCGCAGCTGCCGCTGGCGCAGTCGATACCGGCCTTGCACGCCTTGCCGTCCTTGCACGGGCCGGGGCAGCTTCCGCCACAATCGATGTCGGTCTCGTCGCCGTTCTTCACCTGGTCCATGCACGCCGGGGCGGCGCACTTTCCACCCAGGCAGCTCGCGCTCGCGCAATCGGCGCCTCCGCCGCAGCCTCTGCCGTCGCTGCAGGCCGGGCAGGGGCCCCCGCAGTCGACGTCGCTCTCCGCGCCGTTCTTGATCTTGTCGACGCACGATGGAGCGAGGTCGGGGGGAATCGCGAGATCGGCCGGCACCACCAGATCGGCGGCCTTGGTCTGATCGGCGGGCGGCGCAAGATCGGTGATCACGGCGAGGTCGGTGGCCGCGAGATCGACCGGGCGTGCCTGGTCCGCCGTGACTGCCTGATCGGCCGATCCACCGTCGCTGACCGGCTCGCCGCACCCCGCGACCATGATCACCAGCGCGCCGAAGACTCCCTTGATTTTCCGCATCCGCACCTCGCCCCTCTTGAATTCAATCGGCTCACCGCGCCGGTCAATCCGCGTGGAAGACCAGCCGCTCCCAGCTCGGGTTCCCGATCAAGGTATTGGCCCCGCAGCGATAGCCGCTGGTGATATTGCCGCTGCCGGTGTGCCAGCACATGCGGAAGGTGGGGTTGGTCTGATTGGTGTCGCAGTTGCTCAGCGACAGCGGGTCATTGAGCTTCGCGAAGCCCCACGATCGCGAGGTGGCGTAGTACCAGCCCACGCCGTTGGCGTTGCGCGGCGTGTTGCCGGCGTTCACGAACGTCACGTCCGCGCGCGGGGCGTGGGCGGCCAGCGTCAGCGTCGCGGAGTTGAGCTGGCGGCAGGCGATGAGGAGGTTCGCCTTGTTGCACTTCTGGAGCACGGTGGTGATCGCATTGGCGGTGCTGGCGAAGGTCTCCTTGTGGCACTCCGTCCATCCGGTGAGGCTCGCCTGGGGAAGGTTCTGGGCGATGCCGGTGAAGGTGTAGAGGGTCACGCAGACGCCCGCTTTGCAGCTGGGCGAGTTGATCGGGCAGGCCTTGCCGCACATCCCGCAGTGCTTGAGATCGGTCAGCAGGCTGGCCTCGCAGCCGTTGGCGGCGTTGCCGTCGCAATTCCCGAAATCCGCGTTGCAGACGCCGAGCCCGCACACCCCATTCGCGCATTTGGCGGTGGCGTTGGCCGGCACCGGGCACTTCATGCTGCAGGCGCCGCAGTTCAAGAGATCCTTGGCGGTGTCGATCTCGCAGCCGTCGAGAGCGTTCTTGTTGCAGTTGCTGAACGGCGCCTTGCACGCCGCGATGGCGCAGGCGCCGTTCACGCAGCCGGCGACGGCGTTGGGGAAGGCGCACCCGTTGCCGCACTTGCCACAGTGCATGGCGTCGGAGGCCAGGGTGGTCTCGCAGCCGTCCATCGGGTCGTTGTTGCACTCGCCGAACCCGTTCAGACACCCACCGACGGCGCACTTGCCGCCGGCGCAGCCCGAGGTGGCGTTCGGCGGGGGCTGGCAGACCATCCCGCAGGCGCCGCAGTTCTGCGCGTCCTGGGTGGTGAGGGTCTCGCAGCCGTCGGCGACCATCTTGTTGCAGTCGCCGAAGCCGGCGTAGCAGGACTTCACGATGCAGCCGTTCATGCAGCCGCCCTCGCCGTTCGCCGCGAGGCACGCCGCACCGCACATCAGGCAGTTCCCGGGATCGGCGGTGAGGTCGGCCTCGCACCCGTCGGCCGGGTCCAGGTTGCAGTCGGAGAAGGGCGCGGTGCATCCGATCACCTTGCAGGCCGACTGCGCGCACGCGATGCTGGCGTTTGGCGCCTTGGGGCAGGCCTTGCCGCAGCCGCCGCAGTGCACCGGATTCTGTCCGGTGTCGACGCACACGCCGGCGCAGCAGGTGCTGATCCCGCCGCAGGCGGTGTTGCACATGCCGCAGTGCAGCGGGTCGGCCTTGGTATCGACGCAGGCGTGATTGCAGCACCCCATGTTGGGGCACTCCTGATCCGACTTGCAGCCGGAAGCGCACTGGTAACCACCGTCGCTGGGCTCGCAGAAGTTGCCGTTGCCGCAGGGGTCGTTCTTGGGC
>SHYY01000211.1 GCA_009692555.1 Myxococcales bacterium
AAGGCGATCGGGGATGCCTTTGCGGTCCTGCAACTCGCCTTGGAAGACACTCGGCGACAGGCCATGGAGCTGCTGACCCGCATCGTGGAGATGCTCACGCGCATGTGCCGGAGAGGTGATCCCCCGCGCGCGAGTGCCCCTGAATCGACCACGACTACGACTACGACTCCGTGAGCGGAGGGACCCCCTTCTCCGTCAAGCACCCCCCGCGCGGACCGCCGTTGACCCTGTGCCAAGGCGCGGTCTATCCTCGGCGCGGAGATGACACCGGAGCCGTCCCTCGTCGGGCAGATCATCTACGGTTACCGCGTGGAGGAGGCGATCGGCACCGGCAGCCAGGGCGACATCTATCGCCTGAAGCACCCCACGCTGCCCGACAAGTACCTCGCGCTGAAGGTCCTGCGCGGGGAGAACGCCGCCAGCCACGAGCTGCGCTCGCGCTTTCTCCAGGATGCGATGGCGGCGGCCAAGGTCGGCACGGTCGGCGTGGTGCAGCCGGTGCAGATCGATGAGCTCGCGGACGGCACGCCCTACATCGTGATGGAGCTCGCCCCGGGCATCAGCCTCGACAAGGACCTCCTTGCGAACGGGCCGCTCTCGGTCAGCGCCGCGGTCCAGATCGCCTCCGCCGTCGCCTCCACCGTCGCCCAGGTGCACGGCCACGGGATCATCCACCGCGACCTCAAGCCCGGGAACCTGATGGTCGACCGCGACGGCGACGACATCCGCTCGGTCAAGCTGCTCGACTTCGGGGTCGCGCAGGTCACGGGCGATCTGAAGCGGGTCAAGACCGCCAAGGGGCAGTTCTTCGGGACGCGCTTCTACATCGCGCCCGAGACCTCCTCCGGGACGCGATCGACGGGCGGGTCGATGTCTTCTCCCTCGGTGTGGTGCTCTACGAGATGCTCACGGGAGACACTCCCTTCCCGGGGCTGTTCGAAACGCTCAGCCCCGATCCCGCGCCGCCTGCATCCGCCAAGCGGCCGGCGCACCTCGATCCGGTGCCGGTGACGGTGGAGCGGCTGCTTGAAGGGGCGCTGGCCAAGCGCGCCGCGCTGCGCTTCACGATGGACCGCCTGCGCGATGAGCTGGCGCGCGCGGTCGAGGAGCTGCGGGCGATGGGGCGGCGCGGCTCGACGCTCAAGCGGATGGGTGTGGCGGTGGGCGAGACGCCGGACAACTACACGCCGCGCTCGGTGGCGCGGGTTCCGGGGTCGGAGCCATCCGGGCGCCTCTCGCCGTCGCTGTCGGGCCCGCGCCCGGTGATTGCCCTGGCGTCCCCGCCGCCGCGGCGCTCGCCCGATCCCGAGGCGCCGCTCGCGACCGGCCGGATCGATCCGATCCGAGGCCCGACCAGAGGCCCGCAGAGCGGCCCGCAAGGCGGCACGGTCGATCCACCGGACACCGCACCGACGGAAAAGCTGGAGATGATCATCCTCCCGCCCGGCGCGGAGCTGGCGCGCCTGGAGCCGAATGCGTCGGCGCCCGAGCCGGTGCTCCCGGTGAAACGGGCCCCGTCGGCGAACATCGGGACGCAACGGATGGACCCGCTTCCCGCAGCCCCGGGGAAACCTCCGCTGGCCGCGCCGGCGCCGCCGCGGACGGAGACCTGGCAGGTGCTGAGTCCGCGCCAGGCGAAGCGCCTCCGCTCCCGGGCGATTCTGGCTCTCGCCGTGGCTGTGGCCGGTGGCCTGGGCGCTGCGGGCCTGGTGTGGCTGCTGCGCGATCGCAAGCCCGCCCTGCGCTCGGTGCCCTTTGCCGCGGTGGTGCCGTCCACCGCGCCGCCCGATGCAGCAGCGCCGCCCCCGGAGAAGCCGCGCCCGGCCCCACCGCCCGAGGCGGCTTCCGCGGTGGCGAAGCCGGAGGTCGAACCGAGCTGGAGCGCGCTCGATCCGGGCACCACCAACGCGCTGTTCGATGTCTGGGGCGATGCGCGCGGCTCGGTCTACGCCGTCGGTGAGGCCGGCACGATCCTGCACTCCACCGACGCCGGCCGCAGCTTCCGGGATCTCAGCTACCAGCCCGAGTCGGGCCGCCCGCCCACGCTCTACGGCGTGTGGTCCGACGGCAAGGACGTGTGGGTGGTGGGCGATCGCGGGACCATCCTCCACGGGCGCGGCGACGCCTGGACCGTGCAGGGGCGCCCCTCGGCGACCGTCTATTACGGCGTGTGGGGCTCCAGCCGCGACGACCTCCACATCGCCGGCAACCCGAGCACGATCCTGCACTCCTCCGACGGTGGAGCCACCTGGGAGCGGCGCGAAGCCCACTCCGGCAACGGCCTCCGCCGCGTGTGGGGAAGCGGCCCACGCGACGCATGGGCGGTCGGCTGGGGCGAGACGATCCTCCACTCCACCGACGGGGGAAAGAGCTGGAAGCTGGCCCGCAGCGGCCGCTCGACCACCCTCTTCGACATCTGGGGATCGAGCGCCAGCGACGTCTACGCGGTCGGCTCGCTGCACCCGCCGGGCTCGCGCACGCGCAGCGCCGACGACGCCATCCTCCACACCAGCGACGGCGGGAAGCACTGGGAGCGCCAGAAGAGCGGCACCCGCTACCCGCTCTACGCGATCGGCGGCAGCGGCCCGGAGGACGTCTACGCCGCCGGCCCCGCGACGCTCCTCCTCCGCTCCGACGACGGCACCAGCTGGAACAAGGTCGACCTCGACGTGAAGCGCCGCAAGGTGAGTCGGATCTTCGCCAGCGGCGACGCGATCTACGTGGTGGGGATGGGCGGCCTGATGCTGCGCCGCGGGAAGTAGCGCGGGCCTACTGCAGACTCTTGCAGTTCGCCGCGCAGCCGTCACCGCCGACGTTGTTGCCGTCGTCGCACACCTCGCCCCCGTCGAGGATCTTGTCGCCGCACTTCGGGATCGTGCAGCTCTTGCGGCACATCGTCGACTGGTCGAAGGCCTGGATGGTGATCGTCTCGTTCATCTTCATCGGGATGCGCTGGAGGTCGTCGCGCACCCAGCCCCAGGTGGTCAAACCCACCATGAACTTCGGCGCGACGGTGATCTTCCAGACGCCCGGGAAGGGCAGCCCGCCGAGCACCCCACCGTCGCTGTTGTGATCGAACGTCCAGCGGCCGACGGCGGTCGATGGGCCGGTGGCGGTGAACTCCCCGGGATCGTCCGACACGTCGATCAGGAAGCCGGGCGGGATCCCGGCGATATCGAAGTCGACGGTCGACTTGGGCTGCTCCTGGCCGGTGGCGTCGAAGTCGATCCCGTGGGTGGTTACCAGGCTGAGCCGCCCGGTGCTGGAGTCGACGTAGAGGTAGATCCGGCTCTCGCCGACCTTCTCCAGGCCGGTGTGCGAGCTGGCGGAAAAGTAGTTATAGAAGGAAGTGGAGTCTTGCTTGCGGATCAGCGGATTGGTGCCGATCGAGGTCCCGCCCGGCTGGGAGACCAGGAACGCCGGCTGGTCGCCGTTCATTGCCCCGAGATCGCACAGCTCCGGGCCGGCCTTCTTGCCGTCGCCGCACACCGGCGCCTTGCAGGCGTTGTCGCAGAAGTCGAGGTCGGTCTGGTTGCCGTCGTCGCACTGCTCGATCCCGGCGCGCGGGAAGCCATCGCCGCAGCGGGCGTTCTTGCAGGTGGAGGGGCAGGCGTCGGCGTTGCTGGCGTTGCCGTCGTCGCACTCCTCGTGGCCGGACCAGGCGAAGCCGTCGCCGCAGCGGGCGTTCTTGCAGGCGCCCGGGCAGGCGTCGCTGTCGTCGTGATTGCCGTCGTCGCACTCCTCGACGCCGGTGCGGAGGAACCCGTCGCCGCAGCGCGCCATCACGCAGCGGGAGAGGCAGGCGTCGGTCTCGACCGGGTTGGCGTCGTCGCACTCCTCCATCCCGAGGAAGGTGAAGCCGTCGCCGCAGCGCGCGCTCTTGCAGCCGGCCACGCAGCCGTCGCCGTCGAGCTGATTGCCGTCGTCGCACTGCTCGACCCCGGCGCGCGCGAAGCCATCGCCGCAGAAGGCCTTGACGCAGGTGGTGAGGCAGGCGTCGCCGCTGTCCTTGTTGCCGTCGTCGCACCCCTCGCCCGCGTCGAGCACGCCGTCGCCGCAGCGGGGCGGCCCGCAGTTGCCCTTGCAGGCGTCACCGTCGGTGGTGTTGCCGTCGTCGCAGAACTCCACGCCGAGATGGAGCACGCCATCGCCGCAGCGCGCCTTGACGCAGCCGTTGCGGCAGGCGTCGGTGTCGATCGCGTTGGCGTCGTCGCAGGCCTCGCCCGGTTCGAGGATTCCGTTGCCGCAGCGCGGGCCTGCCAGGTCAGGGCCGAGGTCGAGGACGGCGCCGTCGGGCACCCGCAGATCGGGGGTACCTCCCTCGATCAACTCCCACTCGTCGTAGAGCCGCGTGCGGCAACTCAGCGCCAGGAGCGCCCAAAGAGGCAGGCAGAGGGGCCAGAAGCGAACGTCGTATTTCCGCATCCTCCGACGGTAACACCGCCTTTTCTTTTAGGCTATTCTCCGGCCGCCGAGCGCACCCGGAGCAGCCAGTCGGCGAGCACCGCGCGGAAGGGGCCGGGCGCCTCGAGCGGCAGGAGGTGCCCGCAGTCGGGGACGACGGCGTAGCTCGACCCCGGGCAGGCGCGCGCGATCCGGAGGGCGTCCTCGAAGCCCACCCAGTGATCGTGACGCCCGCAGGCGATCGCCACCGGGCGCTCGAAGGCCTGCAGCGCCTGCATGTAGGGGCGCGCCAGCGCGTAGAAGTCGCGTACCGCAGCGACGACGATCGGGTCGACCGCGATGTTGGCGGGATGGACCACCCGCTGGAAGAGCGTGAGCGAAGCGCGGGTCTGCTGCACCGCCACCTCATCGAACGCTGCGCGCTCGCGCTCGTCGTCGGAGAAGGGGAGCCCCTCCTCGCGCGTGACCACCCGGCGCGGCGGCGTTTGGCGCTTGCCGAAGTCGGCCTCCACCACCGGGCAGATCAGACACAGCCCGCCGAGATCCCGGGCGCGCGCCAGCCCCTGCGCGAGGTAGGCACCGTAGGCGTAGCCGAGCACCAGTGGCGGTTTCTCGTCGCTGCCTTGCACCTCCTGGATCAGCGCGTCGAGCGCGTCGACCAGCGCGTCGGCAAAGGCGCGATCCTTGTTGCCGCGCGAGGCGCCGTGACCGGGCAGGTCGAGATAGATCCGCCGCCACCCCGGCTCCGCCGACAGCACCGGCTCGCACGCCTCGACCAGGATCCGGCGATCGGTGGTCAGTCCATGGAGGAGCACCACGGTCCGGCCCTCGCCGCGGATCTCGTAGTCGATCTCGTGGCCGTCGATCGCGAAGCGCATGGGCGGAGTCTATCCTTTTCAGCGCAAACGGCGCGCCAGGGCCCGCCGCTCGGCGAGGGTGGCCTCCAGCCGCGCCAGCCGCCGGGCCTCCCTTGTCCCGGCGATGGCCGACCGCAGCGTTGCGCTCCAGGCTGGCTGCACGTCGGCGATTGCCGACGACGGGGCGAGGCGATCGAAGCCGGTCATCGCACGCGCGATCCGGCGGATCAGTTCGTGGCCGCGCGGGGTGATCCGTCCGGCGCGGAAGGCGTGCGAGAGATCGATCAGCGCGTAGCGGACCTGGACCGTCTCCTCGAGACAGCGCGCGGCGATCTTCCGCCGCTCGGAGGCGGTGAAGCGGTGCGGCAGCGGGCGATTCTCGTCGATGGTGCGAAGCAGTCGGCGGAACAGCTCGGCACCGGCGGCGAAGGTGAACACGCTGTGCAGGATCCCGCGCAGCGGACGCAGCGTCTCGCGCCACGGCGAGTAGTAGACGAGGCTCTCGTCGCCGCGCGGGGGAACGAGCAGCGGATCGTCGGCCAGGATGTGGTTGAGATGGTGGTGGGCGTTCTCGTGGACGAGGTCGTCGATCAGGTCGACGAAGTCGCGGTGGTAGAGGTTGAGGTACGACCAGCCGGGGACCGGCGCGAAGCTGTAGCTCACCACCTGCGACTGGGTGACTGGAAGGATTGCGCGCGTGAAATCGCGGACAGTGCGGGCGCCTTCGGGCCACGCGGCGGCGAGAACAGCGAGGGCCTTCTCGATGCGCGCGGTCTGCGCGGCGGCGCGGCCGAAGATCGCCCCGGCGTGCTTCGCGGTCCCGGGCGGCGGGTAGAGGGGGCGGGCGCGCGAGCGGCCATCCTCGTCGACCACCGGGGGGAGGAGCGGCCACTCCGAGACACGCGGCACCGGCAGGAGAGCCAGGGCGCGCCCGGAGACCTGCCAGCTCGACCGATCGCCGAAGCGACCGGAGAGCCGCGC
This sequence comes from Myxococcales bacterium, assembly GCA_009692555.1. Classification (GTDB taxonomy): domain Bacteria; phylum Myxococcota_A; class Polyangia; order Palsa-1104; family SHYY01; genus SHYY01. The sequence continues at coordinate 6,243 of SHYY01000211.1, forward strand.
GCCTGAGGCTGCGAGCGACCACCCACCGGCGTCCCAGGTGAAGCGCCAGGCGCGCGGGAGCGCACGCCGTGAGACGAGCAGCGCGCCCGCGCCACCGAGGAGCAGCGAGTGCGTGGTGTGGCCCCAGCTCGGCGCATAGCGCGGCCGCAGGGTGAGCGCGCCCCTCCCCGAGCGAGGGCCCGCGGGAGCGCGGGGCGCATCGATCACCCACTGGATCACCAGCCGCGCCAGCAAGTCATCCCGCATCGCAGCAATCAAGCGCTTCACCGTCGGTGCGGGGTGGCGCGGCAGCTTCCCGCGCGGCATCAGCACGCGCACCTGCTCGCTCTCGAGGAACCAGTCGACGAGGTCGCCGAGCGCATGCGGATCGCCGCGCGTGTGATCGGCAAGGCGCGCCTCCAGGGCTGTCAGATCGTCGAGCTCCCCGGCGAGCGCCACCAGCGACGCTTCGAGACTCTTCGCAGGAACGGTGGCGAGCAGCGCCTTCTCCGTCTCCGTCCAGCCCGCGGACGACACCGCGCGCCGCACCCGCCGCCAGGTGGCAGCGACGGTGCGCGCCCGCGACGCGAGCAGCCGTGCGTGCTCCGCCCGATCGCCTTGCCTGTTCACTCCACGACGGTCCAGTCGACCACCGTCGGCGCCGCGAACGGCCCCCGCCGCACGAGGTGATCGATGAGGAGCAGCACCTCGGAGAGCTCGGTGGGCCGGGTGTCGGTGACGAAGTTCTGGAACTTCACGTCCTCGGCGATCGTCTCCAGCTCGGCGAGCAGCTGGCCATCCGGGCTCATCTCGTAGGTCTCGGTCGGTGCCAGCTCGTCGCGGCACTTCATCGGATTGCCCCCCATGTAGTGGGTGCGACAGCGATGGGGACGCACCGGAAAGATCGCGCACTGCTTCTTGATCAGGAACGGACAGGTCACGCGGCGACGGAAGAACTCCGAGTCGGTGAGCGGCGGCTTCGATCGGAGATCCTTGCCCCGCGCGATCGCCGCTCCCAGCGCCACGGGCTGGTTCACCGTTGCCCAGCGGTAGATCGCCAGCGCCTCCACGAGGTCGACCGTGACGCGCTGATTGCAGCACCACGGCGTGGTGCACTGATTGCAGCTCACCTTCAGCCGCCGCCGCTTCGGATCGGGCTGGTCGTACTCGGCGTGCCGGAGAGCCTGGTCCTCCTCCAGCAGCGCGACGTAGCGATCGAGCGCGCCCTCGGGCTGATCAAGGAGCGGGTGGGCGACGGGGAGCGAGGCCTTCTTCACGCGCGCGAAGGTAGCATGCTGCCCTCACAGGTAGTCGATCTCGAGGATGGTCAGCTCGCGCCGTCCGGCGTGCCACTTCACCACCACCTTGTCGTCCAGCGTCTTGCCGAGGAGCGCCTTGCCGACCGGCGACTTCCACGAGATGTCGCCGTGCTCGGCGTCGGTCTCGTCCTCGCCGACGATCCGGTAGACGTGCGACTCGCCGTCGCCATCCTCGACGGTGACGGTGGCCCCGAAGAACACCCGGTCGCGCCGGGTCTGCTCCTTCGGGTTGACCACCGCGATGTGATCGAGCCGCTTGGAAATGAACTGCAGGCGGCGATCTATCTCGCGAAGCTGCTTCTTCCGGTAGATATACTCGGCGTTCTCCGAGCGATCTCCCTCGGCGGCGGCGATGGTCAGCGCGCTCACCACCTCGTGGCGCTTCTTGAAGCGGAGGAAGTCGAACTCCTCGGTGATCCGGCGGTGGCCCTCGGGGGTGATGTAGTTCTTCTCGGGCTCGCTCACGCGCGGGTGAAGTCGCGGCGAAGGCGCGCCGACGGGATCTTGCGGAAGCCGTGCTTGGTGTAGAGGTGCGCCGCCGCCTCGGGGTCGTGGCCGTCGCTGTCGCCCACCTCGAGATCGAGCGCCCGGAGGCCGCGCGTCTCGGCGAAGGTGAGCACCTGCCGGAGCATCCTCTCGGCGAGGCCGCGGCGACGGTAATCGGCGCGCACGTAGAGGTTCTCGATCCACCCGACCTCGCCGGCGTGCTCGATGCTCATCGTGACGGTCATGATCAGGACGCCCACCATCTTGCCGTGCGCGAAGCCGGGCTGGTTCTCGTGGTAGGCGCCGATCACCAGCACGCCCTGCGCGTCCTCGAGGGTGGCCTGCACCGCGTTCCTGACCGCAGCGGGATCGAGCTCGCGGCCGCGCTGCTTGAGCTCGCTCACCAGCAGCTCGGCGGTGGCCCGGAGGTCGACGGGCATCACCCGTCGAATGATCAGAGCGGCCAGGTCGGCGTCGGTGAGGTCCATGGCGCGGGAGCTTAGCATGCGCGCCTCAGCCCGGACGCTCGCGCAGCGGCCCCGGCGCGTCACAGAGCGGGCAGCGGTCGCGCTGTTCGGCGACCGTCCCGCAGTCGATGCAGTCGACGCGGAAACCGTGGAAGCCGGGATCGAGCAGCTCGATGGTGCTGCGTGGCTTCTCGGAGCGGGTGCCCTCGTAGGCCACCTGCGCCGGGACGAATCCGACGTAGCGCACCTCCTCGCCGCCGCACGACGGGCAGGCGGTCGGCACCGGCCACCGATTGCGCTCCTCGAGCGCGCGCGCGAGGCCGTTTGCTGCATTGCAGCGCGGGCAGTCGTCGGCCCGGAACAGAGAATTCTTGCAGGCAGCGCAGGTGATCTCGAACACTCCGTCGACGAACTTCTCGCCGTCGTAGACCCACGTGAGCGCGCCCACCGGCTCGCCGGCAAGGAGCGGCAGCCGCCCGTCGAGGAGGGCGCGAAAGAGCAGGCGCCGGCCACCGCAGGAGGCGCACCCGGCCGCGATGATCTCGTCGAGCTTTCCCTCGCTGAGCTGGCCCATGAAGAGAAATCAGATGGCGGGGCGATCGTCGGCGGGAGGCGGGAAGACCTTCAGGTAGATATCGGCGACGGCGAGGGCGCAATCGAGCGCGGCGAGGGGCACGCGGTCGCCGGCGTGGTAGTCGCGGTAGAGCCACGATCCGTCGGGCTTTCGGGCGTAATGCTCGACGTGGGGCTTCTTTTGCGAGACGAGCACGATCTCGGCGACGCTGGGAAGGCTCCGATAGTATTCAAATTTCTCGCCGCGATCGTAGCGCTCGGTCGAGTCGGAGAGAACCTCGAAGAGGACTTTCGGGTTGAGGAGGGTGTCGCGTGCGTCATCCGCGAACTGCGGTGGGCCGCAGAGGGCAAGGGCATCCGGGTAGGTGTAGACGCCAGCCGCCTCGATCTTCACCTTCATGTCCGATCCGTGGACCAGGCACGGCCGATGGCGCAGGGCGTTGCGAAGCTCGCCCACGATGTTCGAGGCGATCAGGCTGTGCTCGTGCGTTCCTCCCGCCATCAGGAAGATCTCGCCATCGAGAAACTCGTGCCGATCCGTCGAGGCGCGCTCCAGGGCGAGGTACTCGGCGGCGCTGATCCGCTGCGTGTGGGCGACGTTCACCATGCCGGATGAGAATAGGCCGAACACCCCGCCCTTCGCCAGTGCTCACGCGCCCTGGGGTGCTTAACGGAGAAGAGGGTCCCTCCGCTCACGTAGTCGTAGTCGTAGTCGAAGTCGATTCAGGGGCACTCTCGCGCGGGGGATCACCTCTCCGGCACATGCGCGTGAGCATCTCCACGATGCGGGTCAGCAACTCCATGGCCTGTCGCCCGAGTGTCTTCCAAGGCGAGTTGCAGGACCGCAAAGGCATCCACGATCGCCTTGCACTCCATCGCGGAGCCCCGGGCGATGCTGTAGAAGCGGGCGCCATCCGGCGCTCCGAACCGGCCCGCTCCCTCGGCG
>SHYY01000212.1 GCA_009692555.1 Myxococcales bacterium
AGCTCAAACCTGCGGCGCTCTCCATCCCCTGGAACATCGCCGAGGGAGCGGGCCGCTTCGGAGCGCCGGATGGCGCCCGCTTCTACAGCATCGCCCGGGGCTCCGCGATGGAGTGCAAGGCGATCGTGAATGCCTTTGCGGTCCTGCAGCTCGCCTTGGAAGACACTCCGCGACAGGCCATGGAGTTGCTGACCCGCATCCTGGAGATGCTCACGCGCTTGTGCCGGAGAGGTGATCCCCCGCGCGCGAGTGCCCCTGAATCGACTACGACTACGACTACGACTACGACTACGTGACGAGCAAGAGCCAGCAAGAGGGCCCCCTCCGCTGTTAAGCACCCCCGAGGCCAGGAACGAGACCAGGGTTGAGGCCAGGGCAGGGGTCGACCCACGCAACCTTCCCGGGCGCCCTGCCGACAATTCCTTGCAGCGGGTGTCCGCCGTCGCCGCTTGGCAAGGGCGGGACCCACCGCTTATGCTGCGGCCAAACGAGGTGATGCCGCGATGCCCCCGCAAGCTCGACTCGGTGACAAATCCCAGGTTCCCGCCGATGCGCATGGCTGCCCCGGCTGTCCCCACCCCTGCGTCGGGCCGGCGATCTCCGGGTCGCCGAATGTGAACGTCAACAAGCGTCCTGCGGTGCGCGTCGGCGACAAGGGGATCCACGCTGCCTGCTGCGGCCCCAACATGTGGACCGCCCAGGCGGGCAGCGGCACGGTCAACATCAACGGCAAGAAGGCCCATCGCCTGGGCGACGCCGACACCCACTGCGGCGGCAGCGGCCAGATGATCGAAGGCTCGAACGACGTCATCACCGGCGGCTGATCCCCGTTCAGTCCCCGAAGACCCAGGGGGCGCTGTGGAGCCGCCTTCGGCGGATCGATCAGGCTCAGTATCTCCAGCCCAGGCCTGCGCACAGCGCCAGTGTCCCCGACGGGAAGGGCGCCGCCGCGCCGGGGAAGGCCCCGATATCGAGCCGGATCGTCAGGCTCATCGCGACGCGGCCGCCGGCGTAGGTGAGGAGGTCGAAGCCGAGCGACGTCCAGCCACCGACGACGAGCGCCCTTTTTCGCCAGTCGATGAAGGCGCGTCCGGCGTCGAACCCGGCGCGCAGACGGACCCGCTCTCCGACCCGGATCTGCGCCCCGATATCGCCCGCCGCCTCGAGGTAGGAGGCGCCGCTCACCGTGCCGCCACGGATGCGCCCGCCGAGGAGAATCCCCACGCTGCCGCCGACGTCGAGGCCGAGCAGCACATCGGCACCGCCGGTGATCGCGTCGAAACCGGGGGCCTGCGCGTCCTGCCCGATCGAGGTGCGCCACCCGGGGCCGCCGGTCACCTCGGCGAGCACTCCGTAGGTGCGCTCGGCCCCCGCGCGCGCGGCGAGCCCCGCGATCAGGAGGCAGGCGGCGGCGCCTCGCCTCATCCGCTAATTCTTCGCCTTGGGCGTCGGCAGCGACTCGACGAGGTCCAGCGCGTTGTTGCCGGTGTCCTTGCCGTTCGGGAGGCGCTGGATCGACTTGCTGGCCATCGGCGCCGGCGCGGGCGCGGTCTCGATGAAGGCGTTGGTGGCGGTCGCGCCGTAGCCGACCGAGTCGACCAGGGCGCCGTTCGCGTCGCGCAGGCCGACCCCGCCGGCCACGTAGGACATGCTCGACGCGCCGTACTTCACGTCGGAGAGGCCGGTGTAGCCGTTGTTGCCGATCACCAGGTAGCCGCCCGCCTTGAGCACCGTGCCATTCGCGAAGCTGACCAGGTTCACGTCGGTGACGCCGGCCGCCGAGCGGTAGACCAGCTTGTGGCCGCCGAGGGGCGCGTCCTTGCCGCACGGGTTGTGGAGCTCGATGAACTCGTCGCTCGGGGCGAAGCCCATGTCGCCGCCGAGAAAGGCCTCGGTCTGGATTTCATTGATCTTGACGAAGCAGGGGCCGGAGAGATCGGTGACGCCCTGCGCGAGATCGGTGACCGGCTTCGCGAGGTCGGCGACGACGACCAGGTCCTTCACGGCGCTGAAGTCGCCGATCACGGTCAGGTCGTCCGGGACGGCGAGATCGTCCGGCACGGCGAAATCCAGGGCGGCGGCGAGGTCGACGCCCGCCCGATCCGCGCCCGCGAGATCGCCCGAGGGCGCGAGATCGCCGCTCTCCGCGAGGTCGGATCCAGCGAGATCCGCCCCCGCGAGATCCTTCGTCCCGCCGTCGCTGGCGCCGCCCCCGTCGCCGCCCGCGAGATCGTAGATCGTGCGGCTCCCGGAGCTTCCGCAGCCGGCGGCGAGGATCGCGAGCAGGTGCCAGGTCTTCATCGTCTGAGCCTCATCGGTCCGCCGGAGGCGGCACCACAGCGTCCCCTGGGCTCGGGGACCCATCCTGCGTGTCGGCCCACCCGGGCCCGCGTCACGCTACTTGCTGACCCCGCTGGATTCAAGCGGCTCGTGTTGCGTCTACCGCCTTGACACCGCCCGCCTCAAAAAGGACCATGCAGCGCTTGCGTGGCTGTCGCCGATATCTCGTCGCTCTCCTGCTCGCGCCCGTCGCCGCGGGCGGGTGCGCCGAGCTGTCCGAATCGACCAAATCGGTCAGCTACTCGAACAGCGCCAAGGACAACTACGATCGCGGCCTCGGCGAGCTGAAGGGCGAGAACTGGCTCGACGCGATCAAGTACTTCACCTTCACCCGCACCAAGTTCGGGTTCTCGAAGTGGGCCACGCTCGCCGAGCTCGGGATCGCGGACGGGCACTTCGGCGGCGAGAAGTTCCAGGAGGCGATCGAGGCCTACCGCACCTTCATCAAGGGCCACCCGACCCACGAGATGACGCAGAACGGCTACGCGGCGTTCCGCATCGGCGAGGCGTTCTACAAGGAGATCCCGTCGGAGTGGTTCCTCGTGCCGCCGGCCTACGAGAAGGACCAGGGTCCGGTGCGCGACGCGCTGCGCGAGCTCTCCGCGTTCGTCGACGAGTACGGCGATTCGCCCTACGCCGCCAGGGCGCGCAAGCTCACCGGCGACTGCGTGAAGCGCCTCGCCGACCACGAGCTCTACGTCGCCACCTTCTACCTCGATCGCAACAAGCCGCTCGCCACCATTGCTCGCCTGGAGGGGCTGGTGCGCGAGTACCCGGGCTCGAACCGCGAGCCGGAGGTGCTGATCCTCCTCGGGCGGACCTACCTGAAGATGGAGAAGCCGGCGGAGGCGAAGCAGGCCTTCGAGCGGCTGATCGCCAGCCACCCGAAGGACTACAACGCGGAGAAGGCGCGGCTCTACCTCGACTACATCGTGCGCCGCTACGGCGCCCTGACACCGCCCGCCGCACCGACGGCGCCGGCCCCTCCCGGAGGCGGTCATGGATGATCAGCTTCGCCAGCTCCTGACGCAGGGTCGCGGCCACTACGAGAAGGGCGAGTACATCGAGGCGGAGGTCTACCTCGATCAGGTGCTGCTGCGCGATCGCGGCCACGCCAACGTCTTCAACATGCTCGGGGTGATCTGCCACAGCACCGGGCGCTTCACGAGCGCGGAGCGGCACTTCGAGGAGGCGCTGCGGCTCAACCCGACCTACACCGAGGCGGCGCTGAACCTCTCGGTGACCTACAACGACCTCGGGAAATACGCCGAGGCGAAGGCGGTCTACGGCAAGGCGGTCAACCAGACCGACCGCGAGCCGGGCCAGCTCGATCCATTCGTCAAGGGGAAGCTGGCCAACATGCACGCCGAGGTGGGCGACGCCTACAGCCAGCTCGGGATGTACTACGAGGCGATCGAGGAGTACCGGAAGGCGCTCAAGCTGTGCCCGACCTTCGCCGATCTCCGCACCCGCCTCGGCACCACGCTCCGCGACGCGGGGCAGCGCGATCAGGCGGTGGCGGAGTTCGAGGAGGCCAAGCGGCACAACCCGCGCTACCTGCCGGCGCGAATCCACCTCGGGGTGACGCTGTTCGCGCTCGGGCGGAAGGACGAGGCGGCGGTGGAGTGGCAGGCGGTGCTGGCGGAGGACCCGGAGAACAAGAGCTGCCAGGCCTACCTCTCGATGCTGAAGGAGTAGGCGGGCCGGGGTACTGGACGGTGATGCTCACCGTCGCTGTGGTCGCGTTCTCGACCTTGGCGTGCATGGTGGTGTGGAGCTCCAGGCGGAGGGTGTGCGCGCCCGCGGCGATCTTCTTCGCGACCAGGACGGGACCGGGGCCGGAGGTGTAGCTGGTCCCCTTGTCGACGTAGAGGTGGGCGTGGCCCTTGGCCCGCCACGTCGGGCTGGTCCTTCTTGTCCGCGAGGACGAAATTCTACGCCGCGAAGGTGACCTCCACGTCGGCGGTGGTCTCGCCCATCCTGAGCGGGATGATCGCGCCGTTCTGCGGCGAGCTGATCGCCACGCTGGCGGGAGCGATGGCCGCTTCACCGCAGTCGGCGACGGGCGAGAGGGCGGCGGCGAAGGCGAAGGCGAGAAGAGTTCGGCGCACCGGGGCCATCATCGGGGACTCGACCGTCGCGAGTCAGCAGGCTGTGGACGGCTGTCGACGGAGGCCGGCGACGCAGTATACTCGTCGGCCGTGCACTATTTCACCGCGCACCTGGCCGGCACCGGCGGCCTCCTCAAGGTCACGCCGGAGGACTTCGTGGTCGAGGAGCTGCCCGCCTACCCGCCGTCGGGCGAGGGGTCGCACCTCTTCCTCACCGTCGAGAAGCGCGGGATCACCACCCAGGAGATGGTGCGCCGGATCGCGCGCGAGCTCGGCATCTCGCCCGACGACATCGGCACCGCCGGGCAGAAGGATCGCCAGGCCGTGGCCCGCCAGATGGTCTCGGTGCCGGCGCTCGATCCCCTGCGCGCGAGCAACCTCAAGCTCGAGGGCGTGGAGGTCCTGAACGCCGCGCGCCACCAGAACAAGCTGCGCACCGGGCACCTCCGCGGGAACCGCTTCACCATCACGCTGCGCGGCGTCACCGACGGTGCCGAGGCCCGGGCGCGGGCGATCCTCGACGTCCTGTGCGCCTCGTGGCTGCCCAATCGCTTCGGCGCCCAGCGCTTCGGGATGCACGGCGACAACGCGGCCGCCGGACGGGCGCTCCTGCGCGGCGAGCGACGAGAGTCCGACCGCTTCCGGCGGCGCTTCCTCATCTCCGCCTTCCAGTCGCTGCTCTTCAACCGCTACCTCGAGCAGCGGATCGCCGACGGCGCGCTCCACCGGGTGATCGAGGGTGACGTCCTCCAGCGCACCCAGACCGGCGGGATCTTCGTCGCGGTGCCGCGCGACGCCGCCTACAACCAGGTGCAGCTCGAGATGCGCCAGATCGTGCCGACCGGCCCGATGTTCGGCAACAAGATGTACCGCACCGGCGATGGGACGGCGGCCCAGACGCGCGAGGCGGCGATCCTCGAGGCGGAGGGGATCGACGGGGCGCTGTTCGACCCGCTCGGCAAGCTGGCCACCGGCACGCGCCGCCCGCTGCTGGTCCGGATCGAGGGCACCTCGGCGCGCCAGAGCGACGATGCGCTGGTGATCTCCTTCGCCCTCCCCTCGGGCTCCTACGCGACGGTGCTGCTCGAGGAGGTCATGAAGCCCGACGCGCCGCTGAAGCATCCGGGAGACAGCTAGCCAGCCTGCCGGACCGGAATTGCCCGGGCAGGCATCCAGGATTAGACTTCTGCGTCCAATCCCACACCCGTCGACCCCTTCGGAGGCAGTTCCCGGATGAACCTCACCACCAAGTTGCTCTCGGTCGCCCTGTTCGGGGCCGAGTGGGTATTGTGGCTCCTGATCGCGCTGTCGGTCGCGAGCTTCGCGGTCATGATCGAGCGCGCGTGGTTCTTTTCCTCGACGAAGATCGACTTCGACGCCCTGCTCCGCGACCTCCGCGAGCGACTCGGGCGGAAGGACTTCGCCGGGCTGCGCGGCTCGCTCGAGGGGCTGGAGGCGATCGAGGCGCAGGTGGTGGTGGCCGGGCTGGTCGAGGTGCAAAACGGGCCGGAAGCCGTCGGTGAGGCGATGCGCGGGGCCAAGGCGCGCCTGAAGGGCAAGCTCGAGCGCAACCTCGCCTACCTCGGCACGCTCGGCAACAACGCGCCCTTCGTCGGCCTGTTCGGCACCGTCATCGGCGTGATCAAGGCGTTCCACGATCTGGCGTCGAAGAAGGGGCAGGGGCCGGAGGCGGTGATGGGGTCGCTCTCGGAGGCGCTGATCGCGACCGCGGTCGGCCTGCTGGTGGCGATCCCGGCGGTGGTGGCCTTCAACATCTTCCAGCGCCGGGTGCGGGCGCGGATGGCCAACACCGACGCGGTGGCGCACGCCATCCTGACCTGGATCCAGGGTGAGCCGCAGGGCATCGCGAAGGTGAAGTAGTGGCCGGCACCGGGCCCGCCTACGAGGACGACGACTCCGGCGGCGGCGGGATGATCTCCGACATCAACGTCACCCCGCTGGTCGACATCGTGCTGGTGCTGCTGATCATCATGATGGTGGCCGCGCCGCTGATCGCCAACAACCCGTCGATCAAGGTGGAGCTGCCGAAGGCCAGCACCGGCGACGACACCCAGAAGTCGACCATCTCGCTGACGCTGCGCAAGGACGGGCAGCTCTACTTCAACGAGGACGCGATCACCGAGGCAGACGTGAAAACCAGGATAGCCGGTGAATTCGCGAGAAACCGCGAGGTGCAGGCGATCGTCGCCGCCGACCGCGGGGTGCCCTACGGCAACGTGATGCACCTGATCGATCTCGTGAAGTCGCTCGGCGTCACGAAGTTCGCGCTCAACATCGACGCCGCGCCCTGAAGGAGGCGGGAGCGACGCACTGACGGAGATGGACTCCCGCGACCTCAACGCGCTCCTCGCGGCGCTGATCCTCCACACCGGGGGCGCCTTCGCGCTTGTCACGTGGGGGCAGAGCCGGCCGAAGGCGGGGCCCCAGTTCGTGCAGGTCGATGTGCGACGCAACAAGCCGCCGCCCCCGGCGTTGCCGCCGCCGAAGATCGAGCCGCCGCCGCCGCCGAAGCTGCGCGAGAAAGTGGCCGTGCCGAAGCCGCTCGCGCCGATCCCGAACCAGACCCGCACGCCGCCGCCGGACCAGCCGCCGCCGCCCGTTCACTACGGGGCCACCGCCGAGTCGACCACCGAGGGGGAATCGACCTTCTCCGTCCCGGTCGGCAACACCACCATCGCGGATCCCAAGACCGCCACCCGGAAGATCGAGGAGGTTCGACCGCTGCCGCCCGCGCCGCCTGCTGCCGTGCCCGCTCCGGTGTTCAAGGCCGCCTCGGCCCTGATGATCAAGACCGAGCCCGAGGTGGTCGAGGGGTCCTGCGACATCCCCTACCCCGACGGCGAGGCCAAGCAGAACGGCGTCGAGGGCGACACCCTCCTGCGGGTCGAGATCGACGAGCGGGGCCGCGTGCACGGGGTGAAGCTGATCAAGGGGGTCGGCTACGGACTCGACGAGGTGGCCATCCGCGCGATGCGCCAGCGCTGCCGCTTCGGCCCGGCCAAGGACACCGCCAATCAGCCGGTGTCGTTCGTGATCACCTACACCTACCACTGGCTGATCGATCGCTAGTACTACTCGCTCACGTCGGAGCCCGTCTCCGGCACCCGCGGGCCGGTCACGGCGTGCTCCCGTCGGAAGCGCGGGGTGGTCGGCCGGCGCGCGGGGGCGGTTGGAGCCCGTACGGGCCGCCCTCCGGCCCCGGACGCCGTCGGTGAGCAAAGATCTGATCGAGTAGTACTAGGGGTCGCACGTGTGGACGCGGGGCGCGGGCGCGGGCGCTGCTATACTGCGCGCGGGGATCGATCGATGGACCTCTCTCAGCGTCTCGTGATCGCCGCGCTCCTCGTTGCTGCCGGGTGCGCGGGCGATCTGCCGCCGGCGAGCCGGATCGACAAGCTGCGGGTGCTCGCGGTGCGCGCCGAGCCGCCCGAGGTGGAGCCTGGAACCGCCAGCGCGCTCGATGCGCTGGTCGCGCTGCCGCCGGAAGGCGGGGCCGATGCGGGAACGCCGGGGGTCACCTGGCTGTGGCTGGCCTGCATCGAGCTGTCGACCGGAGGCGCACCGACGGCTTGCGGGGTGAGCCGTGCGGGCAACGGCGGCCCGGATGCGTTTGGCGCCTCCGCGATGGGGATCCCGGCGTGCGCCCCCGGCTCGTCGCTGCCGCTGTGCCGGATCGGCGATACCCCGAAGGTGAGCTACACGCCCTCGGGGGCGGCGCTCGGCGGGGCCGCCACCGGGGAGGTGATCGTCACGCTGATCGTCGCTGACGAGCGCGCGGGGGGCGCCATCGAGTGCGCGCGGGCCGCGGCGGACAACGGCGGCGCGCCGGCCGATCCCGATCACTGTGTGATCGCCCTCAAGCGGTTGACCGTCTCCGATTTCGCACAGCGGGCGAAGGAGACGCCGGGGTTCGCGGCGAACCGGAACCCGGGCCTCGATGGGCTCACCCTCGGTGGCGTCGCGCTCGGCGGCGAGACCGCGCGCTTCGCCCTCGCGCCGGCAGGCGAGAACCGCCCCGATGTCTCGGTGGAGCTGGCGACGACGCGCGCGGCCGGCTCGGCGGAGGTGAAGTCGGGTGGCAAGTACGAGCCGCTGTACGTCTCGTGGTTCGCCTCCGCCGGCGCGATGAAGGAGGCCCGGACCGCGTTCCAGAAGGCCGACTGCGACGAGGCCTGCGCCCGGCGCGATCTGGATGAGGCCGCCGCCACGCGCTGGACCCCACCGACCACCGACGAAGCGAAGGTGTTCGTTCACGGCGGCGTGGTCGACTTCTGGGTCGTGGTGCGCGACGACCGCGGGGGAGTCGGCTGGCTGGCGGGACGAGCGACGGAGAACTAGCTTCCGGGCAGACAGGGGGCCGTGCGTACCTGGAAGTGAGCGAGCAGCTCGTCCCCTGCGCGCGTGGCGACCGAGTCGACCGGCGTCTCCAGGTGGAGGAGCTCGAAGCGGGCGCCGAAGAGCGACAGCAGCTCGTCGCGGGCGACGGTGAAGGGCGGGCCGCCGGCGCGGCCGTGGCTCCAGAACAGGCCGACCAGTGTTCCTCTGGCGACCAGAAGATCGGCCATCGCTCCGACGTATTCGGCTCGGCGCGCGGGATCGATCGCGCAGAAGCAGCAGTGCTCGACGATCAGGTCGAAGCGTTCGGGCTGGGCGGGGAGGGCGAAGAGGTCCGCGGCGCGGAAGTCGATCGTCAGCGCTTCGCGCGCCGCGAGGGCATGGGCGTCCCTGATCCCATCGCTGGCGAAGTCGATTGCGACCACCTGGGCTGCGTCCCGCGCGACCAATCGGGCTTCGTGTCCGCGCCCGCAGCCCGGGACCAGGATGCGCCGTCCCGTCGGTGGATGGCTGGCGAACCAGCGTGCCAGCGGCGGCGCGGGGCGCGCGAGCTCCCAGCCGTCGCGGCCGCGACGGTAGATCTCGTCCCAGAAGGCAGCGTCGGACGGCGACCCGGCCGGGAGGGTGCGGCGCGGGTGGATCGCCAGGACGATGGCGCGCGCCGGGGCCTGGAGAAGCGGGGCCAGGGCTGCGAAGTCGGGCCCGGCCAGGACCAGTCCGCGCGTCGGGCCCGCGGCGACGGAGAGGCGGATCACGCGCGCCACCAGGTCAACGGAGAGCGCGCGGATCGGCCCGCCGGCGCGCTGCTCCACAGCGATGACCAGCGCAGCGGCGACGGCCGCTACCTCGGCGAAGGCATCGGCCGGGAGATCGGCTCCGCGGGTACCGCGCGCGTCGGCGATCACCGCGCGCGCCCGCCGGTCGACCAGGTGCAGCTTGAACGACCGGAGATCCAACGAGCGGAGTATACCCGCGCGCCCGATCGCCCTCGATCGGACTTGACACGCTCGCCATGGCCCGCTAAAACCCCGTCCAACTTCGCGGGAGTAACTCAGTGGTAGAGTGCCACCTTGCCAAGGTGGACGTCGCGGGTTCAAATCCCGTCTCCCGCTCCATGAAAACCCTCGGTAACTCCGGGGGTTTTTCGTTTGGTGCTTCGGCACAGGACTTGCTGCGGGACACCACTTCCGA
>SHYY01000213.1 GCA_009692555.1 Myxococcales bacterium
CGCCCGACGGACCGTCCAGCGGCGGCGTCGCCATGACCGTCGGTGGCATGAACTTCCAGAACGGCGCGACGCTCACCGTCGGCGGGGTGGCCGCCGGCAACGTGAAGTGGGTGTCGCCGGCGATGCTCACGGCGACCACGCCGGCGCTTCCCGGTGTCGCCGGGGCCGTCGGCGTCACGGTGACGAACCCCGACCAGCAGAAGGCGACCGGCAAGCTGTTCTCGTCGTGGCTCGCCAAGCTGGCCTTCGCGCCGCAGGTCAGCTACGCCATCGGCTACCCGCTCTCCCGGATCACCGCCGCCGATCTCAACGGCGACGGCAAGATCGACCTCGCGGTCGGCGCGACCACCGGCAGCGGCGTGAACACGCTGGCCATCCTCGTCGGAAACGGCAACGGCACGTTCCAGGCGGTGTCGAAGGTCGTCGTCGGTGCGATCCCGCGCGGCCCGGTCGCCGGCGACCTCAACAAGGACGGAGTCGTCGACCTGGTGATCCCGAACTACGGGTTGGCGAACATGGATCCGGGCGGCGTCGCCGTGCTGGTCGGCAAGGGCGGCGGGCTGTTCCAGGCGGCGCAGACCTTCCCCGCCGGCAAGCCCCTGATGGGGCTGGACCTGGCCGACTTCAACCAGGATGGGCGCCTCGATGTCGTCGCCACCGGCTTCCTCTCCGACGAGGTGAGCGTGCTGCTTGGCAAGGGCGACGGGACGTTCAGCGCCGCCACGCATTTCGCGCTCGGCCCGGGCGCGCTGCCCTATGCCGTCGCTGCCGGCGACTTCGACGGCGACGGCAAGGCCGACTGGGCGGTGGGGGAGAGCGGCCTGGCGCGCGTGACGGTGCGCCTCGGGATGGGCAACGGCTCGTTCCAGGCGGCGAAGATCTACCCCGTCGGCAATAACCCGCAGGGGGTGAGCGCGGCCCACGTGACCGGCGACGGCCGCCCCGAGCTGTTCGTCGCCAATACCCAGGACGGGACGATCAGCGTGCTGCTCAGCGTCAACAGCGCATTCCAGGCGGCGCCGGCGCTGGTTGGCGTCGCTGGCCCGCGCTCGGTGGCGATCGCGGACTTCAACCGCGATGGGCGACCCGACCTGGCGACCTCCAACTCGACCGACAACACCACGGGCGTGTTCCTCGGGAAGGGAGGCGGCGCGTTCCAGGCCGTGGTGCTGTTTGGCGCAGGCGCTCAGCCCCACACCGCCGCCGCCGGCGACTTCGACGGCAACGGCAAGCCGGACATCGCCGTTGCCAACTCCACCGGCAACGACGTGAGTGTGCTGCTCAACGCCTCGCAGTGACGCTCCATCTCGGACACCCCGCGTCGCGGGATCTGGCGCGTGGTCCCCCGTCACCCTTATCATCCCCCGAATGGAAGCCCTGGCGCAGCCGGCGGAGCTGTCCTGCCCGAGGTGCTCGCGCACCTTCGCGGCGGGTCCTTCGCGCTGCCCGGACGACGGCGCGTCGCTGGTGCGGGTCGCGTCGCTGGTGACCGATCCGATGATCGGGCGCAACCTCGAGGGGCGCTTCACGATCCAGGATCGGCTTGGCTTCGGCGGGATGGGGGCGGTCTATCGCGCCTGGCAGCACTCGGTGGAGCGGCAGGTGGCGGTGAAAGTCATCCACGTCGGGCGGGGGCGCGACGGAGCGGCGGCGAAGCGCTTCCTGCGGGAGGTCAAGCTGACCAGCCGGATCAGCCACCCGAACACCGTCACGGTGCTCGACTTCGGCCAGTGCGCCGACGGCATGCTCTACCTCGCGATGGAGCTGCTCGAGGGGCGGACGCTCGATCGCGTGCTCGCCGCCGAGGGGCGCTTCTCGGTCGATCGCCTGGTGCGGGTCGGGGTGCAGCTCTGCGAGGCCCTCGAGGCGGCGCACGCGGCGAGCATCATCCACCGCGACCTGAAGCCGTCCAACATCATGGTGCTCGACGGGCCGCCCGGGCGCGACGCGCTGAAGGTGCTCGATTTCGGCCTCGCCAAATCGCTCGGCGAGGAGGCGATCACCCGCGCCGGGACGGTGATCGGCACGCCGATCTACCTCTCGCCCGAGGTGGCGCTCGGTCGCGAGGCCGACGCGCGGAGCGATCTCTACTCGCTCGGCGTGATCCTCTACCAGCTCGTCTCGGGGCGCCCGCCCTTCGATGGCGGCAAGGTGCGCGACGTGATGCTGCACCACATCATCGCGCAGCCGGCGCCGCTTCCCCGGGAGGTGCCGAAGGCGGTCTCCGACGTGCTCATGCGGCTGCTCGCGAAGAAGCCGGCGGCGCGCTACGGGAGCGCTCCGGAGCTGCGCGAGGCGCTCCTCGCCCTCTCGGCGACGGAGGGGCGTTCCCTGACCCCGCCCGTGGTGCGTGCGGTGGCGACGGCGGGGGAGGTGGCCGCGCTGGCCTACCGGAGCACCGATCCCGATCCGACCCCCGCGCCCGGCCCGGCGGCGAGCCAGATGGTGACCACCGTGACCGGGGTCGATCTCATCGTCGCCCGCTTCACGCGCGCCCCTCGGCAGATGGCGGCCCTCATCGCGGCGGGAGCTTTCGCCCTCGCCCTGCTCGCCTGGCTCCTCCTCCGCGGCTGAGAGCCTATACGCCGGCGCCGAGCAGCAGCTCCACCCGCTCCACGATCTCCTCGGGCTCCATCATCCGCCCCGGCCCCGAGAGCCCCGACGCCATCCGCCCCTCCGCCGGCCCGAGGACAATCACCCCGCGCGCCGCCAGCGTCGCCAGGTTCTCCTGCGTCGCCTGGTGGCCGTACATCGCGCCGTCCATCGCCGGCGCGATCACGATCGGACAGCGCGCCGCGAGCGCGGTGAGCAGCAGCAGCCCCTCGGCGATCCCCGCCGCCAGCTTCGCGATCAGATCGGCCGTCGCGGGCGCGATCACCAGAAGCTCGGCCTGCTCTCCGAGGCCGACGTGGACCACATGGCCCTCCGCGGCCCACAGGTCGCCGTCGGTGCGGCACGCGCGGCCGGTGAGCGACTGGAAGGTGAGCGGGGTGATGAATCGGGTCGCCCCGGCGGTGAGGACGGTGTCGACCTCCGCGCCGAGCTGGGTCAGCCGGCTGGCAAGGTAGGCCGCCTTGTAGGCGGCGATCGACCCGCTCACGCCGAGCACGATCCGCCGGCCCAGCAGCACTTCCAGTTCCGGGGCGGGGTCCATCGCGGGCGGAGCATAGCCTCGATCGCCCGCGCGGCATAGCCTGCCCGGCGCTGGCGCGATTGATAGTTGACGGTGCGGGTACCAACTGGTACACCTTCGCGGTTTTTGGGGTTCCCCGATCGCCCTGCAGGCGCGGAGGGCCCGAAAACCCCTGGAGGTCCCTTGCTGGCAGTAGCCCACTCGTTCCTGGTCACCCTCGCGGATGCGGCGAACGCGGTCGTGGCTCCGGTCGCCGCTCCCTCCGCAGCGCCGGGCGGCGTCCCTCTCCCCGGAGGTCCCGCGGGCGCTGCCGGTCCGGGCGGCTGCGCGGGCGGCGATCCGCTCCGCACCTTCGCGCCGATGATCCTGATCTTCATCGTCTTCTACTTCATGCTGATCCGCCCGCAGCAGAAGAAGCAGAAGGACACCCAGGACTGGCTGAAGAACCTGAAGAAGGACGACGAGGTGGTCACCAGCGGTGGCGTCCTCGGCAAGATCACCGGCCTCAACGACAGCACCGTCACCCTCGAGGTGCAGGAAAAAGTGCGCCTCAAGGTGCTCCGCAGCGCCATCTCTGGCCCGGCGCCCTCGTCATCGTCGAAGGCGCCCGGCTCCGCGCCCGCGAAGTAGCCGAAGCAGTCCCCCGAGCCGCTAGCGAGAAAAAATGGAACGCTCCTGGACCTACCGAGTTGTCATCTACCTGATGCTCACCGTGCTCGCGGCGATCGGGCTCACCCCGTCGCTGGCAGGGTGGTTCGGCCAGGAGGATAGCCTCCCGCCGTGGTTCAAGAAGCACGTCACGCGGAAGATCCTGCTCGGGCTCGATCTCCAGGGCGGCCTGCACATCGTTTACAAGGTGGACGTCGACAAGGCGGTGTCGAACAAGGCCGACCGCCTCGCCTCCGAGGTCGAGGAGCGGCTGAAGAAGGACCGCAAGGTCAGCAGCGTCACCGTCGGGCGCAGCGGGAACGACGAGATCACCGTGCAGTTCCGCGAGCCGGCCGAGGCGAAGAAGCTCGACCTGAACATGATGAAGACCTTCCGCCGCGACCTGTTCGAGGACTCGCGCGACGCCGACAAGGGCTTCGTGGTCCTCAAGGTCGACAGCGATCAGATCGACGAGATGCGCGAGTACGCGGTGCGCCAGGGCGTCGAGACGATCCGCAACCGCGTCGACAAGCTGGCGGTCGCCGAGCCGACCATCATCCGCAAGGGCAGCGATATCATCGTCGAGCTGCCGGGCCTGAAGCCGGAGGACTTCGAGCGGGTCAAGAAGCTGATCGGGCAGACCGCGCAGCTCGAGTTCCGGATCGTCGACGACGGCAACGAGTACATGAAGAAGCTCTCGGGCGTGGCGCTCACCAAGAAGGATGCCTACCCGGGCCTCGATGTCGCCCACGACGGCTGGACCCAGAAGGACACCCAGGCGCAGCACTCCGACGTCTACCTCAAGGCGAAGGACCGCAAGGTGATCGAGAAGTTCGTCGCCGAGCTGGAGGGCGAGAACAAGGTGCCGCCCGATCACGAGATCGCCTTCGAGGAGGTCGCCGACCGCGACGACTTCGGCGCCGAGACACAGGACAAGTTCTGGCGCACCTACTACCTCCACCGCCGCGCCGAGCTGACCGGCGAGTACATCTCCGACAGCGACTGGAACGTCGACCAGCAGTCGTTCAAGCCGGAGGTGTCGCTCACCTTCGACCGCAAGGGCGCCGACCTCTTCGAGAAGGTGTCGGGCGACAACGTCGGGCGCAAGATGGCAATCATTCTCGACCAGAAGATCACCTCGGCGCCTGTTTTGGAAGGCAAGATCGGCGGCGGTCGGGCGCGCATCACCCTGGGTGGCGGCTCGCCCGAGGGGATGAAGCAGGAGGCGATCGACCTGGTCGCGGTGCTGCGAACCGGCGCGCTGCCGGCGCCGCTCACCTGGAAGTCGGAGAATCAGGTCGGCCCGACGCTCGGGCGCGACGCGGTCGACAAGGCGAAGTTCTCGATGGCGGTGGGATCGCTCGCCGTCATCCTCTTCATGCTCCTCTACTACCGGCTCTCGGGGCTGATCGCGAACATCGCGATGGTCCTCAACATTTTGTTCTTGCTGGCGATCCTGGCCTACCTGCCGGGTTCGGCGGCCACCCTCACGCTGCCCGGCATCGCGGGGGTGGTGCTGACGGTCGGAATGGCGGTGGATGCCAACATCATCATCTACGAACGCATCCGGGAGGAGTTGCGCGCCGGCAAATCCGCCCGGGGAGCGGTGGAGGCCGGCTTCGGGCGCGCCTTCTGGACCGTCTTCGACGCCCACGTGACGAACCTGGTGGCGGGCATCGTCCTTTTCTCCTACGGCACCGGACCGATCCGCGGCTTCGCGGTGACCCTCATCGCGGGCATCATCTGCAACCTGTTCACGTCGGTGTGGGTGTCGCGTGTCATGTTCGATTACATGGTCGGCCGCAAAAAAGCCGCCACGCTGAGCATCTGAAATGGCCAAGTTCTTCGAGCTGATCAAGGCGGATCACAACTTCGAGTTCGTTGGACGGCAGCGGCTGTTCTTCGGGCTATCGGCGTTCCTGATCATCGCGACCGTCGCGATGCTGCCGATCAACCACTACTGGCGCGGCGCGGCGCTGAACTTCTCGACCGAGCTGCGCGGCGGCACCGAGATGACCGTCGAGTTCTCGAAGCCGGCCGAGTCGGGAGCGATCCGCGACGGGATGTCGGCCGGCGGCTTCCACGACACCGAGGTGGTGCCGTTCAAGGACGACGCCCACCCGAACTCCTACATCCTGCGCTTCGGCGCCGTCTCGGCGGTCAACAGCGACGGCGCGACCAAGCTCGAGCAGGCGCTGCGCGAGAAGGTGGGCGCGGAGGTCCTCCGCAAGTTCGAGTTCTCCGAGGGCGGCGACAAGTTCTACGCGCGCTTCTCGAAGCCGATCACCGTCGACGACATGGGCGGGGTCTTGAAGGCGCAGGGGATCAGCTACAGCACGATCAACACCTTCGGGCGAATCGAGGACAACCAACTCGAGGTGGTGCTGGTCGGCTTGAACCTCGAGGTGACCAAGGCTCTGAACACCAAGCTTGGCGAGGGCGCGGTGAAGGCGATCCTCTCGTCGGACTCGGTCGGCGCGAAGGCGGGCAAGGAGCTGCGCGACAACGGGATCACCACCGTGCTCGCGGCGATCTTGTTCATCATGCTCTACATCCTGGTGCGGTTCGACTTCCGCTACGGCCCGGGGACGGTGCTGGCGCTGCTCCACGACGCGTTCATCGTCGTCGGGGCGTTCGCGATCACCTACAAGGAGTTCTCGCTGACGACGGTGGCGGCGATCCTGACCGTCATCGGCTATTCGATGAACGACACGATCGTCGTGTTCGACCGCATCCGCGAGAACGTGACCAAGTACCGCGACAAGCGGTTCGACCGGATCGTGAACGCGTCGATCAACGAGACCCTCTCGCGCACCATCCTCACCGCGGCGACGGTCTTCTTCGTCACCCTGGCGATGAACATCTGGGGCACCGGCACGATCCGCGAGTTCGCCTTCGCGATGAACGTCGGCGTGATCGTCGGCACCTACTCGTCGATCTTCATCGCCGCCCCGATCCTGATCTGGCTGAACGAGCGCTTCTTCAAGCCCCAGGGCAACACGAAGCCCTCCCGCGCCTCGTAGCAGCCCGCCAGCGACGGTAGAGCAGGGCGAGGGCGAGCGAGGCGAACGCCAGCGCCGACGGATCATGGCCGGTCCGCGGAGTGCCGACCGCGCAGGCGCCGCCGATCTGCGATCCCCCGGCATCGATCGCGAGGTCGGGTGGAATGTTCATCGCAAGGTCGGGTCGGTCCTCGAACGTCGTGAACTTGATCCGACCTTCGCCTCCGTACGCCAGAACCGCGTAGTCGCCCCGCGCCAGCGGTTGGTTGAACCGCATCATCGGCTCTTTCACGCACGCGAGGTTCGCTACCTCAAACTCGCCCTTTTCGAACGTCCCATCGATCCCGGCTACCCGGAGGTCGTACGGCATCAGTGGAACCTTGGGGTCGCAGTGCTGAAAGCCGAAGTCACCGGGTGGGCCACAGCATGTTTCAAAGCAGATGAATTTGACTCGAAGCAGTTCGGAAGCGGGCCACGCTTTCACTGCCTTGCAGGTCGGAAGAATCAATTCACCCGGCCCGTCGCATTCGTAGCGGCAGGTGGCTTCCGACGTGGCGGCAGCGATAGCGTCGCCGCGATCAGGACTGCGCCGAGGACCCATCGACCAGCCTTGCCGCCCGCGGATTCCATTGCGCTCCCGTCCTGTTGGTCACCAGAGTAGCAGAACGATCGTCCGGGAACGGAAACAGCAACGGCCACGGCAACGGCAACGGCCACGGGAACGGAAACTGCCACGGCAACGGCCACGGAACGCCGAGCCCTTGACTTCCCTGTCCAACCTGGGCACATGGCGGCATGGTTCAAGGCCGACCGGGAGATCTCCCGCCGTGGTGCGTTCCCGTCGCTGAGCCCGAGCGGGCGCGGGCGCTGGGGCGGGCGATCGGCGTCCGCCCGCTGACCGCGCAGATCCTGCTCAACCGGCGCGTCGTGGAGCCGAGCGACGCCCTGCGCTTCCTCGCGCCGCGGCTGTCGGATCTGCGGCCCCCCGACGGAGGGAAGGCCGGCCAGGCGCAGGCGATGGCGGGATTCGATCGCGCCGCCGAGCGGCTGGCGCGCGCCCTCACCGACGGGGAGACGGTCGGCGTGTTCGGCGACTACGACGTCGACGGAGTGACCACCTGCGCCCTCCTGTCGCGCTTCCTCCTCGACGCCGGCGGCCGGGTGGTGCCCCGGGTGGCCCGCCGCGACGCCGGGTACGGCTTCGGCGTCCCCGACGCGGATGGCTTCGCCGACGCCGGCTGCAAGGTGGTGGTGACCGGCGATTGCGGCACCTCGGACCACGAGGCGATCGCCCGGGCCGGTGCGCGCGGGATCGACGTGATCGTGGTCGATCACCACCAGGTCCCCGAGCGCGAGACGGGCGCCTTCGCCCTCCTCAACCCGCACCAGCCGGGCTGCGGCTTTCCGTTCAAGGGGATGGCGTCGGTGGGCGTGGGCTTCTACCTCGCCGCGGCGGTGCGGACGCGTCTCCGGGCGCTCGGCCGCGAGGCCCCCGACCCGCGCGATCTGCTCGATCTGGTCGCGGTCGGGACGATCGCCGATCTCGCGCCGCTCACCGACGAGAACCGCGTCCTGGTGTCGGCCGGGTTGAAGGAGCTGGCGCGGGGGCGCCGGCCGGGCCTGAAGACGCTGCTCGAGAGCGCCGGCGTCGAGACCGGACGCCCGCTCACCTCCGCCGATATCAGCTTCAAGATCGCCCCGCGCCTGAACGCCCCGGGCCGCCTCGGCGACGCCGGCCTGGCGCTCGATCTCCTGCTCGCTCCCGACGTCGCCACCGCGGTCCGCTGCGCCGCCGCGATCGAGGAGATCAACGCCCGGCGTCGGGTGGTCTCGGAGCAGGTGTTCGCCGAGGCGGTGGCGCAGATCGAGGCCGCGCCGGTAGCGTCGCGCGCGGCGGTGGTGGTGGCGGGGCAGGGCTGGGCGCCGGGGGTGGTCGGGATCGTCGCCGCGCGGCTGGTCGACCGCTACGGCTGTCCGTCGGTGGTGATCGCCCTGAACGGCGGCGTGGGTCGGGGATCGGCCCGCACCACGCCCGGGCTCCATCTCTACCGCGCCCTCCTGTGCTGCGCGGCCCACCTGGTCCGCTTCGGCGGCCACGCGGCGGCGGCGGGGCTCACCATCGAGGAGCGCTCCCTCCCGGAGTTCATCCGCGCCTTCCAGGCCGCTGCCCTTGTGGAACTGGGAGAGTCCGCGCCCCGCGCGGGCCTCCCCGTCGACGCGGAGGTCGATCTCCACCAGATCGACGAGGTGCAGGCCGAGGAGATGGCGCGCCTCGGGCCCTTCGGGATCGGCAATCCCGAGCCGCTCCTGGCCGCCCGCGGGCTGCTCGATCACAGCCGGATCGTCGGTGAGAAGCACCTCCAGATCACGCTCCGGGACGGCCCCCACGCGCGCGACGGGATTGCCTTCGGGCTCGCCGGGCGCGATCCGGGCCGCGGCGCCCGGGTGCGGGTCGCGTTCGTCGCGGAGATGGATCACTACCGCGGCGCGCGCCGCCTCCGCCTCCGCGTGCGCGACTTCACCAGCGACGGGAAGGACTGATGCCTCCCGGCCCCCCACCGAGGCGCGACCAGATCGTGATGATCCTGGTGATGCTCGCCGCGCTGGTAGGGCTGCTGGTGATGAAGGACCGCTGCGGCAAGGGCGTCGACAACCTGTTCAGGGGGTTCGAGGCTCCCACGAAGCGCGCAGCCAGCACCCCCTTCGACGCAGGCCGCTGACACCTCGGACCGTTCTTCCTTGACAGGCGCGCCCGCTTTCGGCCATCTACCCGCGGATCATGGTCGACCCCGAAGCCAAGAGGCCTCTCCAGAAGGCGCTCCGCGAGACGTGGATGCACGCCCTCGGGGTGATCACCGGCGCCGAGGGGGAGGTGGCCCGGGCTGCCCATCGGGTCCTCGAGGCGGTGGGCCTCTCGACCGACGCCGAAGCCAAGGGGCCGACCCGCGAGCTGTTTGCCCGCTTCCGACGCAACCGGGCGCTGTTCGAGCAGCGCGTCGACGAGGGCGTGAAGGCCGCGGTGGCGCGGGTCCGCCTGCCGCTGGCGCAGGAGATCGCCCTCCTTCGGGGGCGGGTCGAGAAGCTCCAGAAGTCGGTGGAGGAGTTCAAGCGGCGGCGGTCAACTCCCGAGAAGTGACTCCGGCTCAGTCCCCGAAGACCCAGCGGACGCTGTGGAGCCGCCTTC
>SHYY01000022.1 GCA_009692555.1 Myxococcales bacterium
ACTCCATCGCGGAGCCCCGGGCGATGCTGTAGAAGCGGGCGCCATCCGGCGCTCCGAAGCGGCCCGCTCCCTCGGCGATGTTCCAGGGGAGGGAGAGCGCCGCACGTTTGAGCTCTTCGGTGAGAAACGAGTTCCCCCTGGGGGCGCTCGTCGCGGTCTGCGACGCAAGGGCGAGGAGCTCGATGGCGCGGCGATAGACGTCGAGCTTCTGGTCGGCCAGCAGGGGCATCCTCCTGTGTGGCCAGGGTGGTCGGTTGGCAGTAGGAATTTGTTGCGGGAGGAAGTTCGATTGCCGTCGCTGCGGAGGGGACGACTACGACTACGACTACGACTACGACTACGACTACGACTACGACTACGTGACGAGCAAGAGCCAGCAAGAGGGCCCCCTCCGCCGTTAAGCACCCCGCCGCCCCGGGATGCAGGGATCGGGAAGGGCGCCCACCGGATGGCGTAGACTCGCGGCAGACTTCCTCCCACGGAGACCCGCCATGGAGCCCCTGTCCCTCCCCGCTACCAACGGCCCGTCCGGCGCCGCACCCCGCTTCTGGGGGCGCGAGCGCACCTTCGGCCAGCTCTTCGGCGCGGCGTTCGGGATGTTCAATGCCCACACCCGCTGGCTGGTGCCGCTGGTGGTGACCGCGGCGGTCCCGGGGATCACCTGGTCGCTGATCGCGATGAATTTCTTCGGGATGGGCGATCCCAATCGGATGGTGCAGCGGATGCTGCGGTCGTCGCACCCGGGGTCGATGCTCGGGATGTTCATGATCCACCTGCTGATATCGATGGTGATCATGGTGGCGGCCCAGTCCTTCACCCACGCGGCGATCTTCGGCACGCTGACGGCGGCGGGGCGCGGGGAGCCGCTCTCGCTCGGCCTGGCCTTCGATCGCGGCCTGAGGGGCTTCTGGACCTACCTCGGCGCGTCGCTGTGGCTCGGCCTCCGGCTGCTCCCGTGGATGCTCCTCTTCCTCGTCCCGGGGATCATCAAGGCCTACGCCTGGATCTTCGCGCTTCCGGCACGGATGGCGGGGGACGCTCCGGATGCCGAGGCAGCGATCGCGATGTCGGCCGAGGCCACCAACGGCCGCAAGGCCTACCTCTTCGGCTTCAACATCCTGATGGCGCTGATCATCGGCGGCGCCACCCTCCTCCTCTCGGGGATCAGCGCCGGGCTCACCTACGTCGCCGGCCGCTTCGGCGCGCAGGGGATGCTGATCGTCACGACGATGTTCGCGTCGCTGGCGGGGGTGATCGTCCAGCTCGGGATCTGGCTGTGCTACGCCGACGCGGTCGCCGGGTGGAACCCGCAGTCGGCCGCGGCCGCCTACGCCCTCGGCGTGACCGGCCGCCCGTTTCCCATCCCGACCTGGCGCCGCGTCTGAAATTCCTCGGGCGCCTCCCCGGCCGCGCCCGATCGCTGCTGCTCGGACTTCAGAGGCTGCACTCTCCGGCCGTACATGCGCCGCTGTGGCAGTCGGCTGCCGCGCCGCACGCCTTCTTCAGCGCGCACGGCGGGCAGGTTCCGCCGCAATCCACGTCACTCTCTCCGCCGCTCAGCGATCCGTCTCGGCAGTGTGGGTGCGGTGTAGGGATGTTGAGTAGCACCGAGAGTTTTCCGGTCTCCCCTCCAATAATCAAGTCGGGGAGGCCATCGCCGTTCAGGTCGCCGGTCGCGAGCCCGGAACCCGGCGAGCGCGTACGAACGCAGCGCCTCATCGCAGAATAGCCTGATATCGCCGAGCATTTGCGCCTCACGGAACCCGGCGGCGAAGGCGGGCGAGCCCGATCCGACGAGGACCAGATCGCCCCCCGCCGCGCGCAGCTGTCGGCACCGCGCGCGCCTCACTTGGCGAGGAGAACGATCAATCCGTCCACGTCGGCGAGTACGATATCGGGCTTGGCGTCGCCGTTCAGGTCCCCGAGAGCCACCTCGTAGGCGCCCTTCCCGACCTGGCAGACGGTCGCCGGTCCAAATCCGCCCATCCCGCTCCCCTTCAAGATCGAGATCTTGCTGGTCTTGAAATTCGTCGTGACGAGATCGACGTTCTTGTCGCCATCGAGATCGGCCGCGGCGATTCCGCCGTTGTCCTTCTCCGTCGGAAAGAGCACGGGGGGGCCGAAATCGCCATTCCCCTTTCCCATCGCGACCGTGACACCGTTCTTCTCCGCAACCACCCGGTCGACCTTGCCATCCTTGTTGAGATCTTTCAGGAGGAGGCCCTCGGGCACATCAGCGTTGATCGTTCCGAACTTGAGGAGGTCACCATTACCTTTCCCTTGACGGATGAGAACGTGCCCCAGAAGAGGGTCGGAAAAAACAAGGTCGAGCATACCGTCATTGTCGAAATCGGCGATCGCGAGCCAAGACGGGTACGCCACACCTCCGAAATACCGGGGGTCTTCGAATTGCCCCTTGCCCTTCCCAAGCAGAACAGCCACCGTGTTGAATCCTGCCTTGGTGTGTTGGTTAACCGAAACCAGGTCGGGTATGCCATCGCCGTTGAAGTCTCCAATCCCGACATCCGAGGGGAGGTCCCCGGCAGAGGCAGCCAGATCTCGGGTGAGAACGCACCGTTTCCCTTCCCCAGGAGAACGGACAGACCGAGAGAGTTCTCGTAGGAGGTGGCGACGTCAACCCAACCATCCAGGTTGAGATCGGCTACTGCGAGACGCCGAATGTCCTGCCATCTCGGAGACCCACCAGCCAATGTGAGTGCGCCGTTGCCTTGTCCGAGAAAGAGAAGGATACTCTTCCCCGAATAACCATGCGCCACGCAGTCCAGCTTCCCGGCGTTGTTGAAGTCCGCCAGAGCTACCGGACCGAACATGTGCCCACCCAAATAGCGGGTCGGCGGCAGAAATCCCAGACATGGAGCTACCATCATCAGATCGCCAGCCAGGTCCGCAGGCGCTGTCTGATCGATTGCCTTCAGGTCCAAGGGAACTGACAGGTCGTTCTTGGCGTCCACAGGGACCGTCTGGTCGCTCTTGGCGTCCAAGGGAGCGGACTGGTCGTTGTTCAGGTCCAGCGGAACTGACTGGTCATGCGCCATGTCCAGTGGTGTCGATTGGTCACCTGCCGAATAGAAGTCTCGATTGCCGTCACCCGCCGCCAGATCGACAACCGCCGCTCCGAGGTCGCCTCCCCCGTCGACCACGCTTGGGGAACCGAGGTCCGGCATCGATGGGTGAGTATCCATCGACGCGTCCCGTGGCGCGTCCGAATCGTATTCGGCCACCGCCGGAGCGTCGCATGCTGCCGGCGCCCAACCGAGGAGTGACGCGAAGAGCACGGGCCGCAAGGCGGTTCGATGCTTCGGGTGGCAGGCGTTCCTCACGTAACCGCATCCCGTCTGCGTCGAGACGGCTTGCCCCATGGACGATCCGCTCGCACTTCGCGCCGAGCCATCCGCCGTCAGCGCAGCGGAGTGGCCGGTCATCGCCGCCAGCCTCGTCTCTTGGGTCTCCTCACTGGCGAGGTACTGCCAACTCTGCGGCGACTGCACCGGCCCGGCCGGCGCGGCCATCTCTGCCAATCTGGAAGCCTGCATCTCCTCGCCGGGCAGGTACTTCCACTGCCCCGTTGCCTGGCCTGCCGGGTAGCTGCTCTTGAGCGGTTGAGAATCTTGAGGGGAGAACCAGTATGCAGCCGCCCGGGACCGCTGCGCGTCCAACCAGAACCGGCTCCTGATCCGCCGTCCCATGGTGCGGCCCCGTCCGTCCCTGACCAGCACGTCGATCGTTCCCGTGCCCTTGCAAATCGGGCACTGGGCCTCGTCGACCAGTTTCGCGGCCATCACCTGCAGCAACTCCGCGGGCCGGAAGTCGCTCCGCTTGTGCTTACCGAGCGGGCTCGTGTAGACCACCTTCGCACCGAGGCAGTTGCAGCACGTCGCCGGGATCTTCAGTTGCGCCATCTTGGCTCGGCTCCTCGGTGCGCGCCCTACGGCGTGTTGTAATGGATGATGCAACCCACCTCGTAGGTGAGCACCGATGCTTCGGTCACGTCGGCTGACCATTGGCCACATCTCCGAGTTCCCGTCGCTGAGCATGAGCCGCGCCCTTCGAATTCTGTTCCCCTCTCCCGCTGGAGGGAGAGGGTGAGGGTGAGGGTGGGCGCCTGCCCACGCAGCGACGGCGGAAGCGAAAATATCACGTGCGGTCCACCCTTACCCCGACCCTCTCCCGCCAGCGGGAGAGGGAGACGATCACCAGTCGAGAGCCCACCGCGCTGACCTCCATCCCCGTCCTTGACGCCACGACGCGGGTGCTGAAATCCGCCAGGCCCGTCCATGACCGACAGATGCGCGGCGCTGGAATCCCCAGGCCCCCCCTTGCAGGTCAAGAAAGCGTCCGGGAGTTCGCATGCCGGCTCCGTGGCGAACAGGGAGCTGCCTGGGCGTTTCTCGATCACCTCCTCGGCACTCAAGAAGGCGTCTGGGCGTTTGTGGACCGCGTCATTGAGGCACAGCAAGCCGACTTCCGGCCGCCCCGGCTCCGAATCGAATCCGACCTGGCGCCGCGCTTGAAATCGCAGGGCGCTTCCCCGCCCGTCCCCGATCTCTGCTACTCCTTCGCGGGCATGAAGGGCCACCTGCTGCGCGCGCTCATCGTCGTGATGACCCTCGTGGTGCTGGGCGAGTTCCTCGCCCTCGGCATGCGCGTGCGCCTCGCGATCGCCGCGGACTGGCACGCCCCCGCCGGCGACGGCGTGCAATACCACGACCTCGCCAACAACTGGATGAAGACGCGCCGGTTCGGCTTCGGCACGACCAAGAACAGCTACGCGCGCCCGCCGCTCTACCCGCTCTTCCTCGCCCACGTCGTTGACCTCAAGCCGCTGCCGATGCAGGAGCACCTGGTGCGGGCGACGCGCTGGAACGCCTACCTCGACGGGCTCACCGCGCTCCTGGTCTTCGCCATCGCCTGGCGCCTCGGGCTCCGCGCAGCCGGGTGGCTGGCGCTGATCGGCGTGCTCGCCTGCCCGGTCCTGACCCTGATCCAGTGCTACGCGCTCACCGAGTCGCTGGCGACGATGCTCACCACCGCGACGCTGCTCTTCACGGTGCTCGCTCTCGACGGCAAGGTGCTGCGCTTCGCGATCGCCGCGGGGTTCACCGGCGGGCTGATCATGCTCACCCGCCTCGACGGGATCACCATCGTGCCGCCGGTGCTGTTCGGGATCGCGCTCGCCACCGCCTCGCGCAAGCGCCGCCTCGCCGGGATGGCGCTGTTCGTGGCGACGTTCGCCCTCACCTTTTCGCCGTGGGCCTATCGAAACTACAAATTCTTCGGGACGACCCACATCTTCGGCGTGAAGTGGATCGCCAAGAGCGGCAAGCCGATGCTCACCGGGCCCGAGGAGTGGATGTGGACCTGGGAGCGCCACGGATCGGGCGGGCTGATCAACCTGCGGATGCTGTCGCGCTCGCGGCTCGAGCTGTCGCTGATGCCGCCGGATGTGCTGCGCACCGACGAGGAGCGGGGCGCCGTGGCCCGGGCCTTCCAGCGCTGCAACGCCGTCGGGGTGACCGACGCGGTGGCGCGCGAGTTCGGGGATCTGGCGAGGAAGCGCAAGCGCGACTACCCGTTCGAGAGCTACGTGGCGGTGCCGCTCGGTCGCGTGCTCGACCTGTTCGCCGACACGATCCAGGAGGGCGACTTCCCGATGAAGGTGGGGCCCTTTGGCCTCGGGGATCGCAGGACCTTCACGCGGTGGAATCACCGGCTCTACCTGCTCGCGGCAGCGGGGCTGGCGCTGGCGCTGCTGCTGGCGCGTCGCTACCGGCGGGTGGCGCTGATCATCGTCGCGGCGACGGCGACACGGGCGCTGGTCGACGGGTACGTCCAGGCGCATGTCACGCAGCGCTACATCGTGGAGATCTTCCCGCTCCTGATCCTGCTCGCCGCGATGGCGCCGGAGCTGGCGGTGAGGCGGCTGTGGGCGACGTGGCGGGCCCTTATCCTCCAGGAACGCGATCGAGGAGCCTGACGGGGCGACGATTCGCGCCGCACCGGCATCCCAGCGCCATGAACCGAGGAATCGCCATGAACGAGGACCCCGTGCTCCGCGTCGCGCCGCTCGGCACCCCCTGGGAGGCGGCCGATCCGTTCCTCTTTTGCATGCACCACGTCGATCACTACCCGGCCGGGAACGAGCGGATGGGACCGCCCGCGTCGTCGCTGGCGGGGCGCGACATCGGGCAGGATTTCGCGGGCCGGGACGGCTGGAGCATGTACCACGGCGACATCGTGCCGGGCTTCCCGCAGCACCCGCACCGCGGCTTCGAGACGGTGACCATCGTCCGTCGCGGTCTGATCGATCACTCGGACTCGCTTGGCGCGGCGGCGCGCTTTGGCCCCGGCGACGTCCAGTGGCTCACCGCGGGCAAGGGGATCGTCCACTCGGAGATGTTTCCGCTGCTCGACCGGAGCGGACCGAATCCGGCCGAGCTGTTCCAGATCTGGCTGAACCTCCCGGCGGCCGACAAGCTGGTGGATCCGCACTTCTCGATGCTGTGGAGCCGCGAGGTCCCGACCCACCGAGAGCACGACAGCGACGGGAACGCCACCGAAGTGACGATCGTCGCCGGCCAGGTCGGCGATCTGCGGGCGCCCGCGCCGCCGCCGCGATCGTGGGCCGCGCGCACCGATTCGGACGTGGCGATCTGGCTGCTCCGGATGGCGCCCGGCGCGCGCTTCACCCTGCCGCCCGCGACCCGCGGCACGAGTCGGACGCTCTACTTCTTCGCCGGGAGCTCGTTGAGAATCGGCGATCGCACGATTCCGCCGCGCCACCGCGTGGTGCTGCGCGCCGACGCCGCTCCGTCGCTCTTGGGCGGCGACCACGAGAGCGAGATCCTGCTCCTCCAGGGGCGCCCGATCGGAGAGCCGGTGGCGCAGCATGGTCCGTTCGTGATGAACACGCGCGCCGAGATCCAGCAGGCGTTCGTCGACTACCGGAGCACCCAGTTCGGCGGCTGGCCCTGGCCGAGCAACGGGCCGGTCCACCCGCGCGACGAGCGCCGCTTCGCACGGCACGAAGACGGCCGGATCGAACGTCCGGGCGAGTAGCTCTCCCTTACGCCAGCGTCACCACCGTCACCCCGTCGCCGCCCTCGTCGCGGGTCCCGGCGCGCACCGCGTCGACGGCGGGCGATCCGCTGAGCCGCTCCCGCAAGGCCGCCCGGAGCGCGCCCGTCCCGTGGCCGTGGACGAAGAACACCACGTCCTGTGCGTCGCGGAGGGCTTCGTCGATGAACTTCTCCGCGATGCCGCACGCCGCGTCGACGCGCTCGCCACGCAGGTCGCAGGTGTTGCCGACGGTCCGCATCAGTCCCGCCTTCACGCCCGAGCCGGGTGCCATCGCGGCCGCGGCTCGATCGAGATCATCGGCCGGCCGCATCTTGCGCGACGGCGGCGCCTTCGGGGCCGGACGATCGGGCAGCAGCAGCTCGCCCACCTCGACGGTGAGCCGGAGCGCGCCCACCTGCAGGGCGACCTTCCCATCGCGCGGCGCGGCGGTGACGATCCCCCGCCCGCCGAGGCGCGGCACCAGCACCTCGGTCCCGGCGGAGAGCTCCGCCGCCGTCGCCACCCGGCCCGCCGCGGCCGGAAGCGCGGGGGCGAGCTCGTGCACTTCGCGACCCGCCCGATCGATCTGCTGGCGCACCTCGGCCAGCTCGCTCTCCGTCGCTCTGCCCTTCAGCTGGCGGCGCGCGCGATCGAGCTCGACGCGCGCCTTCTGGAGCGCCGCGACCGCCTCGTCGTGCGCCGACTTGCGCGCCGAGGAGAGCCGCTCCTTGGCCTCCACCGCCAGCGTCTCGGCGCGCCGCCTCTCCACCACCGCGGCGGCTCGCTCCTCCACCGCGGCGGCCACCTCGATCTCCAGACGCCGTCGCTCTCCGTCGACGGCGCGCAACAGCTCCTCGAGCCCCTTGGGCCCCTCCCCGCAGAGCGCGCTCGCTCGCGCCGCGATCGCGACCGGCAGTCCGAGTCGCCGCGCGACCACGATCGCCCCCGACGCGCCGGGCACGCCGAGGTGCAGCCGGTAGGTCGGCTCGAGGTGCTCGAGATCGAACCCCACCGACGCATTCGCGAAGCGCGGCGAGCCGAGCGGAGTGAGGGGAGGTGCTCCGCGGCCGAGGATACCCGGGTCGATCCAGCCGCGCGCTCCGAGGGCCTTCAGGCGGTCGTAGTGGGTGGTCACCACCACCGTCGCGCCGCGCTCGGCGAGCGCCTCGAGCACCGCCTGGGCGAGCGCCGCGCCCTGCTCGGGATCGGTGCCCACCGCCACCTCGTCGAGCAGCACCAGCGTCCCCGGTCCGGCGACGGCGAGGAAGCGGTTGAGGTGCCCGACGTGGGCCGAGAAGGTCGAGAGGTTCTGCTCCAGCGACTGATCGTCCCCCACGTCCGTCAGGACGCGATCGAAGATCGGCAGCGACGAGCCCTCCTGCGCCGGCAGGTGCAGCCCGGCCCGCAGCATCAGCGCGAGCAGCCCGGAGGTCTTGAGCGCCACGGTCTTTCCACCCGCGTTGGGCCCCGAGACGATCAGCGTCCCGCCGCGCGCGAGCACGATGTCGTTCGGCACGCAGGCGGCGCCGGAGAGGACCATCAGCGGGTGACGCGCGTTGCGGAGATCGATGCGCGCGCCCTCCCCTTCCGCGATCAGTGGCAGGCGGGCGGTGAGATCGATCGCCAGGCGCGCCGCGCCGTCGAGCAGGTCGAGCGCGGCCATCACCTCGAGGTTCACCCGCAGCGGCCCGAGCGCGTCGGTCACCAGCCGCGTCAGCTCACCTAGGATCCGTCGCTCCTCGTCGACCACCTCGAGCTCGGCGAGCTTCAGACGGTTGTTGAGATCGACGATCTCCTCCGGCTCGATGAACACCGTCTGTCCGGAGCCCGACGTCCCGTGGACGATCCCCTTCACCCGGCTGCGCGCGTCGGCGCGGATCGGCACCACGTAGCGCTCCTCGCGCTGGGTGTAGAAGGTGTCCTGGAGGTGCGGCGCGATCAGAGGATTCTCGAGCAGCGAGCGAGCGCGGCGCGAGAGCTCCTCGTGCAGCAGCGCGGCCCGCCTCCGCAGCCCGCCCAGCGACGGTGACGCGGTGTCGCGCAGGCGCGCACCATCATCGAAGGCGTCCTCGATCGGGCCGGCGACGTCGGCGAGCTCGGCGAGCAGGGCGGCGCGACCGGCGAGCCGCGGGGTGCGCTCCCGGGCCCGCAGGAGCTGCTTGCGGAGGCGCGCCGCGGTGGCGATCGTTTCGCCGATCTCGCGCAGCGCCGGACCCTCGAGGTGACCTCCCTTCTCGGCCCGCTCCAGCGACGGCTCGACGTCCACCGCGCCGCCGAACAGCATCGGCGAGCCGGTGTCGTGAAGGTCGCGTGCCTCGGCCACCTCGTCGAGGCGGGCCCGGATCGCGTCGGGGTCCGTCGCGAGCGGGAGAAGGCGCGCCGAGGCCGTGCCGCGCGCGGTGTGGCAGCGCGAGGCGAGGTGCTCGATCAGGGTGTCCCAGCCGAGGTCGGCGCGCGCCTTCGCCCAGCCGTGTGCGCCCTCTGGATGCGTTTCGGAGGCCATCGGACCGGCGACTATAATCTTCGCCGGCCTGCGCGGCTATACTCCGCCGGTGGATCTCCATCCCCCCTGGCTCGCGCTGGCGATCGCACTGGCGCTGGCGAAGCTGCTCGGCGAGGTCTTCCACCGGCTCCGCCTGCCCCCGGTGCTGGGCGAGATCGGCGCCGGGATCCTGCTCGGCAACCTGGGCCACCTGATCAGCGCACCGTCGCTGCGCGGGCTGACCGGGATCGGCCACAGCCCGGAGATCGGCCTGCTCGCCGAGATCGGCGCGGTGATGCTGCTGTTCCAGGTGGGCCTCGAGTCGGATGCGCGCGAGCTGATCCGCGCCGGCATGGCGGCGACGCGGGTGGCGGTGGTCGGGGTGATCGTCCCGTTCGTCCTCGGCTACCTCGTCGTCGGCTGGCTGCGGCCCGATGCCACCGGGCTGGTCAAGGCGTTCGTCGGCGCGGTGCTCTGTGCGACGTCGGTGGGCATCACGGCGCGGGTGCTGAAGGATCTCGGGCGCCTCGACACCGCCGAGGCGCGGGTGATCCTCGGGGCCGCGGTGATCGACGATGTGCTCGGGCTGGTGGTGCTGGCGGTGGTGCTCGGGATGGCGGGGCAGGCCGGGCCCGACCCGTTCACCATCGGCAAGCTGATCCTCCTCTCGACGCTGTTTCTCGGAGGCGGCTTCGTCATCGGCCGGCTGATCGCCGAGCGACTGCTCCGCTGGACCGCGCGCGGCAAGGTGGCGGGACGCTCATTGGTCGCGGCGCTCTTGCTCTGCTTCGGCGCCGCCGAGGGGGCCCACGCCGTCGGACTGGCGCCGATCGTCGGAGCCTTCGCCGCCGGGCTGATCCTCGATCCCCTCTACGAGCGCGCGTCGGTGGCGGCGGGCGAGGAGGAGATCCGCAGCCGCGTGGAGGCGCTCGGCGGCTTCCTGATCCCGCTCTTCTTCGTGCACATGGGGGCGTCGTGCGACCTGTCGCTGCTCGGACCGAAGACGCTGTTGCTGGCCGGGGCGCTGACCGCCGCCGCGGTGGTGGGCAAGCAGGCCACCGCGCTGGTCGCGGGCGCCGGCGTCGATCGCTGGGCGATCGGCTTTGGGATGATCCCGCGCGGCGAGGTCGGGCTGATCGTCGCCTACCAGGGATCGGTGGCGCGCGTCGACGGGCGCCCGCTGGTCGACGAGGCCACCTTCGCCGCGGTGGTGATGATGGTGCTCCTCTCGACGGTGCTCACCCCGCCCCTCCTGGCGTGGCGCATGAAACGCCTGCCGGGCTCGGCGCCGCCGCCGACGTAGCGTCGCCTTCGCGGTGGTCGCCTCCAGGCCTGGCTCGCCAACGTTTCGAGGACGTTAGCGATCGCTTCTGCGCCGACGCGAGCGCTATTTCTTCTTCAGTGGCGCTGCAACCAAAGGCGGAATGAACTCGCTCTCGATGGCCAACGACTCAGCCGCCATCCTGAGGACGACCGGATCAAGTCCATCTCGGAAAACGAGGTTGCCGTGGTGGAGGTTGTCCGTAGTCTGCTTTCGTTCCCAGGAGAGTGAGGTTGCGGTATTTGCCCCGCGGTTGATGTGCTCTAGAATGGCTAGTTTCAGACGGCCTGCACCATGCGCAGCGCGGCCCCCGCGAGCGGTCGCACCTTCGCGATGTTGTCGAAGTCACCGTCGTCGTGGAGGAGTGTTCCTTCGTGTTCGATCACCTGGGCGGCGATCCACATCTACGGATACACCACGGCGGTGTATGGGCAAGGGAGGGACATGAACGGACGACCGCCTCAGCGAGGGCTCTTCTTCATCTCTGGCCGCAGCGCCGCCGCGAGCTGCTTCTTCGCGCGGCCATCGCGCGGGTTGACGGCTAGCACCTTGCGGTACTCCAGGGCCGCGCGCTCGCGCTCCCCATTCGCCAGCAGCGCATCGCCGAAGGCGGAATGAACCTTCGGGTTCTCGGGGTCGAGGTCGGCGGCGGCCGCGGCATCGGCGAGGGCAGCGGCGGGCTGCTTCCTGGCGGCGGCGCGCGTGGCCCGCGCAGCGAGGGTCAGCGCGAGCCGGGCCTGCGCCGGGGAGTCGGTGGGATCGATCTCCCACAGCGCGCGGTAATCGGCCACGGCCTCGTCGAGCTTGCCCCGCTTCGCCTCGTCCCCCGCCCGCGTTCGCAGCGTCGCCGTCAGGCGAGCCCGCAGCGCCGCCGCGGGGACGCTGCCTGGCTCGACGGCGGCGATCCGATCGAGCAGCTCCTTCAGGTTATCGCCGGGCGGCGCGATCAGCCGACCCCCATCGGCGGCGCGGCGCGCCCACTCGAGGAGCGAGGCGACGTCCTCGCGCTTCCCCTCCTGCCGGTTCCCCTCCGACGGTGGCGGCCCCGCGCTGCTGGCGGGCGACAGGAGCGGGAGGGACGGCCGCTCGGGGCTGCGAACATCGGTCCACTTCGGCGGTCCCTTCTCGGGCTCGGGCCACAGCGCCACCGCCACACCGCCGGCGATGAGCAGCCCGGCGGCGACCGCACCAGCGACGAGCAGGCGCCTGCGCAGCTTTCCCTGGCCCGGGATCTCCCCGTGGATCAACGCCAGCGGCTCGGCCGCCGCCGTCGGAGTCACCAGCTCGAGCTCCCCGGTCGCGGGCGAGGGCGAAGTGGCCTCCCGTCGCACGAGATCGAGCGAGCGCGTGGACGGATCATGCGCCGCCATCGCGATGCGCTCCGCCGCCGTCGTCGGGAGACCGCGGATCCCGGGCAGCCCGGCGCTCCACGACTGATCGCCATCGCCCGCCTTGATCCCGAGCAGCGCCGCCACCGCGGTGCCTCGCCCGCGCACGCTCTTGGTGAGCTCGTATTCGAGCGCGCCCATCGTCGGTGGGCGGCGATCCGGGTCGATCTCCAGGCAGGCGTGGATCACCCGTTCGATCGCCTCGGGCACATCCGGGTTCAGCGCGCGCACCGGGCGCGGCGCCTCGGACGCCTTGCGGGTCAGGATGTCGAGAACATTGTCGCCCGAATGCGGCGGCTTTCCCGTCACCATCTCGTAGAGGATCGCACCGACGGCGTAGATATCGATCCGCGTGTCGATCGGGCGGCCCGCCGCCTGCTCCGGCGCCATGTACTCCGGCGTGCCCATCGCCACCCCCGGGCTGGAGAGGTTCAGGGCGGCCTCGTCGCGCGACTTGGCGATCCCGAAGTCGAGGATCTTCACGAAGTCCGCATCGCCATCGCGGCTGGTCAGGTAGACGTTCTCCGGCTTCAGGTCGCGGTGGATGATCCCCACGGCGTGCGCGGCGGCGAGGCCGCGGCAGAGCTGGATCGCGATATGGACCGCCCGCTCCGGGGCGAGGCGCCGCTCGGCGTGCAGGGCGTTGCCGAGTTCCACGCCGTCGAGGCGCTCCATCACGAAGAAGAAGCTCCCGTCGCGGGTGGTGCCCGAGTCGGTCACATCGACGATGTTGGGGTGGCCGATGGTCGAGGCGGCGCGGGCCTCGCTGCGGAAGCGCTGCACGAGATCGGCCTCGCGGGAGTAGCGCGGCAGCAGCACCTTGAGCGCGAGCTTCTTGCGCAGCTCGATGTGTTCGACCTCGTAGACCCAGCCCATCCCGCCCACGCCGAGCACCCGCTCCACGCGGTAGCGCCCGTCGACCACCTGGCCGATGTAGGCGTCGGCGTCGGGCTCCACCTCCTCCTCGGCGAATTCGGGGGCCGGCGAGGGATCGGTCTTGCCCGGACGCGGCGGGTCCACCACCATCGGTGGCTCATCGATCGGCGGCGGCCCCGGGCGGGGCCCGCGGGTCTCAGTGGGCCCCTCCCTGCGCGGCCCGCCCTTGCGCATTCTCTCGAGCTCGGCGCGCTCGCGATCGATCTCCGCACCCCACAGGTCGCGAAGCAGGGCAACTAGCGCGGCACCGTCGGGGGCGGACGAGTTCGCGGGCGCGGCAACGGGCGCGAGAGCCGCTGCCTCTCGCCCGATCGCGTCGCCCAGCACCTCGGCGCTCGACCAGCGACCGCCGCGCTCCACCGCCAGGGCGCGCAGCAGCGTGGCCTCCAGCGCGCGGGACACGCCGGCGACCGTCAGCGACGGGATCCTCGCGGCGCGCACGTCGGCCAGGAGCGAGGTGCGGTCGAGCGCCGGATCGTGCAGCGCGCGGCCGGCGAGCAGCTCCCAGAGCATCACGCCGACCGCCCACAGGTCGGCTCCCGCGTCGCCCTCCTGCCCGAGCGCCTCCTCGGGCGACATCCACGCCACGTGCTCGCGGCGCCCCGGCAACGCCCCGAGCGCGAAGTCGGTCAGCTTCACCTCGCCGCTCCACGACAGGAGCACATTCGAAGGCGCCAGGTTGCGATGCAGGATCCCGAGCCCGTGGGCGTGGGCGAGGCCGCGGCAGATCTCCCGGACGATCCGCAGCGCGAGCGGGACCGGGAGCCGCCGCCCGCGCTCGGCGAGGCGCGCCGAGAGGGCGCCGAGGTCGCGCCCCTCGACCAGCTCACCGACGAGGTAGAGTTCGCCGTAGACCTGCCCCGCGTCGAACGTTCGCGCGAGGTTCGGGTGATCGAGGCCCGCCAGCGCGCGCGTCTCGTCGCGGAAGCGCACGGCGAGGGCGGTCGGCGCGACGCCGGCCACCTTCTTCAGCACGCACGGACGCGCGCCCGGTCCGCTGCTGGCGAGGAACACCCGCCCCTCCCCGCCCGGCGACAGCGGCCCGAGCAGCGTGTACTTCCCGAATCCGACGGGAAACCGCAAGGTCGCCATCCGCCGCGGCGTGCTAGTCCGCCGCCAGGTCGGGCAGCGTGGCCAGATCCGGGGACATCGCCTGATCCGGGGACATCGCCTGATCCGGGGACATCGCCTGATCCGGGGACATCGCCTGATCCGGGGACATCGCCTGATCGGGAGACTTCGCCTGATCGGGGGCGATCGACTGATCGGCTGCCACCGACTGATCGGGCGCCATCACCAGGTCGGGAACGCTCATGTCCATCGCCAGATCGGGCATCCCCTGATCCGCGCCGCCGTCGCTGGCGCCACCGTCGAGGGGCCCGCCATCGCCCCCCTTCGCGAGGTCGACGCCACCGTCCGCGACGGCCCCATCCGCGGGCTTTCCGTCGGGCAGGGCGGCGTCTCCGACGCTCAGGTCGATCTGCGGGAAGGGACACCGCCCCTTGAAGTCCACGCGGTGGCAATAGTGATCGTCCATGTTGCAGGTGTAGTCCTGCGGGCAATGGAAGGAGTTGAATTCGCCGCAGGTGTAGGCGCACGAGGGGTTCTCCGGCGAGAAGCAGCCGGGCAGCGCCACCAGGACGACGAGCAGAATGCCAGGGCGCATCTCAGAACTCCCAGCAGAGGGCGATCGCTGCGTGACGGGGCCCGATCGAAGGCGCGACGTACGCGCGCTTGCCTTCGGCCGCCTTGCGCCGGCCGCGGTGGTCGACGTAGAACAGCACCCCCGAGGTGACCGCCACCACGCCCGCCGCGGTCATCATCGCGATCGCCACGGTGTCGAAGGTCTGCCCGTCGGAGCGCAGCTCCTTGAACTGGTCCTCGGTGGCCTTGTCGAACTTGGGCGGCTGGCCATCCGGACCGACCACCAGCTCGCGGCGCGTGATCTCATCGGAGCGCGACTGGGCCGCGAGGCCAAGGATGCCACCGGCGGTCAGGAGAGCGACCGCGGAGGCGACGCCGATCCAGGCGATCGTCTTGGTGCGGGAGGGCTTGTCGTCGTCGAGCAGGCCCCCGGGCGCAACACGCGGCATCTCCTCGTCGACGGCGGGCGTCGGAATGGGCTTCTCCGGCTGCGGGTGGACCAGCACCGGCGCCGGCGGCGGGATGATCGAAACGGGAGGAACCGGCGGAGCCGGCGGAGCCGGCGGAACGGGCGACACCGGCGCCGGGACGGGAGGCGGGGCCACCGGCGCCACCACCAGGGGAGGAGCAGGCGCGCGCGGCGGCGGGGCGATAAGCGGCACCGGAGGCGGCGGGCGGAGCCCGTACTTGTCCTCCAGCCCCGCGATCTTCCGCTCCACATCTACCCGGTCGGCTGCCTGGGGCGCGTCGGTGAGATAGCCGCGGTAGCTGCGCACCGCGGCGCGTCCGTTGCCACCGCGCTCGTTGGCCTCGCCAATGTTGTAGAGCAGGACGGGGTCCTTGGTGATCTGGTACGCCGCCTCGAACTCGTCGGCCGCGCGGTTGTACTGGCCCCTGCTGAAGGCCTCCTGGCCGGCGGTGAAGTGGCGGCCCGCCGCCTCGTAGTCCTGGGCCAGCGCCGGTGCCGCGAGCCCGATTCCAGTTGCCAGCACCACGCCGAAAATGGTCGCTCTGAGCACGAAAAGGTCTCCTCGAAGGCGGGATTCTACATCAGAAACGCGGCCCGGTGGTGTACCTGCGAGCCTACCTGCGCTTCCGGCGCCGCCCGCCAGTCTTGCGATCGGGACTCGTTGCCGGCGCGGCCGGCGGCGAGGCAACCGCGACGACGGGCGCGACCCGCGGCGCACCGAGCTTTACCCCGAGCAGCGCCATCCCCACCCCGCCCAGGGCGGTGAAGACCAGCGACGCCGTCTCCCCTTCGAGGCGGCCCAGCAGGAGCGGCGGCGCGAGCAGTGTGGCCACCGCCGCCACGCCTGCTTCCAGCCGCGGTCTGCCAGCAGCGCGGCGGGCCAGCAGTGCACCCATCGCCACGCACGCCGCGGCGCCGAACAGAAGGAGGCCTCCACCGACGGTGAACGCGCGCGCCGCATCGGCTGGAGACGGGGCGCGATGGGCGAACAGATCGAGCGCGAGGCCGAGCTTCGCGGGACCTGCGATCGCCGTCGCACCGACGAGCAGCGCCGCCGCCAGCGCCCCCATGCCGACGGCGACCTGCTGCCAGCCCACCGGCCGTCCGAGGCGCCTTCTGGCCCACGCGCCGAGCCCGAGCAGCGCCACCAGGTTCAGCGCGCCGAAGAGATCGCCCACCGCGCCGTAAAGCCCGCCCGCGTCGAGCATCGCCACCTCCTCGAGCAGCGCCAGCGGCTTCGCGTCGCGATTCCGCTCGGGATCGACCGCCGGCCCATCCCGGTAGACCCGCCCCGTCGCGTCGACGTAGGCCGAGACGCGGGTGTTCACCGCGCGCACCAGATCGAGGCGGTGCTCGACGGCACGGTAGACCGCCAGCGCGAGGTGCTCGTAGGGCTCCGAGGTGGCGCCGAACCAATCGTCGTTGGTGATGTTGACGAGAAGATTTGGCCGCTTTTCGACGAGGCGCCGGCCGAAGGCGGGGATGATGTCCTCGTAGCAGATCATCGGGCCGATCTTCCAATCGCGAAACGGGAAGGTGGTCACGCCGTCGCCGCGCGCGAAGTTGGACGCCTCGGGGATGTAGTCGCGCACCCAGCGGATGTGCTCGTAGAACGGGATGTACTCGCCGAACACGAGCAGGAAGTTCTTGTCGAAGGTCGCCGTGATCTGTCCGCCCGGGTCCATCATCAGCGCGGTGTTGAACGGATAGGGCGAGTCGTCACCGACGGTCAGCGCGCCGAAGAGAATGGGCGTGGTGAAGCCGCGCTGCACCTGCCGCGCATCGGTGAAGTCGGCACGCTGGGTGCGCTGGAAGGCGTAGGGATAGGACGACTCGGGCCACACGATCAGGTCGGCGCCGCGCCGCTCAAGGTCGGCCGACAGACGCTCGTGAAGCGCCAGCTGCCGCTCCCGCAGCCCGGGGACGAACTTCTCGGTGATGCCGATGTTGGCCTGCACCACGCCGACCTGGATGTGCGGCGCCGCCGCCCGCCGCGCCTCGACCTGATGGATCCGCACCTGCCCGTACGCGAGGGCGAGGCCGATCACCCCGGCAGCGATGGCGCCGCGGCGAAGCGGAAGCGGCTGTTTCGCGCGCCAGGCGGCGAACAATTCGTACAGCGCGCCGTTGGCCAGCACCAGCAGGAACGTGACGCCAAGCGGCCCGGTGAGGTCCGCGATCTGGATCACCGGGCGCACCCAGGGCTGGGTGATCGCGAGGTACCAGGGAAAAAGGAAGGGGACCACCAGCTCGAGGGCGGTCATCGCGATCGGCGCGAGCAGCGTCACCGGCAGCGCGGTCCCGGCGCGCAGACGCCGGAGCGCCCAGGCGAACAGCCCGAAGGTGATCGCCTGGTAGGCGATGAGGAGCAGGTAGAGCGGCACGGCAGCGACGAGCGGCATGTGCCCGAAGCGCGTCAGCAGGTGATTGATCCAGTAGAAGCCGCCGCCGTTGGCGAACAGGCCGGCGATCCACCCGTAGAGGAACGAGCGCTCGCACTTCTCGTCGAGGACCACGGTCAGGAGCGGCAGCAGGCCGAACCAGCACAGCGGCCAGATATCGAAGTCGGCGCAGGCGAGGAAGAGCAGCGTGCCCGTGGCGGCGGAGAGCGCGGCGCGCTTCCCGAAGAGCTTTCAGGAGGGGCTAGCCAACGACGGAGATCGCGCCCGGCAGGAGTTCGAAGGTTGCCGGCAGGCGCCCCGGCTGCTCGCCATCGACGTCGAGCAGGACCTCCTCGCCGTCCGTCGCCTCCGCGTCCACCCGGGTGGCGTGCTCGACGGTGACGAAGGGCAACGCGATGTGGGTGCCGGCGTAGATCTTCGAGGTGTTGAGGAACATCGTGGCCACCGAGACGTCGCCGATCGTGACCACGTCGAAGCGCCCGTCGTCGAGCTTGGCTCCCGGCGCGATGTGCATCCCGCCGCCGAAGTAGCGCCCGTTCGCCACCGCCACGCTGTAGATTTTCCGC
This sequence comes from Myxococcales bacterium, assembly GCA_009692555.1. GTDB lineage: Bacteria > Myxococcota_A > Polyangia > Palsa-1104 > SHYY01 > SHYY01. The sequence goes on from SHYY01000022.1 coordinate 18,286, forward strand.
TCGACCGGCTCGCCCCCGTCGAGACGAATGCGGCAGCGGGCGTTCTTGTACGCGAAGCTCGCGCGCACCGTGGCGAGCAGGAAGGAGGCCTTCCCGCCGAGTTTTTTCGACGACCGGTTGACGTAGCGATCGACCAGCCCGCCGACGCCGAACGAGGCGATGTTGATGAAGTGGCGCATGGCGCTCGCGCCGTCGCTGTCGAGGTAGGTCAGGCGGGCCGCGTCGATGACGCGCGGGTGCGCGCGCTGCTGGGCGATTCCGCGCGCCGCGTCGGCGAGGAGGCGCGGCGAACCGGTGGTCTTGATGAAGTCGCCGCCGGTGCCCGCGGGGAGCACCGCGAACGACGCGCCCGGTCGCACCCGCTCGGTGCCGTCGAAGAACCCGTTGACCACCTCGTTGGTGGTGCCGTCGCCGCCCATCGCGATCACCAGGTCGGCGCCCTCGCGAAGCGCCGCGCGTGCAAGCTCGGTGGCGTGCCCGGGGCGCTCGGTGAACAGCGCCCGGAACTCGCCCATCGCGTCACCGATCGAGGCCTCGAGCTGCGACCAGCGGCGCCGCGTCTGCCCTCCTGCGGAGTTGGGATTGACGATCACGACGGGGAGCGACATGGCCGCGCAGGATACCAGAATTGTGAGGGCGCGGCCGTCTTGACACACCGAGGTACGCCGCTGTAGGCTCATGTATCTATTCAGCACCAACGAGGACTGCGAAAATGGCCGGCTCCGACAAGCGCAAGCAGAGTCTCTACTTCCCCGAAGAGATGCTCCGGGAGATCCAGGAGGAGGCGACGCGGCAGGACCGCTCGCTCTCGTGGATCGTCCAGAAGGCGTGGAAGATCGCGCGCAAGGACATCATGAAGTATCCCTCGGTGAACGAGTTCCCGGGAGAAGAGGACGAGCGGGGTGCCGCGGAGTAGCCCGCCCAGGCCCAGGACGGCCCGCGCCGCCGCCGCTCCCAGAGAGTCCGGCCCGAAAAATGAGACCCCGGCCGCCGCGTCGGGGTCTCGCGTTCCGGAGAGCGCAACGCCGGACGACGGGCAGGGCGAGCGGCCGAGCGAAGAGCCGCGCGCGCTGGTGAAGCGTCCGGGCGCGCCGGTCGCAACGCCTGGGCGCCATCCGCGCCAGCGCCAGGGCTTCGCCGTGGCCCGCGACGGGAGCGCGCTGTTCTATCGAGTCCACGAGCCGGCCGAGGGCGTGCCACAGGCGTTGCCGGTGGTGTTCAACGACGGGATCGGGTGCGACGGCTACGTCTGGAAGTACCTCGAGCCGGAGCTGACCCAGGGCCGCGCCATCATCCACTGGCACTATCGCGGGCACGGCCGCACGCCGATGCCGCGCGACCTCGATCGGGTGAGCATCGCCGACTCCGCCGACGACCTCGTCTCGGTGCTGGACACGGTGGGGGTCGACCGGGCGGTGCTGGCGGGCCACTCGATGGGGGTGCAGGTGTGCCTGGAGGCCTACCGCCGCGCGCCCGAGCGGATCGCCGGCTTCGTGCTGATGTGCGGCAGCTACGGCAACCCGCTGCGCACGTTCAAGGGCAAGCGCACCCTCGAGGACGTGCTCCCGGCGGTGCGCTTCGCGATCCACCGCATCCCGCGCCTGGTCACCGCGTTCTGGCGCAACGTGATCCCGACCGACCTCGCCTACCAGATCGCGACGCGGATGGAGATCAACGGCGCGCTGATCCGCCGCGAGGACTTCTTCCCCTACCTCGAGCACATCGCCAGCGTCGATGTGCGGCTGTTCGTCGACATGCTCTCGGCCGCCGGGCGCCACACCGCGCGCGAGATCCTGCCGACGATCGCGGTGCCCACCTTCATCCTCGCGGGCGACCGCGACTCGTTCACGCCGCTCTCGCTGTCCGAGGAGATGCACCGCCTGATCCCGGGGAGCGAGCTGATGGTGGTGAAGGACGGATCGCACACCACGCCGATCGAGAAGCCGGGCGAGGTGTGCGAGGCGATCGCGGCGTTCCTCCGCGGCATCTGATGGAGCTGCAGGGCCCCCGTCGCGGCTGGCTGATCTGGACGCTGCGGGTGCTCTCGCTGGCGATGGCGATCGGTGGGGCGATCTGGGGCTGGAAGAAGTTCCGCCCGTCGGAGGAGCAGGTCGAGTTGACCACCTACGTCGAGCTGCAGGTGCCGTCGTACCTGGAGCGCGAGCGGGCGATCCACGGGCGACTCGATCGGCTCTCGAGCGCGCCGGGGCCCTCTCCCGCCGAGGCGCGAAAGCTGCTGGTCGAGGATGTGATCCCGCGGCTGATCGCGCTCCGCAAGGTGGGGGAGTCGGTGCAGCCGCGCACGCCGACGGTACGATCGGTCAACGGCGAGTACCTCGCGGCGGTGGACAAGCTGATCGACGCCTGCCGCTCGTCGGTGCGGGCGATTGACGACCCGGGGCTGTCGGCCGAGGCGGGCCACCACCTGGTGCGGCAGCGCTTCCTCGATGCGGGCAGCGCGGCGAAGGCGTGGTCGACCCACCTGCGCGATGCGTGCGTGAAGGCGAAGCTGGCGCCGCCGCAGTAGGCCGCTTCCGTTCCCGTTCCGTTCCCGTTCCGTTCCGTTCCGTTCCGTTGCCGCTGCCGTTGCCGTTCCCGTTTCCGTTTCCTCACCGCGACGCGACGTCGATCCCGCGCCTCTTTGCTGCCTTCGCCTTCGGCCTGCTCGCCTTCGCACCGTCGCTGTCGGAGCCCAGGGTGAAGATCGCGAACGGAAGCCAGAATACCGACGCGAGATCACGCCCTGTCAGGCGGCGCTGCCGGGTCTCTCGCCGCGGGGCCGGATCGGCGTAGGCCGAGGGGGCCGCGAGCGCGAGGGCAAGAGCGACCGCAATTGCGTGTGTGATCCGGGTCATTTCAGCACCTCTCGACGCGGGATTGAGCAAGCCCCGCGCCGTGCGCCGGCTTCGCGATCTGCGCGCCCGGCCCCGGCTTTCGATGCCGCCGCGACGCAAGCGTGAACTTCGGGCCACACCCGCGGTGAGGATGCCGTGCTAGGCTGCGACGGTGGATTCAAAGACGGCGGTGCTTCGCTGGCGGCGCGGGCAGGAGGCGGCTGCGGAGCGCATCCGGGACTTGACCCGTGCGGAGGGGCCCCTGCCCGAACGGGCGGTCAGCGAATCGCTGGCCGCGCTCGACACCCTGGCGACCATGGGGATGTGGCCGGGGCCGCGCGACCCGGTGAGCGAATCCATGGTCGAGGCTGTGCGCCAACGGTGGGTGCGCATCGAGCGTCGTGCCCGGCAGACGCCGACGCGCTGACCGGCCGATCGAGGAGGCTCTCTCGGCCCTCGACCAGACGCTCTCCACGGCAGACGTGCCGTGGATGATCATCGGCGGCATCGCGATCATCGCCCGCGGGGTACGGCGCCTCACGACGGACATCGACGCGCTGGTGCGAGGCGACGCGATCACCATCGAGGCGCTGCTCCGGGCATTCGCCCGGCAAAAGATCGTACCGCGCCTCCCCGGTGCCGCGGCGTTCGCGCGCGAGAACCTGGTGCTGCTCCTTCGCCACGCGCCCACCGGCGTCGACCTGGATGTCTCGTTGGGTTGGTCGGAGTTCGAGCACGAGGCGATCGCGGCGCGGAGCCCGGTCGCCTACGGCCGGGTGACGGCGCCCATGGCCTCGCCGGACGATCTGGTGGTCTTCAAGGCGGTCGCGGCGCGGCCGAGGGATCTGGTCGATGCGGAGGCGCTCCTGGTTCTTCATCCCGCCATCGATATCGCGCGCGTGCGCCGCCGGCTCGCTCAGCTGGCCGAGCTGGCCGACGCGCCGGAGCTGCTCGCCGGACTCGACGGCGTGCTGGCGCGGGCGAAGCTGCACACCAGCAAGGCGATCCGGAAGCCACGACCACGCCGCTGATCCCGCGCCGCGCGCGCTACGCGCCCCCGAATACCTGTCGCGCGGCGCAGTAGTGATCGACGTCGTAGTGCCGCTTCACGTCGACCAGATTGAGGCCCTTCACCGCCTCGTCCAGCGCCACCAGCGAGAAATCGCACGCCGGCGCGATCCCGCGCGCCGACACCATCTTTCCCCACTCGCCGCGCTCGACCGCCTCCACGCCCGCCACCCCGAACAGGTAGCCCATCAGCCGGTCGATCGCCGACGGTGAGCCGCCCCGCTGCGGGTGGCCGAGCGCCACCGCCCGCGCATCCCACGGCGTGCGCTGCCGGATCTCGTCGGCCAGCCACGCCCCGATCCCGCCCAGCCGCATGTGGCCGAATTCATCCTTTTTTCCATCGACGGTGACCTCGCGCCGGCCGGCCGGCGACGCCCCCTCGGCGATCACCACCACCGCGTAGCGCGGAAAGCGCCGATCGCGGCTGCCGCGGGCCAGCCGCTCGTCGAGGAGCCGCACCACGCGTTCGATATCGAACGGGTGCTCCGGGATCAGCGTCATGAACGCCCCGCCGGCCAGCCCCGACCAGAGCGCGAGGTGGCCCGCGTGGCGCCCCATCACCTCCACCACCTGCACCCAGTGATGCGACCCCGCGGGCGTCGCCGAGCGCTCGATGATCTCCGCGCACACCCGCATCGAGGTGTCGAAGCCGAGCGTGTACTCGGTCGAGCCGAGATCCTTGTCGATCGTCTTGGGCAGCCCCACCACCGGGGCGCCCTTCTTCGCCAGCCGCGCCGCCACGCCGAGGGTGTCCTCGCCGCCGATCGCCACCAGCGCGTCGATCCCGAGGCGCCTGAGGTTCGCCAAGACCTCATCGGAGCGGTCGACCTTCTGCGCCCCCGCCTTCGACGAGAACGGGTTGGTGCGCGACGATCCGATGTGGGTCCCGCCGTCGCGCTCCCACGACTGGACGGTCACCTCGTCGAGCTCCCACACCTCGGGCGACTCGCCGAGCAGCCCCTGCCAGCCGTCGTAGATCCCGACGGTGGCGATCCCCCGCTCGGCGGCCTTCAGCACCACCGATCGGATCGCGGGATTGAGGCCCGGCGCGTCGCCACCGCCGGTGAGGACGCCAATGCGCTTGATCGCCATGGGCGAATCCTACTTCACGTAGCCCTTGTGGAGCAGGTACTCCGCGACCAGCACGCCGCCCTTCGCCGCGCCCATCCGCGTGTTGTGCGAGACCAGCACGTACTTCACGCCCCATGCGCCGCCGAGAGTGGTCTCCTCGCGCAGCCGCCCGACCACGGTGGTCATCCCCGATCCGGCGTCGCGATCGAGCCGCGGCTGCGGACGGTAGGGATCGTCCGACACCGCGATCAGCCGGGCCGGCGCCGACGGCAGCCCGAGATCGAGGAACGACCGCCCGAATCCTTCCAGCGCCTCCCTGGCCTCGGCGAGCGATCCCCTGCGCTTGGTGGCCACGAACACCGCCTCGGTGTGCCCCTCGAGGACATTGACCCGCGTGCAGGTGCAGGAGACTCCGATCGCGGCCGGCCGGATCGCGTCCCCCTCGAGCAGCCCGAGGATCTTCTTCGTCTCTCGTTCGACCTTCTCTTCTTCACCAGCGATGTACGGGATCACGTTGTCGACGATATCGAGCGCCGACACCCCGGGCGTGCGCCCCGCCCCCGACACCGCCTGCAAGGAGGTCATCACGACCTTCTCGACCCCGAAGGCGTCGTGGAGCGGCTTCAAGGTGATCGCCATCCCGGTGGTGGTGCAGTTCGGGCCGGGGGTGATGAAGCCCTTCCAGCCGCGTCGCCGCCGCTGCACATCGATCAGCCGCGTGTGGTCATCGGGACCCGGCGCACCGAGGTTCACCGCCGGGAGGAACACCGGGACGTCGGCCTCGTAGCGATAGGCGCTGGCGGTCGAGATCACCGGGACTCTTTCGGCGAAGCGCGGCTCGAGCTCGCGCGCCGCGTCGCTCTCCACCGCGGCGAACACGATATCGATCCCGTCGCTGGACATCTTCGACGCATCCTCCACCATCAGCCGCGCGTGCTCCTCGGAGAGCGCCTCCTTGCAGTACCAGGAGGTTCGCCCCGAGGCGTCGCGGAGCGCGTCGGCGTAGCGCTTCCCCGCCGAGCGCTCCGAGGCGGCCAGCCGCACCAACTCGAAGCTCGGATGGCCATCGAGCGCGACCAGGAACTGCTGGCCCGCGACGCCCGTGGCGCCAAGGACCGCTGCGCGAATCCGCTCCATCAGTCATTCTCCTTTTTCGTAGCCCGCGACTCTAGCGACGGGCGGCGCGGCCCGCAAGCCCGGTGGCGAGGTGCTATACTGGCGAAAAAGGTAGGTAGCCCATGCGGAAGACCCTTCGCCTCCTCGCGCCGCTGCTCGTCGGTGGCTGTCTGATGCTCGACTCCAGCGCGATCTCGATCGAGTACGCGCTCCAGCCGCAGCACTTCCCGCAGGACTTCGGCGCCCTGATGGGCACCGTGAAGGACATCCCCTGCGCCAGCGACGCTGTCTGCGCGGTGATCCCGCTCCCCGCCGTCGCGAACGGCAAGGCCCAGGCGAAGTGCGACGCCGGGAAGTGCGCCATCCACGCCGACGTGACCATCGTCCAGACCATCGATCTGAGCAAGGAGCAGAGCTTCCCCTCGTCGGTGGCCAACTCGTCGGTGGTCAACGCGGTGGTGGTCAACGCGGTCCGCTTCTGGGCCCCCACCAACACCCTCTCCTTCGACACCCCGCCGATCGATCTCTTCGTCGGCTCCACCGCGGTCAACGCCGACACCGATCCGGGAGCGCAGCGGATGGGCACCGTCCCGGTCATCCCGCAGGGTCAGACCACCGCCCAGGCCAGCCCGAAGAACGTCACCCTCACCGAGGCCGGCAAGGGCGCCCTCGCCACCTTCGCCAAGAGCTTCCGCACCCCGTTCCACGTCCTCGCCGTCGCCCACGTCGTCGTCGCTGCCGGCCAGCCCGTGCCGGCGGGCAAGATCGACCTCTACGTCCAGCCGGTGGTCGCCTTCAAGATCCCGCTCAAATAGACTTTCCCCCCCCTCGCCCCCGGTGATAGTGTGCCGCCGTCTACCACTGAATCCGCGGAGGATTTGCCCATGCTGCGCACGCTTTGCCGCTCCCTTTTGCCCCTCCTCGTCGTCTCCTTCTCCTTCACTGCCACCGGCTGCGACGAGGAGGTCATCGAGGAGGACATGACGATCCAGCCCAAGCCCGACCTCGCCTCCAAGAAGGATCTCTCGATGGGCGGCGCCGACAAAGGCATGGTCGAGGAGGACATGGCCGAGGAAGAGGCCGACATGGCGCCCGGGGAGGATGGCGGCGGCGGCGCCTGCATGGCCGACGGCGACTGCATGGATCCGGCGAAGCCGCGCTGCGACAAGAACGGCGTGTGCCAGGCCTGCCTGGCCGACATGGACAACTGCCCCGACGGCGAGTACTGCGACGAGGCGAACGGCTTCGTGTGCGCCAAGGGCTGCAAGGACGACAAGGCGTGCAACGGCGGCGGCGGCGCTGACGCCGGCACCGACGACGGCGGCGTCGACGGTGGCATGATGGGCGGCGCGCTCGCTTGCTGCGATCACAAGTGCATCGACGTGGCGATGGATAACGCCAACTGCGGCAAGTGCGGCGGCGCCTGCAACATGGGCGATTCGTGCTGCGCGGCGGCCTGCATCGACAGCCAGGCCGACATCAAGAACTGCGGCGGCTGCGGCATGGCGTGCGCCTTCGCCAACGGCAGCGGCACCTGCGGCAAGGGAATGTGCGCGTTCGACAAGTGCACCATGGGCTTCGACGACTGCGACAAAGATCTCAAGAACGGCTGCGAGGCCGACGTGGCAGGCGACGCCAAGAACTGCGGCGCGTGCGGCACGGCGTGCGACCCGGTCCCGAATGGCATGGCTGCGTGCATGGGCGGCAAGTGCGCCGCGGGCACCTGCAACATGGGCTTTGGCGACTGCGACAAGGACGCCAAGAACGGCTGCGAGGAGGACCTCGCGGTGAGCGCCGGGAACTGCGGCGCGTGCGGCACCTCCTGCATGGCGGTCGCGAACGGGATGCCCGCCTGCATGGGCGGGATGTGCACCGCCGGCACCTGCAACAAGGGCTTCGCCGACTGCGACATGGACGACAAGACCGGCTGCGAGACCGACGTCACGACGGTGAAGGATTGCGGCGCCTGCGGCACGGTGTGCGCGGCGGTGGCCAACGGCTCGGCCGCCTGCACCGCCGGCAAGTGCGCCTCGGCCTGCAACGTCGGCTTCGACGACTGCGACCTGGACGCGAAGAACGGCTGCGAGATCGACACCGGCAGCGACGGCAAGAACTGCGGCGCGTGCGGCACGGTGTGCGGCGCGGTGGCGAACGGCAGCTCGACCTGCACCAAGGGCGCCTGCGTGGCGACCTGCAGCGCGGGCTACGCCGACTGCGACAAGGACCCGAAGAACGGCTGCGAGATCAACACCAACACCGACCTCAACAACTGCGGCGCGTGCGCCGCGAAGTGCGGCGCGGTCGCCAACGGCGTTTCCGGCTGCGCGGCCGGCAAGTGCGCGGTCGCCTCCTGCAACGGCAATTTCGCCGACTGCGACAAGGACGCGGCGACCGGCTGCGAGGCCAACACCGACACCGACGTCAAGAACTGCGGCGCCTGCGGCAACGCCTGTGCCGGCACCTGCGGTACCGCGGTCAGCGAGACCATGGCGGTGCTCCCGACCGGCTGGAACTTCAACGGGAACGCCTCCTACGACGCGGCGGCGAAGACCGGTGTGCTGACTCCGGTGCTGACCAACCAGGCCGGCACCATCCTCTACAAGAGGCCGATCAAGACCGACTCGTTCGACGTCAGCTACGACTTCCTGATCGGCGGCGGCACGGGCGGCGACGGGATCGGCTTCATCATCCAGAAGAACAACGCGGTGGCGGTCGGCACCGGCGGCGGCGGCCTCGGCATCTCCGGCTTCACAGGCTTCGGCGTCGAGCTCGACACCTACGACAACGGCGTGTGCGGCGACGCGAGCTCGAATCACGTCGCGATCGACAACCTCACGCCCTGCGGCGGCGGGCCCCCGACCCCGCTCTACGTGAACAACAACCTGCCGTTCCAGCTCCGCAACAGCGGCTGGCACACCTGCACCATCAAGAACGACGCCGGCGTCTTCACCGTCACCCTCGACGGAACCACCGTCGTCTCGCTCCAGAAGGTCGACGGCTACGCCCCCGGCACGTTCTACTACGGCTTCGGCGGAGCCACCGGCGGCTCGACGGATCGCCAGGAGATCCGCAACGTGAAGATCACCTTCCCGTCGCCGCGCTGCCTCTAGTGTCAAGTAGCTCTCCGCCGCCGGCCCCGAGCCGGCGGCCGGAGAGTGCAATGTCGCGCACCGCCCTCATCCACCTCAAGCGTTCCGATCCCGTCCTGGCCCCCGCGCTCGCGACGGACATGGACCACGACCCGTTTTGGGTCCACATTCAGGTCGAGTCCAGACCCTCGAGGAGCACCCCCGTGAAGCCCAGCCATGCGATCAAGCCGATCAGCTACCTCAAGGCACACGCCGCGGAGATGATCCGCGAGGTCGCCGACCAGCACGCGACGATCATCATCACCCAGAACGGCGAGGCGCGGGCGGTCCTCCAGGACATCGGCGCGTACGAGCGGCTCCAGGACAGCGTCGCGCTACTCAAGATCCTCGCGCTCAGCCAGAAGAGCGTGCGCGACGGACGAGTCGCCCCGGCCGGCGAGGTGTTCCGCCGGGTTCGCAAGCGGCTGAAGGCCAACCCGTGAAGTACGCCGTCCTCCTCTCCCGAGACCCGGAGGACGATCTCGTCGACCTCTACCGCTACGTCGCCCAGGTCGAATCGGTGGAGCGGGCCGAGCACCTGCTGAGCCGCCTCGAGCGTGCGTGCCTCGCGCCGGGACAGTTCCCGAATCGAGGCCGGGCTTCTCCCGAGCTGGAGTCGGTCGGCGTGATGGAATTCCGCCAGATCGCCGAGCCGCCCTACCGCATCCTCTATCGCCTCACCGGCCAGACGGTCCACGTACACGCCGTGCTGGACGGCCGCCGCGACCTCTCCGATCTCCTCGCGCGGCGACTGCTCCGGTAGGACCTTCCCGTCGCCGCGCTGCCTCTGGTGTAGAGTAGCGCTCCGCCGCCGTCCCCAAGCCGGCGGCCGGAGAGTGCAATGTCCCGCACCGCCCTCCTCCACCTCAAACGTTCCGATCCCGTCCTGGCGCGCGTCATCGCCGAGGTCGGCCCCTGCCGCTTTCGCGCCCGCAGCGAGGGCACGCACTTCGACGCGATCGTCCGCGCGATCATCTACCAGCAGCTCTCGGGCAAGGCCGCGGCGACCATCCACGCGCGCTTCGACGGGCTCCACGGCGGTCCGCCGACGCCCGCGCAGGTGCTCGCCACCAGCGACGAGAAACTGCGCGCGGTCGGCCTCTCACGGCAGAAGCTGGGCTACCTGAAAGACCTCGCCGAGCGCGCGCTCTCGAGCGAGGTGGCGATCGATCGGCTGCAGGATCTCGACGATACGGCGGTGATCGCCGCGCTGACGCGGGTGAAGGGCATCGGACTCTGGACCGCGCAGATGTTCCTCCTCTTCCGCCTCGGCCGCCCGGACGTACTCCCCGACGGCGACCTCGGGATTCGCAAGGCGGTAAAGCGGGCGTACCAGCTGCGGACGCTCCCCGAGCCGGCGCGCGTCCTGGCGATCGGCGCGAAGTGGCGCCCCTACGCGAGCATCGCCGCCTGGTACCTGTGGCGTTCGCTCGACGGCGACGGCGAGGCCTGATCCGTGATCTTCCGGCGGCCGCGCGGCGTTTCCGTTTCCGTTTCCGTTCCCGTTCCCGTTTCCGTTTCCGTTCCCGTTCCCGTTTCCGTTCCCGTTTCCGTTCCCGTTCCCGTTTCCGTTCCCGTTCCCGTTCCCGTTCCCGTTTCGGTGTCGCGGGCGGAGGGGGGTGCGCCCCGTTGCGCCATGAAGTAGTCATCGCCGGCGCCGGCCCAGGCGGGGTCGCCACCGCGGTCGCGATCTTGCGGGCCGACCCGTCGCTGCGCGGGCGGGTGCTGCTTTGTGATCGCGCGCGCTTCCCGCGGCCGAAGCCATGCGGCGGCGGCCTCACCGGCCACGTCGACGAGGCGCTCGCGGCTCTCGGACTGGAGCTCACCGTGCCCTCGTTCCCCTCGCCGCGGGCGATCGTCCGCTACGGGGCGATGGCGCGGGAGGTGGGTCTCGCGCGGCCGGTGAACGTGGTGCGGCGCGAGGAGTTCGACGCCAGCCTGGTCGCGCAGGCCCGCGATCTCGGCGCCGAGGTCCGCGAGAGCACGGCGATCACCGACTTCACCGTCGAGGAGGGGTGCGTGCGGGTCGCGCTGCCTTCGGGCGCGATCGAGACGCGCATCCTGGTCGGCGCCGACGGAGCGGGCAGCCTGGTGCGCAAGCGCCTGGTCGGCCACCGCTCCGGAACCGACGGGCCGCGTCCGATCCGATTCTTCCGCGCCGAGCTCCCCGCCCGCGGCGCGGCGACCGACGCGATGCTCTACGACTTCACCCCGATGGTCGACGGCCTGCGCGGCTACCTGTGGGTCTTCCCGGTCCCGGGCGATCGGATCAACGTCGGCCTGATGCACTCACCGCAGGTCAGCCGCACCGGGGCCGAGCTGGCCACGCTGTGCCGGGCGCGCCTGCTCGATCACGGGATCCAGCTCGGCGCCGCGCCGCTCCGCGGATGGCCGGCGTGGGGCTACCATCCCGCGTCCCCGGTCGCCGGGCCGCGCCTTTGCACCGTCGGTGACGCCGCCGGGATCGACGGACTGACCGGGGAGGGGATCGCGGTCGCGCTCGAGCACGGGGTGCTCGCGGGCGCGGCGATCGCGAACGCGCTCGCGACGGGAGACTTCTCCTTCTCCGGCTACCGCAAGGCGCTCCGGCGGGCCACGGTAGGCCGCGAGCTGGCACTCGACCGCTGGCTCGCCAAGCTCCTCTACGGCCCCGGGTACCGCCGCTGGCTCTCGCTCGTCCTGTGCGACCCCGAGGTGCTCGACCTGTACGCCGCGCGCGTCTCGGGCACCCTCGTCCTCGCCGACCGCAAGCTCACCCTCGTCGCCGCCCTCCTCCGCCACCTCGCCGCCTCCTCCTCGCGCCAGCGCTCCCTCCGCGACTCGGCGCGCCCGCTGTCCCTTCCTTCGGGGTGCGGCCGAATACCCTGTACGAATTCGGGATGCTGCCCATCAGCGCGGAGATGAAGCTCACCGTCGCGAAGAACATCGACGTCTCGCAGTACACGGAAGGGACGCTGAAGCTTCGGCTGCACGCAGTCGATGTGTCGGGCGCCGCGACCAATGATTGGGAGTTTGAGGTGATCCTGCAAGTCGACGCGACGACCGTCGAAGATCCTGCGGTCAACTGGCAGCCAGGGGGAGGCATGGCCGACCCCGCCTCGATCACGCTGCCCGTAACAAGCGCCGGGGCTGGGCAGGTCTTCTACGTCGAGATCACGAAGCCGTTTGGGGCGGTGCTGAAGCTGCTGGTCCGTGCGAAACAAGGTACCGCGGCCTACACGACCTTCAACGTCACGATCAGCGCCGACATCGAGGCCAAGTACTAGCCCGCTGGCGAATTCCGTTTTGACGATCGCTCCCCTCGTGATCAGCCCTGACCCGTTCGGGTGGCGCCGCGGAGACAACCCTTCGCCTCAGGCTGCCGGCCCCAGGAAATCGCCGACGTCCTACTTCCGCCCCTGGTCTCCAATCTCCGACGTGCCGATCTACGACCGCCCACGATGGGTACGCGCATAACTCGCCCGGTACAAGGCACTGCTCGCGACGAACCCCCGGCAGCGTCCCACGCTTTCGGAATTCATCGGGGACGGAAGGCTCGATCCGGCGCTCCCCAGGGGGGGCGAACCTTCGCTCGTGCGCGGAGCCGTCTCTGCCGGCGCGGAGTGCTCTCACGATGGCGCGCCAGCGCTCTCCGGTAGCGACTCCCGAGCGACCCAACCATGGATCCCCTCGCCGCTCGTGCTCAGGGAACCGTGGCCGGGCGTGCCCTGGCCGCCTTCCAACGGCGAGGGCTTGCGGGAGGGCAAGCCGAAGAAGCGACCCTTTGGCCACGACAATAAGGCGCTACTCGGGATCGCATCGATGAATTTCGTGGGAAATGCACCGGAGGTGTTCTTTGACAATCGATGCCCTGACTGGGACGGTCATTAGGCCTCAAAATCAGAAGCAGCACCACTGGTTGCTTTCCACGCTCTTGGTGCTCGGCTGCAATCAGAACGCCATCCCGGGAGATGGGCAGGAAATGGGCGCGGATGCGGCCGTGCGTGCCGACGACGCCTCACCGTCGGACGCCGCTTTCGGCGACCCTGCGGGGGACACCGCTTCGGGCCACCCACAAGATCTGAGCTTCAGAGACAGCGCGAATCGGGACCTGCTGGTGGAGATGGACCTCGGCATGGGCGATCTGGCGAACCTCTGGATGGGAGACTTGAGCGTGGCCCCTACCAAGGATTTCGGCGCCTTCGATGCGGCCATCGCTCCTGCGTGCCTGCTCTTCAATCCTCCAGTCGTGCTGCCACCGTCTGCGCACCGCGTGCTCATCGCGGACTTCAACGGGGATAAGAAGCCGGACCTCATAGCCGAGGACCTCGGCGGTAACCTGCCAAGTAACATTGCTATTTTTGTCGGAGATGGTGAAGGCAAGTTTGCAGCCCCACTTTTCGCCGCAGTCGGGCAGACAGCAGATTCTTTTGACGTTGGTGATTTCAACGCCGATGGCATCCTGGATGTTGCGGCCGGAAACTTCGAGGACGACACGGTGTCAATCTTGCGCGGAAAAGGCAACGGTACGTTCCAACCGCAGGTAACATATCCGACGGGGCGGAATCCCGTAGAGGTGATTGCGGCAGACCTGAGAAAGACCGGGGTCTCGGATCTGATCATCGTGGATCAGAACATTAATGACAATGGGATGGGAGGCGCTACCGGGTTCGACGTCCTTCTCGGGACCGGAAAGGGCACCTTCATGCCCTTGAAGCACATCAATTCATCATCCTCACTGCACGCCGCGGTAGGCGATCTCAACGGCGACGGCTGGCTGGACGTGGCGCAGCAACTCGGGATTGTTGGCAAGGTCGGCCTTTACTACGGAGATGGCCAGGGTGGCTTTACGCTTGGCCCAGAGCTGACGGTCGGGCCGGTGGAGGGCGTTACCGTCGCTGACGTCAAGCAGGACGGCAAGATGGACATCCTCTCCGGCGAACGGGGGAATGTGGTGGAGCGCGTATTCGTCTCGCTCGGAAAAGGAAAGGGCACTTTCGGGCTTCCGCAGCCGTTTACTACGGGCAGGAGTCCGTACCGGATCCGCGTGGTGGACATGGATGGTGACGGCAAGCTCGACATGGTCGTTTCCAATTTCAACGGCAAGTCCATCTCGACATTGAAGGGAGACGGCCTCGGCGGCTTCGGTCCGCACGAGGATTGCGCGGTTGGAGGGCTGTACGCAGCCGATTTTTCCGTTGGCGACCTCAACGGCGACGGGAAGCCGGACGTCGCGGTTGGCAACGCGAACAGCGTTGTCCTTCTCTTCCACAAGTGAGGCCCGCTCTCAGCCGAGAAGCTTCGCCTTGTCCCACTCCACAATTGACCGAGGTTGATGCCGATGAGCGCGCCCATGTCCCCGCAAAGCCACGACGCCGCCCCGCACGGAGACGCGGTCGTTGTGTTGTTCCACAAGTGAGTGCTCAGGCTCATCCGCGGCACCCGAGCGGCTGATCGAGCGGCTGACCGCCCCCAAGCCCCGGGCCCCCCCCCGGCGGGACGTTCACCTGCACGCTTCAGCCCGACGTCGTCGTCGCCGTCGTCGCCCCCGCCCGCGCCAGCCGCTCCCGCGCCAGGTGCGCCGCCCCGACGATCGGCGCGACCTCGCCGAGCTGGGTCGCCACCACCCGCACCCGGTCGAGATCGCGCTTCGACAGCAGGTGGGCGTGCGCCACCTCGCGGATCGGCGCCACGAAGCGCTCGCCGAGGCGCTCGGCGATCCCGCCCCCGAACACCACCACCTCGGGATCGAGCGTATTGATCAAGTTCGCGGTGAACCGCCCGAGCGCCCCTTGCGCCCGCGCGAACACCTTCATCATCGCGGGATCCTCGTCGCTGAGCAGCCGATCGATGATGCCGCTGGTGAGCTGCTCGCGCCCCTTCTTCTTGATCCGCTTGAGCGCGCTGCTCTTCAGCCCATCGGCGATCGCCACCCGCAGATCGCGCTCGATCGACGTCCGGCTGGCCAGCGCCTCGATGCAGCCGCGGTTGCCACATTTGCACTTCGGTCCCCGCGGGTCGACCATCGAATGGCCGATCTCGCCGGCCACGCCGCGCGCCCCCTGGTGCAGCTTGCCGTCGATGATCACCCCACCGCCGATCCCCGTCCCCACCCACACCCCGACCATCGTCTTGGTCCCCCGCCCGACCCCGTGCGCGTGTTCGCCGAGCACCGCCACCCGCACATCGTTGTCGAGGAACACCCGCGCGCCCAGCCGCTTCTCGAGCTCCGCGGCGAGCGGAACATCGACCCACCCCAGGTTCGGCGCCTTGTCGACCACGCCGGCCACGATGTCCACCCCGCCCGGCACACCGACCGACACCGCAGCGACGGGGCGTCCCGGTCCGAGCGCCTCGCGCACCCGCCGGCACAGCGCCGCCAGCCGATCGATCACCGCCTCCGCCCCCTCCTCGGCGTGGGTGAGATCGCGCATCACGTGCTCCACTTTGCCCTGCCCGTCGACGGCGCCGACCAGCATCTTGGTCCCGCCAAGATCGACTCCGATGATCGTCCCGCGCTGCTCCGACATGTGGTCTCCTGGTTCTTAGGGGCCGGCGTGCTTTCCGATCCAGCCCGCGACACGCTCCGCCACCTCGCGCCAGCGGGGCTGCCCGATGATGTAGTGGGTGCGCCCGGGAAACTGCTCGAAGTCCGTCACCAGCTCCTTCGCGTAGCGCGCCCGGTTCTTCTGGTTCAGCGCCGCGGGGATGATCCGATCGTCGCTGCCGGCGATGAACAGCAGCGGCGGTCGCGGCTTCGCAAAGTCGGTCTTCGCCGCGTCGGTGGTGGTCCCACGGCCGACCCGCCGCGACTCGGGAACCACCGGCGCTTCGTAGGCGGCGCGCTGCTCCGCGAGCGGCAGGGTGTGCACGAAGGTGTACTGGAAGTGCTCGAACGGCATCAGGTAGGGCTCACCGGCGCCGACGAACGGGTTCAGCACCGGCCAGTTGCTCTTCAGGAACGAGCCCTTGAGCGACAGCACGCCCTTCGGCGGCGCCGAGTCGATCGCCACGCCGCAGGATCCCTGCCCGCGCTGGAGCAGCAGCTGCACGATCAGCCCGCCCATCGAGTGTCCGACCAGCGCCGGCCGCTCGCGCATCCCGGCTGGGACCGCCTCGTAGCGCGCCACCACCGCCCCGAGCGTCAGCTTGCCGAGCTCGGGATCGGGGTGGCGCCCGCGCAGCTCCGCGACCGTGCCGTCACGCCCCGGCCGCCCCCGTGCTGCGAAGTCGTCGACCCACTCCCGCCAGCACGCCAGCGTCACGAACATGCCGTGGATGAAGACCACCGAACGCTCATCCGCGGGACTATATCAGCAGAAGGACGGGAGGTCGTCAGGCGCCGTTTCGCCGGGCGCGGTTCCCGGTTGCAGGGAAAGCGGACGAGGACGGATTAGCTGCCGATTGGCGGGACCTGGCCCAGGCACTTCCAGGATGGTCGGCGAGGCCAGGGCGGCGCGCGGCCCTGGGCACGGGGTCGCGACCCTGGCCGCCGGCCGCAGGATCGCGAGGAGCACGCGCGATCGCGCGGCCAGCTTGCCCGGCGTTTCACGCGGCCAGTCAAGCATGCCTGCGCCGGCGCCCGTGCAGCGCTCGCTCCAGGCCCCGAGTCGGCCCGTCCGCCCCGCCTCCACGAGGCGCAGCCAGTTCGTCGACAGCGAGACCACCGTCAGCGCGCCGCCCGCCTTCGGGTTCGACGAGCCGACCGGCCGGACCACGATGCCCGAGCACTCCCCGTGCAAGCGGCGCTGAGGCACCTGCCGTCGTAAGGTGGTGACCAGCAAGGTGGCCCTTGACGTCGAAGAGCTCAGGATCGCCCTGGCACCGGTGACCCTTGAGGCCGCTTCCGGGGCTTCGGGTGCCGGCCCGGGATGCACTTGCAGGTCCTTCCGGGCCCTCCTGCGCCATCCAGGTTGGGCCTTGCAGCCGCTGCAATCGCCTCCGCGCCCGTCCCGGTCCGCGTGATCGTCACGGCATCCGACAGTCGAGCCGCCATTCTTGACGTCGTGACGCCCGGCAAGCCACGCATCTCCGCGCTCCACCATGCCGGACCGTTGGCGCACCGCTTGCCCTGGGGGAACGCATCAACCACTCACCGGAGGCCGCACATGGGTATGCGCACGATTCAGGAAGGCACGTCATGGGAGGACTGCTTCTTTCAGGCCGCGTACACCGCCGACGCCCTCGCCGCGGCGATCGCCGAGGGCGAAAAGGAGATCGGTGAGATCGTCCCGCGCATCGAGGCGGCGCTCGATCAGTGGATCCCGATTGACGCCGAGCGCCGGGACCGCCGCCGCGCCGTCGGCCGCGGCAACGCGGTGGTCCGGATCTGCGACGGCGGCGCCGACCGCCTGGTGGTCGCCCTCCACAACGACACCCTCGGCAACGTCAAGCAGAACCGCGCGCACCCGGTGTTCGTCCGCCTCTTCCCGGTCGGCAAGGGGCCGATCGTCCGGCTCGGACTCGAGAGCCAGCTCCCCGAGATGCGCAAGATCCAGATCAAGCTCGGCGAAGCGCAGTCGCCGGCCGACCTGAAGCGCGCCTACGGAAAGCCCTTCGCCGATGCGATCGCCCGCGGCGAGGCGGCGGTGCGCGGCCGCGAGACCGCGCAGGCGGCGCTCGGTCAGACCGGCGTCAAGATGGCGGCGTGGCGCGAGCAGGCCAACGGCGCCCTGCTGGTCGTGGAGGGCATGCTGAAGAAGATCGCCGGCGAGCGCGGGCTCGGCCGCGGCTGGGTGGAGGCGTTCTTCCCGAGCGCGCCGAAGAAGGCCAAGGCGAAGCCGGTCGAGATCGCCGCGCAGGTGGCGTAGTCAAGCCGCGTGCCGGATGCTACCTCGATCAGCAGTGCGAGTTCGTGGCGTCTCCGACGAGCCCGAGCCCAGGCCGAAGGCTGGAGCCCGAGCCCGATCTGCGGCTCGTCGGGCGCGGTCGCGGGCTCGGGCTCGGAACAACGCGCACGGCCGAGCTACCAAGACGCCCGTCCCGGGCCCGTGCTAGGTTGTGTCCATGGGGCTCACGTATGTCACCGTGGAGGTCAAACATCTCAGCGGGCGACGGCGCAGCTTCGAAAGCCAGTTCCTCGTCGACACGGGCGCCATCGATTGCCTGGCCCCGGCGAGCGCGCTGCGCAAGGTCGGCTTGAGGGTGGAAGGGAAGAACGTCTACGAGCTCGCCAACGGCACCACGGTCGAGTACCCGTACGGCCACGCCAGGATCGTGTTCATGGGCGAAGAGACGGTCAGCCGGATCATTTTCGGCCCCGAGGGCGCCGAGCCGATCCTCGGGGTCGTGGCGCTGAGAGCACCGGCATCGGCGTCGACCCCGTCACCAGGCAGCTGAAGCGCATGGCGGCAAAGCCCCTGAAATAGGTGAAGGTCGCGGGCCGATCAACGCCAGCGATCCGCCCGGGTGAGGTTCCCGAAAGTAGGGATCGCCGAGAAACACCCACCATGGCGGACAGAGTGGCAGGGGAACCGGACAGGGCTGGATTCTTTCAGCGCCCGGTGAGTCGCTGCAGCAGGCCCGCGGCGATCTGGCGCTGGACGAGCCGCTCGTAGACCTCGTAGGGCTGGCTGCCCGGCACCAGGATGCCGTTGATGATCGCGCTCCCCGGCCACGGAATGTTCAGGCGCCGCGCCTCGTTGGTGTCGCGCTGCAAAAGCGGCCGGTGCTCCCCCGCCTTCACCTCGCGCTCGACGCGCGCCACATCGAGCCCGGCGGTCGCGCAGTGGGCGAGGAGATCGCGGCCGGTGCGGATCGCCACCGTCGATGGGACCAGCGCGAGGTCGTAGAGCTTCCAGAAGCCGCCCTGGGCATGGGCGGCCGCCGCGAATTCGGCCGCCTGCTGCCCGCTCGAGGTCCCCGGGAGGTGCTTCCAGACCAGGCGGATCGAGCGCGGAAAGCGCTCCTCGAGGCGCCTCGCCGTCGCAGCGAGCGCCACGCAGGGGGTGGCCAGGAGGTGGCAGAACATCACCAGCGTCACGGGCGCCATCTCCGGTCCCCGCGCGGGTGAGCCGACGAGATCGACCGTCAGGCGGCCGCGACCGCCCTGCGCCGCGGCGACCCGCAGCTCCTCGCGCTCCTCGACCAGGCGCTCGTGGAGGCGGGTCAGCGGCACGCCCGCGTCGAGCAGCGCCTGGGCGCTTTGACGCTCGCCTTCGATCGTGCGGAGCAGCTCCAGTTCGCTGGTCCGCACCGGGACCCGCACCCCGTTGACCCACAGGTCGTTGCCCCCGCGTCCCGAGGCGCGGGTCTCGGCGGTCAGCCGGAGGGCCTCGCCACGGTGGCGGTGGTCCAAGAGCGCGGCCGCCAGGTGCTCCCCGATCAGCCCTGCGTCGCGGCCGACGCGCACGAGCTCCTCCGTCGACGGTGGGCTGGCGCGAACCTCCGCGCCGCGGGCGCACAGCGCGTCGACGAGCGGAAAGAAACGCTCCTGGCGCGCCGCCTCGAGCAGCGCCTCCACCTGGGCCACCGAGGCGGGTGATCCGTTGCTCGCGAGGTGCACCGACAGGCGCGCCTCGCCCGCGTTCGCCAGGCGACGGAGGAGCGGCATCGCGTCGGCCACCGACGACGGCACCGGCAGCGGGAGGTAAAGGTCGATGGTCACAGCCGAATACCGCGGCCCACGCAGCGGGAGCGAAAGGGTGGGCGCGAAGCGAAGCTCGCTGGTGCGGTCCCCCGGCAGCGGCGTCGCGAGGGCGGACACGCTCCCCGCCAGAAGCCCGGCGCACGCTCCCAGGGCCAGCCGGCCGCTCACTGCCCTCTCCAGCGGAGAAGCAGGTAGAGGATGCCGGCGAGAACGACGATCGCGTAGACGGCCACCGGCCACGAGGGGCGCTCGGGAGGCCTGCGCGCGTCGTCCGTCGCCATCGCCGCCGACGATACCACACCGGGACCGGGTGCTTGACAGCGGAGGGGGCCCTCTTGCTGGCTCTTGCTCGTCACGTAGTCGTAGTCGTAGTCGTAGTCGTAGTCGTCCCGTCCGCAGCGACGGCAATCGAGCTTCCTTCCGCAACAAATTCCTCCTGCCAACCGACCCCCCTGGCCCCAAAGGAGGATGCCCCTGCTGGCCGACCAGAAGCTCGACGTCTATCGCCGCGCCATCGAGTTCCTCGCCCTGGCGTCGCAGATCGCGACGAGCGCCCCCAGGGGGAACTCGTTTCTCACCGATCAGCTCAAAACGTGCGGCGCTCTCCCTCCCCTGGAACATCGCCGAGGGAGCGGGCCGCTTCGGAGCGCCGGATGGCGCCCGCTTCTACAGCATCGCCCGGGGCTCCGCGATGGAGTGCAAGGCGATCGTGGATGCCTTTGCGGTCTTGCAACTCGCCTTGGAAGACACTCGGGCGACAGGCCATGGAGCTGCTGACCCGCATCGTGGAGATGCTCACGCGCATGTGCCGGAGAGCTGATCCCCCGCGCGAGAGTGCCCCTGAATCGACTACGACCACGACTACGACTCCGTGAGCGGAGGGACCCCCTTCTCCGTTAAGCACACACCGGGGCGTTGTTCCTTGACATCGGCGGTCCGCTTTGCTACCAAACGCGCGCAACTGCTTGGTGGTTCGGCCCCGGGCTGCGCCAGCGACGGCGCCGCCCCAAAGCGCAAGGAAATCCCATGACGAGATCGCTCCTGTCCGTGTCCCTGCTTGGCGCACTGGTCTCCTTCGGCACCGGTTGCCCCGAGGACAAGCCGGCCCCTCCGCCGCCTGCGCCCGTGGTCGCCCCGCCGCCCGCCGCGCCCCCGGTGGCTCCTGCAGTCGCTCCGACGGCACCTCCGACGACCGCCCCGACTGGCGCCCCGGCTGGCGCTCCGACGGCGGTTCCGGCCGCCGGCGGCACCGGAAGCGTCAAGGGTCAGGTCGGCTTCAGCGGCAAGGCCCCCGAGCTCGCCCGGATCAGCCGGAAGGCCGACGCCTTCTGCGGCAAGACCCCCGACATGGCGGACGAGTCGATCGTCGTCAACAAGAACAACACGCTGAAGAATGTCCTGGTGCGCGTCAAGGGCGTCACCGGCACCTTCGCCGCGCCGGCCGCCGCCGCCACCATCACCCAGGACAACTGCGCCTATCTGCCGCGCGTGCAGGGGGTCGTCGCCGGCCAGTCGGTCGCGATCAAGAACGGCGATCAGACCCTTCACAACGTCCACACCTACAAGGGCTCGGCGACGCTCTTCAACCAGGCGCAGCTGGCGGGCTCCGCGGCGATCGAGAAGAAGTTCTCCGACGCCGGCGCGGTGATCAAGTTCAAGTGCGACGTCCACCCCTGGATGATCGGCTTCGTCGCGGTCAACGACAGCCCCTTCTTCGCGGTCACCGGCGACGACGGCGCGTTCGAGATCAAGGACGTCCCGGCCGGGAAGTACACCGTCGAGACGTGGCACGAGAAGTTCGGCATGAAGTCCGCCGAGGTCACCGTGGGCGGCGCCGCCGCCGAGGCGAAGTTCGCCTACGACGGCTCGGAGAAGGCGCAGTAGGCTTCACCCCCTCCGGAAATTCCGCTGTTGTCCGCAACACCCGCAACTCCTTCGCCCTCACCCCGACCCTCTCCCGCCAGCGGGAGAGGGAGGCAATCCGCCCTCAAGACATTCACGGGCGCAAGGCGGTGGGCGGCGTGAAGCTCCAGACCGCTCGCCGGCTGGCGATCACCACCGCCTGCGCCACCTTCGGCCTGCTGCTGATCGGCGGCCTGGTGCACAACACCCGCTCGTCGCTGGCGTGCCCCGACTGGCCGCTCTGCTTCGGCAGCGCCTTCCCGAAGATGGTCGGCGGGGTGTTCTACGAGCACAGCCACCGGCTGGCGGCGACGACGGTGGGGCTGCTGACAGTGGCGCTCGCGGTGCTGCTCGGTCTGCGCGGGCGGCGGATGCTGTGGCTGGGGTTGGGCGCGGTGGGGCTGGTGGTCTTCCAGGGTGTGCTGGGAGGGCTCACGGTGATCTACCGGCTCCCCACGATGGTGTCGACCAGCCACCTCGCCGTGTCGCTGATCTTCTTCTGCCTGCTCCTCTACATCGCCTTCCAGCTGCGCGAGCCGGATGCCGCTCCGCTCGCCGTTTCACCGTCGCTGCGGCGGCTGATCGCGATCGCCGCCGGGGCGGTCTTCCTGCAGTCCCTGGTGGGCGCGCTGATGCGCCACCTCGGCGCCGGTCTGGCCTGCATCGACTTCCCGATGTGCCGGGGCGCGCTCTGGCCGACCGGGGTCCACCCGTCGGTGCAGCTGCACGCGGCGCACCGGCTGTTCGCGGTGGTGGCCGGGGCGCTGGTGTGCGGGGTCGCGGTGAAGGCGTGGCGCGCCGCCGAGGGTCGCAGGGCGCTGCGGGCGCTGGCCGTGGCGTTGCCGGTGGTGGTGCTGTTCCAGATCGCGCTCGGCGTGGCGAGCATCCTGACCTTCCTCGCGGTGGTGCCGGTGACCGCCCACCTCGGCGGGGCCGCGCTGTTGCTCGGTGATCTCGTGGTGCTCTTCCTCGCCACGCGCAGCGCAGCGACGGTGACGGTGACGGCGCCCCAGCGCGCTCTGCCAGACTCGCTTCCTGAGCGGGAGTTTCACGCGTGACCGCCGTCGCTGCCACCGCCACCGCGCCGTCCACGCTGCGCGATCTGATCACGCTCACCAAGCCGCGGATCACGCTGCTGGTCCTCATCACCACCGCCGGCGGGATGTGGCTCGCCGGGCGCCCGTCGATGGTGCGCGTGATCCTCACGCTGCTCGGCACGGCGCTGGTGGTCGCCGGCGCCAACACGCTGAACATGTACCTCGAGCGCGATATCGACGGGCGGATGGCCCGCACCCGCGACCGCCCGCTGCCCACGCGCCGCCTGCGACCCGAGGTGGCGCTGGCGATGGGGCTCGCCCTCGGCGCGGTGGCGGTGCCGCTGCTCACCCTCGGGGTGAACCGCCTGACCGGCCTGCTGGCGGCGATCTCCCTGATCCTCTACGTGCTGGTCTACACTCCATTGAAGCAGCGGTCGCCGATCGCGCTGCTCGTCGGTGCGATCCCCGGCGCGATGCCGCCGCTGATGGGCTGGACCGCCACCACCGGCGCGCTCGAGGCGCCCGGGCTGATCCTGTTCGGGATCCTGTTCTTCTGGCAGCTCCCCCATTTCCTGGCGATCACCCTGTTCCGCACCGACGATTACGCCCGCGCCGGCTTCAAGATCCTCGCCGCCGAGCGCGGAGCCCGCGTCGCCAAGATCCACGTCGTGATCTACCTCGCGGTGCTGGTCCCGGTGAGCCTGCTGCTGGTGCCGGTCGGCGTGGCGCGCACACCGTATCTCGTCGCTGCGCCCGTGCTGGGAGCGGCGCTGTTCGCCTGGGGCCTGCTCGGGCTGCGCAAGAGCGCCGGCGAGCAGTGGGCGCGCCGGATGTTCATCGGATCGCTGATCTACCTGACCCTGCTCTTTGGCGCGCTGGTGGCGGGCGGCGCCGGATGATCTGCCGCCCGGTATTCCCGGCGTGACGCGCGGCGAGCTGGGCGATCTCCTCGCCGCCGTCAACGCCTGCCTGAACGGCACCGCGGGCGTGCTGCTGCTCCTCGGGCGCTGCGCGATCAAACGCAAGCTGGTCGCGCTGCACCGCAAGCTGATGGTGTCGGCGTTCGTCGTCTCGTCGGTGTTCCTGGTCTGCTACCTGACCCGGGTCTACCTGACGGGCACCCACAAGTTCCCCGGCACCGGCTGGTCGAAGACGCTCTACCTCGCCGTGCTGCTCTCGCACATGGCGCTCGCGTCGGTGACGCCGTTCCTGGCGATCCGCTCTCTCCAGCTCGCGCTCACCCGTCGCATCGAGCAGCACCGCCGCCTGGTCCGCTTCACCTGGCCGATCTGGATGTACGTCTCGGTGACCGGGGTGATCGTCTACCTGATGCTGTACCGCCCGATCTGATCAGGGCCTATCGGCCGAGCGCGTCGAGGCGGTCGACCAGGGTCTTGCGCATATCGGTCGAGATCGGCTTCGCGCCCAGCCAGATCCCCCAGATCGCCCGCGCCACTTTCGGGTTCTGCCCGAGCGCGCGCTTCTGCCCGGCGATCGACGCCTCGATCTTTCCGTCGCCGGTGGTGCGGATGTGGATCTCCTGCCCCTCGGTCATGTCGCGATCGAACGCCGCGATGAACCCCTCGGCCGCCTGCCGCACGTCGGCCGGCGCCCTGTCCGAGAGCTCGTCCTCCAGCCCCTCGCGGAAGGCGTCCCGGATCTTCGACGAGTCGACCGAGCGGGCAAAGTGCAGCACGCCGAGCTTGCCGAACTGCCCCGCCATCACGAAGCCCTGGGCGTCCCCCCTTCCCGCCGCGAAACCCTTCCGCGCGCCCGCGTCCTCCACGTAGATCGCCATCGCGTAGACCTTGATGATGAACTTCTTCCGCACCCCGGTGCCAACCAGCGTGTAGGGCTTGCCGTCGATGGAGCGGGGGGACTCGAAGCCGTGGCCGGTGGAGGGCTCGGCGATCGTCTCGGCGCGCACGGTGCCCGCCAGCGGGAGCGCGCACAGCGACGACAGAAGGGCAGTTCGAAGGAGCGTGTTCATCCTCGTTGCTTACCACACATAGGAGCCTGTTGGGGTGACGCGCCTACTGCGGCAGCCGATCCTTTCGGCCATGCTTCGTCGGCAATCGCCGACGTGCAGCAAGCTCGGACAGCAACGTCGCTCTTCCTTAAAGTATTGCAGAAAGCAGTCCGGCGTCGTCGCTCCTCGCCTGGCCTCGGTCTCGGCTGCCTCGCTACGGCGCCTTACCCCAACAGGCTCCTACAGGCTGAACTTCACCTGGTAGGTGATCGCCTCCTGGGTCTTCAGATCGCACACCTTCTCGATCTTGAAGTAGAGCGTCGAGTTGTTGCTGTACTGGGTGAAGTTGTTGGTGCTCATCGAGGCGGTGCCGCTGCCGCTGACCGTGACATTGTTCGTCACCTTGTCGGTCTTGAGGGTCACCTTGTAGCAGGGGTTCTGGGTGCCGCCGGCGGTGGTGATGGTGACGTTGTAGTTGTTGACGCAGGGGAGCGGGTCGAACTGGGACTTGCCGGTGCCGATGATCGACCAGAAGTCGGGCGCCGAGCCGACGGTGTTGTCGAACGCGTCGATCGGCGGGTTTTGGTGCAGCCGCCCGTCGGAGAACAGCTTTCCGTTGAAGGTGGTGTTGGTGCTGTCGTCGCACCCGACGCTGCCCAGCTTGGGCGCGGTGGCCTCGGTGTGGCCGGGCGAGGCGCCGTGGTTCTGCTCGCAGCCGGTTGCCTCCTTGCCATCGACGTCGTAGTTCTCGCCCTTGCAGGTGAAGACGCACTTCTCGCTGTTGCACGCCACCTCCGCTCCCGCCGAGCCGATCCCGGGGCACTTCATCCCGCAGGCGCCGCAGTTGTTCACGTCGCTGAGCGCCGCGCAGCCGCCGTTGCAGCAGCCGAGGCCCATCCCGCAGGTCTTGCCGCAGGCGCCGCAGTTGTTGGCGCCGTCGAGCTTGGTGCAGGCCATGTTGCAGCAGTCCTCGCCGTTCGCGCACGCCTTGCCGCACATCCCGCAGTTGAGCTTGTCGCTGGCGACGTTGGGGGCGAACGCCAGCATGCAGCCGGCGGGATCGAGGTCGAGGCAGCTCTTCTTGAACTGCGGGGCGAGGGCGCCGCACTTGTCGTAGCGACGGGTGTTCATGATGCAGACGCGCTGGCCGGTGCACGTGCCCGCCGCGTTTGTCCGCGCGCAGGGCTGGGGCGCGGTGACGCGATCGCAGAACCCGCCGAGCGAGTCGAGGCACACCGCGTTCTTGCCCTGGAACTGCGGGACGCACAGCTTCCGGGCCATGTTCCCGTCGACGACATCCACGCAGGCGTAGTCGGGCGGGCAGGCCGCGGCGCCGGCGAGGGCGCAGTCGACGTGGCAGGCGGGCGCGATGTCGTCGGGGGCCTGCATGCAACGCTCGGCGAGCGAGCCGCAGTCGATGTCCTTGCCGCAGGAGGTGCAGTGGGCCGGGCTGCGCGGGATGCAGTAGCCGTCGGGGGAGCCCGGGGTGATCGCCTCGCAGAAGAGGTCCAGCCACTTCACGCAGTCCGCCTGCGACTTGCACGGCGCGACGCACACCTTCTGGTTCGAGCCGGCGACCACCGCCTTGCACAGCTTGGAGGCGCAGTCCGCGTCGAGCGCGCAGTTCTCGCCGGGCGTCTTTCCGGGGTCGATGAGATCGGGCGGCGCGACCAGGTCCGCCATCGCGAGGTCGGCGGGAGCGGTCATGTCGACCCCCGCCTTGGCCTGATCGACCTGGGCCTGTGCGAGGTCCTTGGTGCTGCCCGCCAGGTCCTGCGGGGTGCCCCCACCATCGTCGCTGCCGGCCGCCGCGGAGTCCCGGCTGCTGCCGTTCCCGGCGCCGGCGCAGCCGAGGGCAAAGAGGGCGGGAAGGAGGGCCGGAAAAAAGAGCGTCTTGCGATAGTCCATCGGCCGATTGTAGCGAAGAAGGCGACGGGGGCCGCGGAAATCTCCGCCTGCGGTGTACCCCTGCTGGCGGGGTACTTTAGGGCCCGCGAATGGACAACTCAGTCGCTCTCGCGGCCGATCCATTCCGGCAGGCTTCGGGGGGCTTGCCCCCCTTCTGTAGTCTTGGGGGGAAGCTCCTCCGTCAAATACAGAGAGTATTCTCCGTCGTCGCGCCTCGCCATCCGGGCGCCTCGGC
>SHYY01000023.1 GCA_009692555.1 Myxococcales bacterium
CCGCTTCGGAGCGCCGGATGGCGCCCGCTTCTACGGCATCGCCCGGGGCTCCGCGATGGAGTGCAAGGCGATCGTGGATGCCTTTGCGGTCCTGCAACTCGCCTTGGAAGACACTCGGCGACACGCCATGGAGTTGCTGACCCGCATCGTGGAGATGCTCACGCCCATGTGCCGGAGAGCTGATCCCCCGCGCGCGAGTGCCCCTGAATCGACTACGACTACGACTACGACTACGACTCCGTGAGCGGAGGGACCCCCTTCTCCGTTGAGCACCCCATCGGGGCTTCCACACCACCACCCCCAGGAGGTGGTTTCATGGAATAACGTTCCATGAATCTCCGGCCTGGGTTCCGGGGCGGCCGGGCGTCACCTGAGCTCGAGGTCGCGCGCGCGGAGCGAGAGGCCGAGCGCCACCGAGGTCATCTCGTCGCCGCCGCGCAGCCGCTCCGCCCCGAAGCGCCGCTCGAAGATCCGTCGCACCGACGGGACGAAGGAGGAGCCGCCGGTCATGAAGACGCGATCCACCTCGCCCGCCGGCACGCTGGCGGCGGCGAGCAGGCGGTCCACGCACGCGCCGATCTCCCCGAGCTCTTCCGCAAGCCACGTCTCGAGCTCGCCGCGCTGCACCGCCGCCTCGATGTCGATCGGCGGATCGTGGAACAGAAAGCGGCTCTGCGTTGCGTGCGAGAGGTCCAGCTTGGTCCCTTCCACCGCCTTGTAGAGGTCGTAGCCGCGGTCGTGCTCGACGAGATCGATCAGCGCGGCGATCTTCTTCGGCTCGTCCGACTGCGCCAGGAGCTCCTCGAGGAAGTGCATCGTCTCGCGCGACTTCAGGAACGAGAGGTGATGCCAGCGACGGAGTCGCGCGAAGATCCAGCCCGGCACGGTCATCACCTTGCCGTCGAGGTGCGAGCGGTAGCGCGTGCCGAGGCCGAGCGCGGGCGCCACCACGTGGTCGACGATCCGGCCGTCGAACGCGTCGCCCGCGAGCGCCACGCCCTCGGTGCCGAGGATGCGCCGCTTCGCGCTGGCGCCGCGCAGGCCGGGTCCCACCCGCATCAGCGAGAAGTCGCTGGTGCCGCCGCCGAAGTCGGCGATCAGGACCAGCTCGTCGTGATCGAGCCCGCTCTCGTAGTGCCACGCGGCGGCCACCGGCTCGTACTCGAACTCGACGCGCGCGAAGCCCGCCTTGGCGAACGCCTCGCGGAGCCGCCCGAGGGCGAACTCGTTGTCCTCCTCGCCGGCGGCGTTCGAGAAGCGCACCGGGCGCCCGACCAGCGCGCTCGCGCCCAGCCCCGGGAACTGGCGGCGTGCCCCGTCGCGCAGCCCGATCAGGATCTGCGCCACCATGTCCTCCAGCGTCCAGCGACGGGAGAACACGCTGGTGGCGGTGAACAGCCGGCTCGCGAGGTAGGACTTGAGCGACTGGATCAGGCGTCCCTCGCCGTCGCCCTCGAGGTAGCCCTCGATCGCCTGCGGCCCGGTCAGCGCGCCGCGCCTTTCGGGATCGAAGTAGAGGATCGAGCGGAAGGTGCTGGTCGGCCCCTCCCGGCGGGGGAAGGCCGCCAGCGACGGTGGACCCCGATCGTCGGCGACGGCGATCGCGCTGTTGGTGGTGCCGAAGTCGATCCCCACGAAGCTGGCCACGGGCGCTCCTCGAGCCGAGGCGCATTCTACACGGGCGGGGCGATCACGCGCGCGGCTGGTGTCCCGACACAGAAGTTCGCAGTAGAAAAAGGCCGCGCACGGCCGCTGCCCGGCGGCAAGTGCCGCCGTGAGCAGGGGTGGGGACCCAGGCGGTTTTGCCGACGGGGCGGGGGGCACGCCCCGTGGGATCATGGCTAGTGTTCTGGCTGAGAAATTCTGCAAAGAATTTCTCGGACAGGACACTAGCGCAAGGAGACGTCGTCGATTCGGAAGGTGGTGATCTTGCTGGTGTTGGTGGTGGCGCGGAAGCTCACGCGCACCGTCTGCCCCTGGTAGGCGGCGAGGCTGAAGGGCCCCTTCTGCTGCCAGATGTTCTGCACGTTCTTCGGGAAATTGTTGTAGGTGGCGAGCGTCGCCAGGAGCGTGCCCCCGGCGTTGCGCAGCTCGACCGCCAGGCTGTCGCTGGTGGAGAGCAGCCCCTCCGCCGAGGTGGCGTGGAGCCAGAAGGTGAGGTTCGCGGGATCTCCGATCTGGGTTCAGTTGTGCCGGCGGAGGCGGGCGATCATCGGCATTCCCCCGCGCGGGCGCAGCGTCGCGCCCGGCTCGGGCTCCACCTCACCGACGGAGGTGAGCTCGGCCCGCTGGATGACGATCGCCAGCGCGATCTGCGCCTCCATCAGCGCGAAGTGATTGCCGATGCAGGTGCGCGGGCCGGCGCTGAAGGGCAGCCACGCGGTGCGCGGCCGGGCGGCCTCGGCCTCGGGCGTGAACCGATCGGGATCGAAGCGCTCGGGATCGGGCCACTCCGCGGGGCGACGGTGGAGCCCGTAGGGGCTGACCAGCACGATCGTGCCGCGCGGGAGGCGATAGCCACCGAGGGTGACCTCCTCGGTCGCCTGCCGGCCGAACAGGTAGACCGGCGGGTAGAGGCGGAGCGCCTCCTTGAACACCTGGAGCGTGTAGGTGAGGCGCGGCAGATCGGTCACGCCCGGGGTGCGCCCGTCTAGCGCGTCGACCTCGGCGCGCACCCGGCGCATTGACTCGGGATGGCGCGCGAGCAGGTGGAGCGACCAGGCGAGCCCGGTGGCGGTGGTCTCGTGCCCGGCGACGAACAGGGTGAGCACCTCGTCGCGCACCTGGCGATCGCTCATCCGGGCGCCGTCCTCGTCGCGCGATTTGAGCAGCGCCGTGAGGAGGTCGGAGCGGGTGAGCCCGGCGGCGCGGCGCTCGTCGATCATCCGCTGCACCCGCTCGTCGAGCACCCCGATCGCCGCGCGCAGCTCGCGGGAGCGCGCGCCGGGGAGGAGCAGCGGCGGCTCCAGCGCGTCCACCATCCGCGCGATCCGTGCGCGCCAGGACGGGGGAAGATGCTCGCCGAGGCGCTCCAGCCGCTGCCGCGCCTCGATCTGGATCTGGAGCGCCAGCGAGACCGTGGTCTCGTCAGCCCAGTGGAGAGCGGTGGTGAGCGCCGCGCCGATCGCGTCCGCCTCGTCGAAGGTCTCGGCGTCGAACAGCGTGCGGCCGGCGATGCTCATCGTGATCCGGGTGGTCTCGCGGGCCATCTCGACGGTGGCGCCGTCCTGCCAGGTCGCGACCCCGCGCCGGGTGCACTCCGCCATCGCCAGGGCGTAGCGCGCGATCTGGGCGGGCTGGAACATCGGCGCCATGAGCTTGCGCTGACGGCGCCACAGCTCGCCGCGGCTGGTGAACAGCCCCTCGCCGACGAGCGGATAGAGCGCGCCGCGCACCACCGGCGACTTCTCGAAGACCTTCCCCTTCTCGACCAGCATCTCGTGCAGCAGCGAAGGAGAATTGACCACCACCACGGTGCGGAAGAAGCGCAGTCGGCCGATATCGCCGCACTCGGCGTTGAAGCGGTGGAGGAAGGCGATGCGCCCGCGCTCGACCTCGCGCGCGTGACCGCTCGGCCACACGGCGCCGGAGAGCAGCGGGATCTGGTCGACCGACAGGCCGGCCATCGGGCTCAAGAGGTGTAGATCAAAGGTGGACCGAGCGCGCGTGCCGAGTCGCGAGCAGCGCAAGGCGCGAGGAGGGAACAGGCTCTCCGCCTGTGACCGACGAGCAGCCCCCCAATACTACAGAAGGGGGGCAAGCCCCCCGCCGCGATGCGAAGTGAATCGGCGCGCACGCGACGGGAGCCTTGGTTCTGCACCTCTTCAACTCCGCCGCCTCGGACGCAGGAGGGCGAGCGCCGCGCAGAGCGGGAAGATCGCGCCGATCGCGAGCGGCATTCTTGATCCCCGCGCCGCGCCCGGACCGATGCTGCAGCCGCCGACCACCTCGGGCTGGTGCGGCACGCCTCCGTCGACGGTGGGGGCCCTCCCGGGCGGCGCCGCGTCGCACGCATCGCCGATGCCGTCCTTGTCGGTGTCGAGCTGATCCGGATTGGCCAGCGCCGATCCGCAGGAGAAGACCTGATCGCCCTGCCATCGGCGATCGAGCCGGCGGTCTCCATCTTGTAGTAGAGGTAGGTGCGCGCGGCGATCGCCTGCGCCTTGAGCGCCTCGTACGGCGCGCCGCCGTTCTCGCAGTGGACCACGCGCGGGAGGTAGACCTTCTCGGTGTCGACCTTGCCGACGCCCTTGACGTTGGCGGTGCAGTAGGCGGCGAGGGGCTGCTCGAGGACGCCGTACTCCTCGGCTGGCGCGCAGGCGAAGGCCAGGCTGCCGATCAGGGCGATTCCGAACGTGCGACGGTCGAGCATTCCCTCACGATACGCCGGAATCGTTCCCCTGCACGAACGCCTCGCTCTTCTCCCACAGCAGGCGCGCGAGGGCGGCGTCGTCGGAGAGCGGGTTCGGGGCCTTCTCGTTGCTGGTGTCGTAGTAGCGGCCGTCGTGATCGGCCACTTCGGGCGAGGTCGCGCAGTACAGCGAGGTGCGGGCGCCCTCCTCGGTCGAGATCATGAACATCTTCATCACCGATCGGAACGGCCACG
This sequence comes from Myxococcales bacterium, assembly GCA_009692555.1. Taxonomy (GTDB): domain Bacteria; phylum Myxococcota_A; class Polyangia; order Palsa-1104; family SHYY01; genus SHYY01. The sequence continues at coordinate 4,607 of SHYY01000023.1, forward strand.
GGACCCGGCGCCACACGTCGCTGGCGATCACCCCGGGATGGAGCGCGTAGCTCCGCACCCCCTCGCCTGCGCGACCGCGCGCCAGCTCCTTCGCGAAGAGCACATTGCACAGCTTGCTGACCTCGTACTCGGGCACCCCGGTGACCGAGGCGGTGGAGCGGCGGAGCACCTCGAAGTCGATGCCCTTGGCGTTGTAGTGCGCCTTGCTGGAGACGTTGACAATGCGCGCCGGCGCCGAGGCGCGGAGCAGCGGGAGGAGGAGCGTGGTGAGCAGGAACGGGCCGAGGTGATTGGTGCCGAAGGCGAGCTCGAAGCCATCCTTGGTGAGTCCGCGCGTGCCCGCGAGGCCGGCGTTGTTGAGCAGGACGTGAAGCGGCTCCCCGCGCGCGAGGAAGTCGGCGGCGCAGCGCCGGACGCTGGCGAGGTTGGCGAGATCGAGCGTCAGGAACTCGGCGTCGCCCCCCGCCGCGCGCAGGGCCTCGACAACGGGCCGGGTTTTCTCCGCGCTGCGGCAGGCGAGGAAGACCTTGCCGCCGCGACCGGCGAGCGCGGTGGCGGTGACCACGCCGATCCCGGTGTTGGCGCCGGTGACGAAGAAGGTGCGACCTGTGAGATCGCGGATCGGCTCGGACATGCCGGGCATCCTACGCCCGAATCGAGGGACTACGCCTCGCCATACTCCTTGAGCTTGCGAAGCAGCGTGTTCCGGCCGATCCCGAGCAGTTCCGCCGCGCGCGAGCGGTTGCCTTCGGCCGCCTCGATCGTCCGGAGGACGTGCTCGCGTTCGGCCTCGCGGAGGGTCTGCGGGCGCCATCCGCCAGCGACGCCAGCGACAGTAGACGGCACCTGGACGGCGGCCGGCGGCAGCGCCAGGTGCTCGGGGGCGATCTCCTCCCCGTCGCACAGCACGACCGCGCTCTCGACGCAGTTCTCGAGCTCGCGGATGTTGCCCGGCCAGCGGTGGCCGAGTAGGCGATCGAGCGCGCCCCGGGTGAAGGCCAGGACCGGCTTGCCATGCTTCTTGGCGTACTGGTCGAGGAAGTGCGCGGCGAGGCGGGTGACATCGTCCGGACCGCGCTCCGCCAGCGTCGGCAGCGGGATCTGCACCACCTTGACCCGGTAGTAGAGGTCCTCGCGGAACTGGCCGCGGCCGACCATCGCCTCGAGATCGCGGTGGGTGGCGGTGACGACGCGGGCGTCGGCGGTCAGGGTGCGCGTCCCGCCGACGCGCTCGAACTCGCGGTCCTGGAGGAAGCGGAGGAGCTTGGCCTGGAGCCCCACCGGCAGCTCGCCCAGCTCGTCGATGAACAGCGTCCCGCCCGCCGCCAGCTCGCACTTGCCGACGGAGCGGGCCTGCGCGCCGGTGTAGGCACCGCGCTCGTGGCCGAACAGCTCGTTCTCCATCAGCGTCGCCGGGATGGTGGTGCAGTCGACTTTGACGAACGGCCCCTCGCGGCGCGCGCCGTTGTAGTGGACGGCGCGGGCGATCAGCTCCTTGCCGGTGCCACTCTCGCCGCGCAGCAGCACCGTCGCGCTGGTCGCCGCGGCCTTCCGCACCAGGTCGTAGACGCGCTGCATCGCCGGCGACTCGCCGACGATCCGGTTGTAGCGGTAGCGCAGCGGCAGCGGCGGGGCGCCCGGCGGCGAGTCGCGGCGCTCGCGCGGGCGCACCTGGGCGTAGAGCGAGGTGCTCTCGATCGCCAGCGCCGCCTCGGCGGAGAGGCGCTTCAGGTACTCCTCGTCGGCGGCAGAGAAGGCGCCGCGGGCGGCGTTCAGCACCTGGACCACGCCGATCACCGCGCCGGATCGGTCGCGCAGCGGCGTCGCCAGCATGCTGCGGGTGCGGTAGCCGGTCTGGCGGTCGATCGCGCGGAAGAAGCGGCGGTCGGCGTCGGCGGTCGGGAGGTTGACGGTCTGGCCGGTCGCGGCGACGGTGCCGGCGATACCCTGGCCGATCCGGAGGCGGATCTCCTTCAACTCGGGGAGGTGCGCCGCCTTGCTGAACAGCTCGCCGGCCTCGGGGTCGACGAGGTAGATCGTGCCGCGGTCGGCGGAGAGCGCCTGGGCGATCTTGTGGACGATCGCCGCCAGCAGCTCGTCGAGATCGACCTCGCGCTGGAGCAGGGGCCCCACCGCGAGCAGGACCGAGGGCTTGGCAGCGACGTCGGAGCGGGCACGCGGGGGCATCGGGTCCTCGCTGATCGAAAATGGATCAGTGATCCACTGTAGATCAGTTTCGCCCCGGTGGCCGTTGCCGTTCCCGTTGCCGTTCCCGTTCCCGTCCCCGTTGCCGTTCCCGTTCCCGTTCCCGTCGCCGTCGCCGTCGCCGATCCGCTCTCCTTGCGACTCCAAGCGGCCCACCCTCCTCAGGCCGCGGCCTCACCCGCCGGATCGAGCGTGATCCGGAGGCCTTCCCGCGCCGCCGCGGTGCGCGGGAAGCGGCAGCGCGTGGCCGACTCGATCCGGGCGATCTGGGCGTCGTCGTGCGACGGGTCGTGGTGGAAGAGGACCAGCTGACCGACCCCCGCCGCCGCGGCAAGGCGGGCGCCCTCCTCGGCGGTCGAGTGCCCCCAGCCCTGCTTGCCCGCGCGGTACTCCTCGGGGGTGTACTGCGCGTCGTAGATCAGCACGTCCGCGCCGCGGGCCAGGGCGAGCAGGGAGGGGTCGATCCGTCCACTGGCCTCGTGCTCGGTGTCGGTGGCGTAGACGAGCGTGCGGCCGCGGTGCTCGATCCGGTAGGCGAGGCAGCCGTTCGGGTGGGTCGCGGCGGCTGCCTGCACGTCCGCCGGGCCGATCGCGATCGGCTCGCCGGGGGCGATGGCGCGGAAGGCGAGAGTGCTGCCCATCGCCTCGAGCCCGACCGGGAAGTGGGGCGCGCGCATCTGGGCGGCGAAGGCGGCGCGGACCGCCTCGTCGTCGTGCGGACGGGCGCCTGCGGGGGCCGGTCCAACGACGGTGACCCGGTGGCAGTTCGTGAAATACGTCTGCGAGCGCAACGAGATCACGATCCCGTAGCGAGCTCGAGTAGGGCCGTCGCGATGTCAGGCGGCCCCCCGGGCGCGTTCCCGCCCGGTCCCTCCCGGAGATTGCCTTCGCCCCTGCGCGCACCTACCATCCTCCCTACGGCATCCATGAGGGTCTACCTCGACATGTGCGCGTGGAAGCGTCCGTACGATCGCATCACGGAGGAGCGCGTGCGTCTGGAAGCGCTCGCCGTGGCGGGCCTCCTCGAGGCGGCAGCCGCGGGCAGGATGGAGATCGTTGGGTCCGAAATTCTGGCGGCGGAGAACAGCCGCAACCCCGATCCTGTTCGGCGCGAGGAAGTGGGGGCCCGTTTGTCCGCACTGTCGCACATTGTCCCACTCGACGAATCGGTGGCTCTGCGCGCCCGCGAGATCGAGCAACTCGGGCTCCGCCCCCTGGACGCATTGCATGTCGCGAGCGCCGAGGCCGGAAGCTGTGTGTTCCTCGTCACCACCGATGATCGGATGCGGCTTCGTCTCGCGCGGAACGCTGGCGCGTTACGCGTGCGGATTACCGACCCGCTTCAGATCACTGGGCTGATCGAAGGGAGCGGCCCATGATTGGCGAGCGAAGCGAGGTGCTCCAAAGACGGCTTTGCCGCCGAGTTTGCCCGTCATGAGGAGCGCAAGGCAGCTTCAGGCGGAAGCATGGCGAGCGGTCGTCCAGGCGCTCGGACCGGCCGATGCGCTGCGTTATCGGATCCTGTTCGAGCCTGGAGAGGGGGATTACGCGGCCGAGCGAGAGGCGCTCTTCGGCGATCTGACAACCGATGACTGGATCGATCTCGTGAAGCGCCGCCGCGAGAGTGACGGGAGTTAGGCGGTCGCGAGCTTTCCGCCGCCCATGCTGAACAGCACCCCGACGCAGAAGCTGCCGGTGTTCGCGACGGCGACATCGAGCTTGCCGTCGTTTCTGTCGTCCTTCCCACGATACGCCTCGCCGATGAAAAAGAAGGCGTTCTGGGCAATGATGAGCCCCTGCGCGGCCTGGAACTCGGCGATCGCCTCATCGTAGTTGCCGGCGTCCAGGTAGACCTTCCCCATCTCCTGGAGCCGCGACACTGCTCCGGCGCCATGTAGGTCGGCGTCCCGAGCAGCGCACCGGTTCTTGTGGACTGCCCGAATGCTGCCTCGCCACTCAGCTTGGCGATGCCGAAGTCGAGCACCTTTACGCGGATTCCCGAGGGCAGTTCGCCCGACGGGAGGAGGAAGATGTTATCGGGCTTCACGTCCCGGTGAACGCTCGACTGCCCGTGCGCGGCACCGAGGGCCGCCGCGGTCTGGCGGGCGATCTCCGCGAGCATCTCGGCGGGGAGGGCGGAGATGCGGCGAACTCGCGCGGCGAGGCTCTCCCCCTCAAGGAACTCCATCATGATGTAGGCGGCGCCGGAGGCGTGATTTCCGTAGTCGAAGATGTCGATCAGGCCGGGATGGCGGATGAGGGCCGCCGAGCGCGCCTCGTTGAGGAAGCGATCGAGGACGCTGGGGTTCGACGAGTACTCCGGCCGCAGGACCTTGACCGCGGCCTTTGCGACCCATGAGCGCATGCTCGGCCAGGTAGACGACGCCCATTCCACCTTCGCCGAGCGGGCACAGAATCCGGTAGTTCCCGACCGTCTCGCCGATCACCGCGGCGCGATACCACGGGCGCCGACGCGGAAGGCAGTTTTCAAGAATGATGGCGGATGGGGACGATGAGGACGCGCGCGGGAAACAGGCCGGCGGTGCGCCTCGATCAGAAGGCGAAGCCGGCAGACTGCGCTTCGGTCTTGATCGCGTCGCCGAGGGCTTCGTCGAGGGCCTTGGTGCCCTTCGTGGCGCGACGGGCGCGGTCGGTCTTCAGGAACTCGTCGCGCTTTGCGCTGGCGGTGGCGATCTGCCTCTGAATCTCGGCGCGCTCCTTGGCCTTGCCGTCGAGGAAGACCTTGCGCGCGGCGGGGTCCATCGCGCGCATCGGGGCGGGCAGGTCCTCGGCCTTCATCGCCATCACGTCCTTGCCGCCGTGGGCGCGGGCGTCGACCAGATCCCAGTCGTCGGCGCGGTAGAGGTGGCTCGACTTGGCCGAGGCGCGACCGGCCGCCGCCGAGCCGCTCTTGCCCGAGGCGTTCTTGTCCTGCTCGCGCTGGTTCTGAGCCTTCTCGGCGCCGACGATGCCGTAGGCGACGTAGGTGCGGTTCAGCTCGGCGGAGAGGCGGCCCAGCTCGGCGTCCATCGGCGTGGCGACGGCGACCGCGCTGTTCTGGTCGATCGAGGCGTAGCGGCCTCCACCGAGGGTGGCCACCTGGTGCCACAGCGCCGCCTCGCGCGAGGATTCGCTCCCGCAGTAGATCGTGTTGACGAAGATCCCCTTCTCGCGCGCTTGACGCACCGCGCTGTCGACGGGGATCTTCGGGTCCTGGCCGGCCGGCTCGTTGCCCGCGACGAAGAGGATCTTGAGCGACTTCGGGTCCTGATCCCAGGCCATGGTCCGGGTCGCGTCGTGCACCGCGCGGGCGACGTACTCGTCCCCGCCGCCGGTGCGGAGCGCGAACAGGCGCGCGTAGATGCTGTCGAGGTCGGTGGTGAGATCGGAGTCCTTGCGAACCCAGCCTGCGCCCGCGTCGTAGCTGGAGTGGCCGTAGGAGATCAGCCCGACGCGCAGGACGGGCCGCGGCTGCGCCTTGCCGAGGATGTTGACAACGTCCCACAGCTTCTCGCGGGCCGAGTCGATCAGGCCGTCCATGCTGCTCGAGACGTCGAGGGCAATCACGACGTCGACGTGGCGCACCGGATCCTGCTTCTGCAGGATCGGTTGCTGTCGCTGATCCGGTGGCGCAGCGACGGCAGACGAGGCGAGGAGGAGGGTGGCGAGGAGGGGGAGCGGTCGGAGGCTGTGTTTGCGCATGGCCGTTCCAACGCACGGCCCGCGGGGAAGGATCTGCCTTTCGGTCAGCTCGCGAGGACCTTAGGAGCCTGTTGGGGCAAGGCGCCTACTGCGGCAGCCGATCCCTTCGGCCATGCTTCGTCGCTCCTCCTTAGGGATTGCAGAAAGCAGTCCGGCGTCGTCGCTCCTCGCCTGGCCTTGGTCTCGGCCGCCTCGCTACGGCGCCTTACCCCAACAGGCTCCTGGCGATCGCGCGGCAGGCGGCCTCGATCCGGGGCACCTCCTCGACCAGACCGAAGCGGAGGTAGCCCTCGCCGCCCGGGCCGAAGGCGACACCCGGAGCGACGGCGACCCGCGCCTCCTCGAGCAGCTTGACCGCGAACGCGACCGAGCCGAGGGAGCGAAAGCGCTCGGGCAGCGGCGCCCAGACGAACATCGTCCCGAGCGGGGGATCGACCGGCCAGCCGGCGGCGGCGAGACCCCGGCAGAGCACGCCGGCGCGCTCGCGGTAGAGGTCGCGGATCGAGGCGGCGAAGGCGTCGCCGTGGTCGAGCGCGAAGGCGGCGCCGCGCTGGATCGGGCCGAAGATCCCGTAGTCCATGTAGCCCTTGATCCGTTTGAGCGCGCCAACCAGCTCGGCGTTGCCGACGCAGAAGCCGACCCGCCAACCCGGCATGTTGAAGCTCTTCGAGGTGGTGAAGAACTCGACCACGTGCGAGCGCGCGCCGTCGACGGAGAGCGCGCTCGGGGTGCGGCCACCGTCGAAGAGCAGGTCGGCGTAGGCGAGATCGGAGACCAGCCACAGGTCGCGGCGGCGGGCCCACTGGACGATCCCCTCCATCGCCCGCTCGTCGATCGTCGCCGAGGTGGGGTTGTGCGGGAAGTTGACGATCGCGAGCTTGGCCTTCCTTGGCGCGGCGTGCCACGCGTCGTCGAGATCCTTCAGCGCGTCGCGCCCCGGTCCCGTCGGTACGGGCTGCCAGTGGCCGCCGGCGAAGAGGACGCCGAAGCGGTGGATCGGGTAGCAGGGATCGGGCGCGAGGACGACGTCGCCGGCGCCGATCACCGCGAGCAGGAGGTGGCCGAGGCCCTCCTTCGAGCCGATGGTCGCCACCGCCTCGGTCGCGGGATCGAGCTTCACGCCGTAGCGTCGATCGTACCAGCGAGTGATCGCGGAGCGCAGCTCGGGGAGCCCCGGCGACGGCTGGTAGCGGTGCAGGCTGGCGTCGAGGGCGCTCTGGCGGAGCACCTCGACCGCCTCGGGTGGCGAGGCGTGATCGGGGTTGCCGAGGCCGAAGTCGAAGACGTCCTCGCCCTGGGCGCGCAGGGCGGTCTTGCGCTCGTCGACGGCACCGAGGACGTAGGGAGGCAGATCGGCGAGGCGCGGGAAGTGGGAGATCGGCATGGCCGGAGTCTGGGCGGTGGACCCCGGGGGGTGTCAAGGGGGCGAGGGTCAGACGTGGGTCAGACGGCGATCACACCACGCCGCGCTTGCGGGCGCCGCAGACCCGGCAGGTCGTGCTTTCGGCGGCATTCCAGTGGCCACACCCGAGGCAGCGGATCTTGTCGTCGTCGTCGCCGCGGCGGGGAAGGCGAGGCCCGGGGGCGACGGCAGCGGGAACGGGAACGGGAACGAGGGCGACCGGCGAAGCAGGTGCAGCTTCCGGCGCAGGGGTGGTTTCCGCGGCGACGGGCGCCGGCAGCCGCAGGAGGTGCGCCCCGCATTCGAGGCAGATCGCGTCTCTCGGGGCCGCCTCCGCGCCGCAGGTCGGGCAGTTCACGCTCGGATCCTACTTGAACAGCGAGGAGGGGGACAGGATCCGTCGTAAGCTGCTGATCGATGAAGACGACGGCCGGGAAGGTGGCCTTGATCGGGCTGCTCGCCGCCTGCGGGCCGGCGCCGCACACCTACCCAGGGCCGCCGGAGGTGACGCTCGGGACCGGAGTGACCACCTTCGTCCCCGTCGGTGAGGGCGCCGATGTGCCGATCATCATGGGCATCCAGGGCGGCTACCACATCTGGGGATCAGTGCGCGCGCGCTACATGGAGCCGCAGCAGATCCACCTTCTTTTCACGCTGACCTTTCCGGGCGGCGAGAAGCCCTTCAGCATCCGCCACGACACGGTCGATCTCACCGGCACCAGGGACGGACTCGATCCCGGCGAGCACATCGGCTCTGCGGTGTTCCTCCCGGATGTGGTCAGCGTGCGCGGTCAACCGTGCCTGTGGCGGCTGGAGGTGACGGACACCGAGAAGCGGACGGCGAAGGTGGAGCGGATGATCCACCCGCTGTGATCCGGCCGTCCCTTCGCCTCGCCCCCGTCACTTCGGGCAGGGCGGATTGGCGGGGCAGGCGCCGTTGGCGTCCTTCGGGTAGGTCTCGTGGCATTTCACGACCTCTTCGAACGTGTTGGTCGGGAGGAGATCGGTCTTCTCGCCGCCGCGCCAGGCGCGCTCGATGCCGTGATTCAGGCTGCGGAGGATCGTCGTGTGGGTGACGAACTGCGACGGGGGCGGGCCGAAAATACGGATCGCCGCGTTGTCCGCGACGTCGTCGCCCGGGGCGCGGCAGGAGAAGCTCTGGCTGCCGCTCTTGCCGCCCGCGTACTCGACGCGCACGAGGTCGAGCTTGCTGGTCGCGAGCGGGACCATGCCGAAGCTCAGCCCGAGCCAGTCCCCCGCCGCCGGGGAGGCCTCCGCCGAGGTGAAAGTGATCGGCTTGTCGGCGGTGCCGAGCGCGATGAGGGCGGCGTTCGCGGGCTGGTCGCCGTTCGCGAAGGTGACGTGGAACGTGCCGGCCTTCCGGAAGCGCAGCGTGACACCGGGCTCGATGGTGAGCGTCGAGACCGCTCCGCCCTTGGGACCCTCGACGCGCAGATCCGCGCCGCCGCCGGGCTGCGTCCCGATGTTGTAGGGCACGCCCCGATTGTGGAGATGTGGACGCGCTTCGCGGCGGTGCCCTTGGCGATGATCGACCCCTTCACCGTGAGCGTCTTTCTCCCCGCGATCAGCACCTCCGCGCACGGCTCGATGGTGAGCGTGCCTTGGACGTTGGTGTCGAAGGGCACGAGGTGCGGGCTGCCCTCCGCGGTCCACGTCTCCGTCGGGATGTTTCCGGGATGCTGGGTCCCGGCGCCGGTCGCCTTGGCGCACTCGCTCGTCGCGGGGGGGTGATGGGCGGGTCGGAGCGGGCGGTGGAGAGAGCCGCGCAGGCGAGGAGCAGGTCGAGGACGAACTTCGTCAGGATCGTGCTGCCAGAATGCGTGATGGTCGACGGTAGCACGGCCCGAACCGGCTCACCGCACCCAGAACGCTCCCGAGCCCTGGTTGTTCCCGCCCGCGTCGGCCACCGTCGAGTAGACGCCGCGGATGGTCGCGTCGCACTTCCAGGTGACCACGCAGTCGGCGCAGTAGTCGCCGTGGTAGTCGGGGGCGCTCGCCACGAGGCCGATCCACAGGCGCGGCCCGGTCCAGCAGCCGGCCCATCCCTGGTAGTTCAGGAACTTGGCTCGCGGCGAGACCATCCCGTTTGCGAGGTTCTTGCACTCCACCGCGGCGGCCGGCTGGTTCTGCAGGCCCGGCGTGGCGAACTTGCTGCGCGCGTCGGCGGTCAGGCCGCACTTGAAGTCCTGCGGCCACGCCGAGACGGCGGAGTCGGTGATCGCCATCGCGGGCTCGGAATAGCGGATGTCGGCCGCGTTGGCGAACAGCGCGCGCGCGGCGATCTTGTAGGAGCCCGCGCTCAGCGTGCCGAGGACGGTGTCGGAGGCGACCGCGGCGTAGGCGTTCTTGTAGCCCTCGGCATCGGTGGTCAGGTACTCCACCTGGGTCCAGCCGCCACCGTCGGTGGTCATGTCGCAGTAGACGTCGCGCTGGGGCAGCGTGGTGTCCGGCTTGATCGCGTAGATCCCGCTCCCGGTGGCGCCGGCGTAGCTGCGCGCGCCTGGCGGCGGCTTCAGGTAGTCGAGGCAGGAGCGCGCGATCGTGCCGTCGGACCAGTTGCGCGACTTGCCGACCGCGACGATCGTCACCGGGACGGCGACCGCCTCGCGCACGAACACGCGGTGGGCGTAGACCTGCACGCCCCAGTTGGCCACCGGCATCATCCCCCACATCGTCGAGAGCGTGGAGAGCGCGGGGTCGCGCATCAGCATCTGCGCGTCCCAGGGCCCGAAGTCGCAGGCGGTGTTGGCCATGTCGCTCGGCGCCACCGACGTGCGACCGAGGAAGGAGAGGCCCGCCGCGCCCTGGAGCGAGCGCGCGAAGGGGGAGACCATCGGGGTCCAGCAGATGCGGAGCGGGCGCTGGCCGGCGCCCCCGTCGGAGTCGAGGAGGAGCGTCGGGAGGTAGTCGGACTGGTAGAGCATCGCCGAGCTGAAGTAGCCCTTGGTCTGCATGTTCAGCGGGTAGATCGCGCTGGCGCTCTTCTGGGCCATGGTGTCGGTGACCCGCACCATGAAGTGGCCACCGTCGACGAGACCGGCGAGGCTCCCGCCGAGGAGGTAGGACTTGTCGGGGGCGATCGAGCCGAGGTCGCTCTTCAGCCAGTCGATGTTGTAGAGCGACTTTCCGCCGACGATGCAGGTGTCGCCGGGGAGGCACTGGAGGAGCTGGGTCCAGCCGCCGCCGTCGGTGGTCATGTCGCAGGTGACGGTCTGGGAGGTGTTCTGGCCGGGCGGTCGGATGGTGTAGTCGCCCGACTTGGTGGCGGGGACGCGCTTCTGGAGATCGGCGCACGAGGACGGGCTGGCGCAGGCGGCGGCGATGCAGAAGTCGGGCTTGCAATCCGCGTCCGCCTTGCACGCCTTGCCGAGCGCGCAGGGAGGGCACGAGCCGCCGCAGTCGAGGTCGCTCTCGTCGCCGTTCTTCACCTTGTCGTTGCACGCCGGGGCGGCGCACACGTTCTGGGTGCACACGCCGGTGAAGCAGTCGGCGGGCTTCTGGCAGCCCTTCATCACCGCGCACACCGGGCAGCCGCCGCCGCCGCAGTCGACGTCGGTCTCGGCGCCGTTCTTGATCAGGTCGTTGCACGTCGCCGCTGCGCACTGGAGGTTCGCGCACAGGGCGCTGGCGCAGTCGCCGTTCTTCGCGCACCCCTTGCCGGGGCCGCACGCCGGGCAGGCGCCGCCGCAGTCGACGTCGGTCTCGTCGCCGTTCTTCTTGGTGTCGACGCACGACGGAAGGGGGGTGAGGTCGGGCGGCGGAGTGAGGTCGGGAGGCCGCGCGAGGTCGGGCGGCGGGGTGAGGTCGGGCAGCGCGAGATCGGGCGCGGCCAGATCGGGTGCGGCCAGATCGAACGACGTCGCGAGGTCGCCTGCGGCCACCAGATCGGGCGGGCGCGGGGTGGCCTGGTCGACGGGGTGCGCTGCATCGTTCGACGTCGGCGGCGTGGGATCGCACGCCGAGAGGCAGAGCGCGAGGAATACGAGGTTTCGGGCTTTCATGGGGCCTCCTGCCCGGCGGCGACGGCACTCCCGGGAAGCGCGATTATCGACCTCCTCCGGACGGGAGTCCATTGATGTGATGCGGCGTGATGCGGTGCACCTCGGCGGCCCACCTCTGCTATCCTCGGCGGCCGTGCAACCGCTCATGATCGGCATCGCCGGCGGCACCGGCTCCGGCAAATCCACCGTCGCCCACGCGCTCGCCGAGGGGTTGCCCAACGCGTCGGTGGTGGTGGTCGATCACGACGCCTACTACCGCGATCGATCGGACCTTTCGTTCGAGGAGCGCGCGGGGCTGAACTACGACCACCCCGATGCGCTCGACAACGATCTGTTCGCCCTGCACCTCGGCGCGCTCCGGGCGGGAGAGGCGGTCGACCTGCCGATCTACGACTTCGTCACCCACTCGCGGCGGCAGGAGAGCAGGCGGGTTTCGCCCGCCCGGATCATCATCGTCGAGGGGATCCTGGTGTTTGTGGAGGAGCGGGTGCGGCGCCTGCTCGACATCAAGCTGTTCGTCGACACCGACGCCGACCTGCGCGTGTTCCGGCGCATCCGGCGCGACCTCGAGCAGCGCGGCCGCAGCTTCAATTCGGTGCGCGAGCAGTACTACAACTTCGTACGCCCGATGCACCTCGAGTACGTGGAGCCGTCGAAGCGCTGGGCCGACCTGATCATCCCCGAGGGCGGCGAGAACCGGATCGCCCTGGACGTGATCCTCGGCAAGCTGGCGCGGCTGTTCTAGCGGAGCGCTGACCCAGGCTACGTGAGGTAGCGCAGGAGCAGGGTCGCGATCCCGAGGAAGGCGCCGTAGCCGATGCAGTCGGTGAAGGTTGTGAGCATCACCGTGCCGCCGAGGGCCGGGTCGCGCTTGATGGCCCGCAGGAAGAGGGGGATCGCGGCGCCCGAGAAGCCGGCGATCGACAGGTTGATCACCATCGCCAGGAACAGCACCAGGCCGATCATCGGCTGGCCGGTCCAGAGGGACGCCACGGCAGCGGTGACGAGGCCGGTGCAGGCGCCGATGCCGAGCGAGACCGCCAGCTCCTTCGCGATCGTGCGGAGCCCGGAGATGAGCTCCATCTCGCCGAGCGCGACGCCGCGGGTGACGACGGTGAGCGCCTGCATCCCGCAGTTCCCGCCCATGCCGGCGACAATCGGCATGAAGGTCGCGAGCGCCACCACCTGCGCGATCGAGGCCGAGAAGAGCCCCACCACCCACGCGGCGAGGAAGGCGGTGAAGAGGTTCAGGACCATCCACGGCAGCCGCTTGCGGAACGAGGTGAGGATCGGGCTGAAGATACGGTCGTCCTCGGAGAGGCCGGCGAGCCCGTAGAGGGCCTGGGTGGCCTGCTCCTGGATCACGTCGATGATGTCGTCGACGGTGATGATGCCGAGGAGGCGACGATCCTCGTCGACCACCGGCACCGCGAGCAGGTTGTAGCGCGCCACCAGTCGCGCCGCCTCCTCGGCGGTGGAGGAGGCCAGCACCGCCAGCGGATCGGCCATCGCCAGCTCGCCGACGGGGCGATCCGGGCGCGCCGCGACCAGCCGCCGCACCGCCACCACGCCGCCCAGGCGCCCGTCGGTGTCGACCACGTAGAGGTAGTAGATCGAGTCGGCCTCCTCGGCGTCGCGCGCCCGCAGGCGATCGATCGCCTCCTGCGCGGTGGCCGACGCCGGGAGGGCGAAGACGCGCGTGTTCATCACGCTCCCGGCGGTGCCAGCCGGGTAGCGGAGGATGCGCTCGATGTCGCCGCGCGCCCGCGGGTCGAGCGCGCCCAGGAGGCGCTCGCGGCGCTCCTCGGGGAGCCGCTCGACGAACCACGCCGCGTCGTCGGTGGCGAGCTTCGCGACCAGCCCGGTCAGCCGCTCGTCGTCGACCAGGGCGAGCACCTCACCGAGGCGCTCCTCCGGCAGCTCCTTCATCACCGATCCGGCGCGCCCCGCGGCGAACAGGAGGTCGAGCATCGGGCGTCGTTCGGCCGGCGCCACCCGATCGAGCACATCCGCCGCGTCGGCGGAGCGCAGCTTGCCGAGCACCTTCTCGGCGCGCTGCTTCGCTCCCGAACGCAGCAGCCGACGGAGGATGTCGGCGTAGACCTGCGCGCGGGGCATTTCAGGAGCCTGCTGGGGTGGTGGGCCTACTGCGGCAGCCGATCCCTTCAGCCATGCTTCGTCACTCCTCCGCGAATTGCAGACAGCAGTCCGTCGTCGTCGTTTCTCGCCTGGCCTCGGTCTCGGCTGCCTCGCTACGGCGCCTCACCCCAACAGGCTCCTGGCCTACTTCACCATCTTCTTGGGTTCGGCCTTGAAGCTCTTGACGATCGCCGCGAGGATCCAGCCGCCGATACCGCCGATCGACGCCGACGCCGCCAGGTAGGCCACCGCGGGCCCCACGAGATGGTTCGGGGTCGCCTCCTTCGGGAACAGCCACGCGAACACCAGGGTGATCCCGGCGCACACCGTGAAGTGCGTCTTCACCTTCGGCGCGGCGAGGCGGTAGTCGAGGAACAGACCGATCAGCAGACAGAGCGCCGCGAGACCGAGGAAGATCCGCGGATCGGGCCCGGCCGATCGGAAGGTCAAGAAGAGCCCCTCCTCGAGCGCGTCGTCGATTCCGTCGGCGGTCACCTTCACCGGCGTTCCCTGGATCGTGAGGCGGTGCCAGGCGTCGGTGTGCTCCTGCTTCTGGATGCTCGTCCCGCTGCCGCGGCGGCTGGTCCGCTGGGGGACCAGCTTGCGCTCGAGGGTGCCCTCGATGTCCTCCTTGCTGCCCGCCGCACCCTCGATCTCGAGGTGGTAGTTCGACGACGCGTCGCCCTGCCCGCGCAGCCCGCCTGCGACCTCGATCTCGTAGGGATCACTGTTCTCGGGCAGCGTGGCGGTCGCGACCAGCTTCGACTCGGCGCAGTCGCGCTTCTCGATCGGGTCCTTCCAGCTGGCGCAGTAGGCGATCCGGACCGGATCGGCGAGCGCCCTGGCCGGCAGGGCCCTCCGCACCGACGGGTAGCCCGCGCCGATCGCCCACACCGCGGCGAACAGGCCGAGCAGGAGCTTGCTCTGCCGCTTCTCGAGCATTTCGAACACCGGCATCGCGGCGGCTGCGATGGCGCCACCGATGATCCCGGCGACGCACAGCAGCCCGGCGGTGCCCTCGGGGACCCACCCCTGGGTGTAGGACACGTAGGCGACGACGATCAGCACGAGGCCGGCGACCGATTTCATCCAGCCGTGCCAGGCCTCCTCGAGCGTGGTCCGGAAGGTGGTCGGGATCTCCGGCCGCTCCTTCGCCGTCCCCGCGTCGTCGGAGCCTTCGCTGGTGATCCGCTTGTCCTGCCTCGCCTGCTTCGGTCCCCGGGCCATTTTCTGTTCGTGCCTCTCTCGTAGGGTGGTGCTCGAGCGGCGCGAACAGTACCCGCTCGCGGGGAGCGCTGCAACAGGCGATGCGTGCGATGTGTGCGAGGAGCGCGGGGGCGCGCGATCAGCGGAGGACCGCGGCGAGGCGGCGCGAGGTGAGGTCGAGGTAGGCCGGGTCGTGGTCGAAGCCGGCGTAGCGGCGGCCCCGGGCGACGGCGACCACGCCGGTGGTGCCCGATCCGTTGAAGGGATCGATCACCAGGTCGCCCGGGTTGGTGGCGGCGGTGATGATCCGGTCGAGCAGCGCGATCGGCTTCTGGGTCGGGTGGCGCCCCTCGAGCTTCTCGCGCTTGCCGGGGGTCGCGAGGTCCCACATCACGCCGCCGCCATCGTCGCTGAGCGGCCACATGTCGCGCATCTGCTTGCCGCCGTTCTGCGCCTTCATCTGCGGGTAGTTGAAGGTGTGGCGAAGCGGCTTGCCGCGCTCCGGGGAGGCCCAGATGACGATCTCGGTGGAGTGGGTGAACATCCGGCAGGCGAGGTTCGGCGAGGCGTTCGGCTTGAACCAGGTGACCGTGTTGAGGAGGTGGTAGCCGAGCTCCTGCATCGCGAAGCCGAGCGAGAAGATGACGTGCTGGGTGCCGGAGACCCAGATCGTGCCCGAGGGCTTGAGGACGCGGCGGCATGCGCCGAGCCAGCGACGATGAAAGTCGTGATCCGCGCCGACGCCCTGCGAGACATCCCAGGCGCCCTTGTCGACCGCCACGCGCTTGCCGCTCTGGCAGGTGGTGCCGCCGTTCGAGAGGTTGTAGGGCGGGTCGGCGAACACGAGGTCGACCGAGGCCGCAGGCAGCTTCGCCAGCAGCGCCAGCGAGTCGCCTTCGATCAGGCGGTGGCGCGCGCCGCGGTGGCGGACCGGGAGCTTGTCGAAGAGCGCGAGCGGATCGCGTCCACCGTCGGAGCGCAGCTCGAAGAAGGGTTGCGGCTGGGCGGGCATGGCGCCATCTTCGGGGCGCCGATCGCATGTCGCAAATTTTCTGTCCATTTTTTTTCTTCCGGTGCGATTCAAATCCAATATCGAGATCTATTTCTTGAATGATTTGATCGACTTGTGATCCGCTGGCCCATTGCGCTTTTTTTCGGACGTTGCGCCACGTGTGCTAAGAACGCGCCCCGATGGAACTCCTATCCAAGCTGCTGCACCTGATTCGCGATCCCGGGCCGCTCATCGTGTGGGGCGGCTATCCCGGCCTTGCGCTGATCATCTTCCTCGAGACCGGGGCGATGGTCTTCTTCCTGCCGGGCGACTCGCTGCTGGTCACCGCAGGCATCTACGCCAACCAGGGATCGCTGTCGCTGCTGACGCTGAACCTGATCCTCATTCCATGCGCCATTCTCGGTGACGCCTGCTCGTACTGGATGGGCGCGAAGATGGGGCCGCGGATCTTCAACCGCCCGCGCTCGCGCCTGTTCCGGCCGGAGCACGTCCAGGCGGCGCACGCCTTCTACGAGAAGCACGGTGGCAAGGCGATCATCATCGCCCGCTTCATGCCGCTCGTTCGCACCTTCGTCCCCGTCGTCGCAGGCGTCGCCAGGATGCCCTACCGCCGCTTTGCGATGTACAATATCGTCGGCGGCGCGTCGTGGGTCCTCTCGATGACCCTGATCGGCTACTTCCTCGTCGAGCTGTTCAAGCGGGTGTTCCATGTCGAGCTCGACCGGCACCTCGAGAAGGTGATCATCCTGGTCGTGCTGGCGTCGATCACCCCCGGCCTGATCGAGTGGTATCGCGCCCGTCGTCGCGCACGCCTCGCCAAGCCCGCCGCCTCCGAATAGCTCGCTTTTTCCTCCTACTCCTCCGGCATTACTCCCACCGCCTGCCAGGCCCGCGCGACCCCCACGGGGCCTGCCGCGCCGTACAGATCGTGCGCCGCAGCAACGGTGGCGTCGGCCGCGTCGAGGAAGTCGGAGGACGGGCCGAGGTAGCGCGTGAGGGCGCGGTACCACACCCGCTCGGCCGCGGCGACGCCGATCCCCGAGACCTGGATCCCTGAGACGCTGTTCTCGCCACCGTCGGTCATGAGGTAGCCGGCGTGGGAGGCGATGGTCGAATTCTTGTGCACGCCGCCGCGGTCGCTCGAGGTGACAACGCGCTCGTCCCAGTGGGCGGGCTGGCGGGTGCGGTGCGGGTCGGCGAGATCGCGCAGCGCGTCGTGGTGTCCCGGGTGGTAGACCTCCTCGCCCACCCTCCAGTTGCCTCCGCCGCGGGTGTAGCGCTCGACGAAGCAACCGAAGAGATCGGCGATCGCCTCGTTGAGCGCGCCGCTTTGCCCCTGATGCCCCAGGCTGCTCGACGACTGGATCACCGCGTGGGTGTACTCGTGCGCCACCACGTCGAGGGCGCCCGCGAGCGGCGCGAAGGTCAGCCCATCGCCGTCGCCGAAGACGAGCTGCCGCCCGTTCCAGTAAGCGTTGTTGTAGCGGTGGCCGTAGTGGACCGTGGCGACCAGGCCGGCGCCATCGTCAAGAGCCCCGGAGCGGCCGTGCAGCCTGCGGAAATAGGCGTCGCTCGCGGCCAGGTAAGCGTGGGCGTCGACGGCAGCACCGCGCCCCTCGGTTACCTCGTCGAAACGATTCTTGTTCGTGCTCGACACCTCGGTGCCGGGGAGGCGGCGCCCACCGGCGGAGCTGTGGACCCGCTGCGACGGCGCACCGGCGCGGTCGTCCTCCAGGTAGAAGCGGCCGCTCCGCGCAGCGACGAGCAGCGGCTTGCGATCGCCGAACACGCCGATCCCCGAGCCCGCGAGATCGTCGAGGAGATCGGCGGTGCGGAAGACCCCGCCGGTGGCCGCGTCGACCAGCACCTCGAGCCGCGCCGGCGCCTCGGGATCGTTCACCGCGACCTCCACGACCCACGCCAGCCTTGCCGACTCGCCGTCGCTGCCGCCCGGATCGATCGCCAGCAGCGCCTGCCCGACCAGGGTCTCCGGTGGCTCCTTGCCAACCACTCCGCCGGCCGCGCGCGAGGCCCGCACGGAGGCGCCGGCGACGAGGCGCGCATCGTCGGCGGCGATCGCCGGTGCGAGATCGAGCGCGGGAAGCGGCGTGTAGCGCCCGTGGATCCGCACCAGCGCGCCGTCGCGATCAAAGTGCGCTGTGAGCTGCCCGCCGCGCACGCCGATCCCGCCGTGCTGCTGGACGAAGCGCACGTGGCTCATCCCGAGTTCGTCGGTGGTGACCGGCTCCGACCGAAACTCCTCCTCCGGGATCGCCAGCTTGAACAGCGCGCGGTAGTGGTGGAGAAAGTCCCGCGCAGCCTCGGGCGCCTCCTCCGGGGAGACGGCGATCGGGGCCGTGCGCCCCTCCAGGAAGGCGGGGGTGTGAAGGCGCGCGTGGTAGCGCACGGTCCACGGCCGTCCGGTGGCCAAGCTGAGCGCCGCGAGTGCGCGCTCCTGGGCGTCGTCCCGGGTGGGATCGGGCGGCGCGAAATCGCACGCTCCGACGGTGGCAACGAGGGCGAGGACGAGAAGGTGATGGTTCATCGGCGGCTCCTTCGCATCGGCTCGGTGGCCGAGCGCGGCGAGCCCAAAGCAGGCGCCGTGCCGCGCTCCTCTCACCGCGGAGCGCGGGTTTCCGATGGGGGTGTCCGGGATTCCGTCCGGCTGCCGGACAGCCCGTCCGGATTCCGGACAGCGCCAGGTTGACCAAGTTGGTCATCGCGGCTACCTTGGGCCCATGCCTGCAACCCCGAAGTCGCGTGTGGTCAACGTCGCGGAGGCCAAGGCCCACCTGCCGGAGCTCATCGAGCGGGCCGCGAACGGCGAGGAGATCATCCTCGCTCGGGGCGGCAAGCCGCGCGCGCGACTCGTACCGCTGGTCGATGCGCGGAAGGCCCTGCGCGTGCCGGGCAAGGGCAAGGGGCGGTTCAAGGCGGCGCGCGATTTCGACGACCCGCTCCCGCCCGAGGTCCTGGCGCTCTTCGAGGGACGGCGTTGAGGCTCCTCCTCGATACCCACACCTTCCTCCGGTGGGACGAGGACACGCTGCCGAGGTCCGTGCGACGCAGGATCGAGGTCGCGGACGAGGTGTTCGTGAGCGCAGCCAGCGCCTGGGAGATCGCCATCAAGAGCGGGCTCGGCAAGATCGTCGTCAAGGCGCCGCTCGGCGAGGCGATCCTCGACTACGGATTCACCGCGCTGCCGATCACCTTCGGGCACGCCGACGCCGTGCGCGGGCTCCCGCTACACCACCGCGACCCGTTCGACCGGCTCCTGATCGCCCAGGCACAGACCGAGTCGCTCACCGTCGTCTCCCGCGATCCGGCGTTCTCGGCCTATGCCGTCCCCGTCGTCTGGAGCTGAGCGTTCATCGATGCCGAGCGTGCTGATCACCGGTGCTGGCCGCGGCCTGGGTTGGGAGTTCGCACGCCAGTACCGTCGGGATGGCTGGCGTGTCGTGGCGACGGTCCGCGATGCCGCCCGGGCCTCCTCGTTGCGACAGGTGGGTGCGGAGGCGCATCTCCTCGACGTGACGGACGCGACCGCGATCGCCGCGCTCGGGCGGACGCTCGACGGGGAGGCGATCGATGTCCTGATCGCCAACGCCGGGATCAATCCCGTGCGCGACATGCGCCTCGACGGGATCGACCACCGGGCGTGGGAGGAGACCTTTCGCGTGAACGCCATTGCGCCCCTCGCTCTCGCCGCCGCGCTCCGTGAGCAGGTGAGACGCAGCGCGCAGCGCAAGCTGATCGCGATCGGCAGCGCGCTCGGCTCGATCACCGCCAACGCGATCGGCGGGCACTACGTGTATCGCTCCTCCAAGGCGGCACTCGATGCTGCCTGGCGTTCTCTGGCGCGCGATGAGCCCGATCTGATCGCGGTCGTGCTGTCGCCAGGCTGGGTTCGGACTGACATGGGCGGCGCCCGCGCGCCGCTGTCCCCCGAGGAGAGCGTCGTCGGATTGCGCAGGGTGATCGCCGGACTCGGCCCGGCCGACAGCGGAACATTCCTCGACCATTTGGGCGCGGCGCTGCCGTGGTGACCCCGCGAGACGAGGCGTGACGACCCACCTTGAGAGCGCCCGTTCGAGCGTGTAACTTCGGCCTCATGTCCGCGACCTTGATCAATCCCAAGCAGCTCGCTCGCCCCGTCGGGTACAGCCACGGCGCGGTCGGGCGCGGGCGGCTCCTCGCGATCGCCGGCCAGATCGGCTGGGACGCCTCGGCGCGCCTGGTCGGGAGCGACTTCGCCCTGCAGTTCGAACAGGCGCTGGCGAACGTCGCGTCCGTGCTCGCCGAGGCGGGGGGCATGCCCGACGACGTGATCTCGCTGCGCATCTACGTCACCGACAAGAGCGAGTACCTCGCCGCCACCCGCGCCGTCGGTGCCGCCTATCGCCGTCACTTCGGAAAGCACTTCCCGGCGATGGCCCTGGTGGAGGTCAAGGGGCTGCTCGAGGAGGGCGCAAAGGTGGAGATCGAGGCGCTCGCCGCCGTCGCTGACGGGGCTGCGTCGTGATCGCCCCGAAGACCTTCCGCTTCGCCCTCGCCGACGACGGGGTCGGGACGATCACCCTCGACCGCCCGGAGTCGCTGAACTCCCTCACCTTCGAGGTCTACCGCGAGCTGACCGACGCCCTGCGCGCGCTCGGCGGCGAGGAGCGGCTGCGCGCGCTGGTGATCACCGGCGAGGGGCGCGGTTTCTGCTCGGGCGGCTCGGTCCACGACATCATCGGCCCGCTGTTCGCGATGGACGCGGCCGAACGGATGGCCTTCACCCGCATGACCGGGGAGCTGATCGGGAACCTGCGCGAGCTTGATCGGCCGGTCGTGGCGGCGCTGAACGGCGTGGCGGCCGGGGCAGGCGCGGTGATTGCCCTGGCGTGCGACTTCCGGATCGCCTCGGAGCGGGCGAAGATCGCCTTCCTGTTCGTCAAGGTCGGGCTCGCGGGGGCCGACATGGGCGCGGCGTGGCTGCTCCCCCAGGTGATCGGCCTCGCGCGCGCCACCGAGCTCCTGATGCTCGGCGATCCCGTCCCTGCCGACGAGGCGCTGCGGATCGGCCTCGTCCACCGCGTGGTGGCGCCGGAGCGGGTGCAGGAGGAGGCGCAGGCGCTCGCGTCCCGGCTCGCCCGCGGCCCGCGCTTCGCGCTCGGGATGACCAAGCGGATGCTGAACAGCGAGCCGACGATGGCCCTCCGCGACGCGCTCGAGGCCGAGGCGCAGGCGCAGCAGATCTGCATGGCCCACCCCGATTTTCGCGCGGCGTACGAGGCGTTCGTCGCCAAGCGCGAGCCCA
This sequence comes from Myxococcales bacterium, assembly GCA_009692555.1. Taxonomy (GTDB): domain Bacteria; phylum Myxococcota_A; class Polyangia; order Palsa-1104; family SHYY01; genus SHYY01. Next base: position 25,597 of record SHYY01000023.1, read on the forward strand.
AGTTCCAGTGAGCGCGGGCAGGCTCGGGCCGTTCTTCGAGGAGCGCCACGAGGCCCTGGCGGCACGGGCGGAGGAGGCGGCCGGGAAGCTGGATGGCGAGGAGGATCCGAGGAGGATTGTCGAGAAGCTGGCGGCGGCGGGGCTGCTGGCACATTGCGTACCGTCGGAGTTCGCTCACGGGAACGGGAACGGGAACGGCTCCATCGACGTGCGCGATCTGTGCGTGATCCGGCGCGCCCTCGGCTATCGCTCATCGCTGGCCGACACGATGTTCGCGATGCAGGGGCTTGGCAGCTTCCCCGTCACCCTCGCCGGCAGCGAGGATCAGCGACGGGCACTCCTGCCCCGGGTGGCGCGAGGCGAGGCGATCTGCGCCTTCGCGATCACCGAGCCCGAGGCGGGATCGGACGTCTCCGCCGTCGCCACCCGCGCCCGCCGGGGTGGCGACCACTACCTGCTCGACGGCGAGAAGACCTTCATCTCCAATGCCGGGATCGCCGACTCCTACGTCGTATTCGCCCGCACCTCCGACGACCGCCACCGCGGCCTCACCGCCTTCCTCGTCGATGGCGCGGCGCCCGGTCTCACGACCACACCGATCGAGCTGATCGCGCCGCACCCGATCGGCCGCCTGATGCTCCAGGACTGCCCGGGCGAGCGAATCGGCGACGAGGGCGACGGCTTCCGGATCGCCATGGCGACGCTCGATCGCTTCCGCACATCGGTCGGCGCGGCGGCGGCGGGGATGGCGGCGCGCGCCCTCGACGAGGCGATCGCGCGGGTGAAGGTGCGGCGCCAGTTCGGCAAGCCGCTCGCCGAGCAGCAGGCGACGCAGCTTGCGCTGGCGGAGATGGCGCTCGACCTCGAGGCGGCCGATCTCCTGGTCGCCAAGGCCGCATGGCTGGGCGATCGCGGCGACAAGGTCACCCGCGCCGCGGCGATGGCCAAGCTCCACGCCACCGAGGCCGCGCAGCGGGTGATCGACCGCGCGCTCCAACTCCACGGCGGCCTCGGGGTGGTACGCGGCACCGTCGTCGAGCGGCTCTACCGCGAGGTCCGCGCGCTCCGGATCTACGAGGGAACGAGCGAGATCCAGAAGCTGGTGATCGCCCGCGATCTCCTGCGCTGATGAAACTTGGACCAGGAGTATCATCCGACCCCAGATGAATCGCCTCCGCCTCCATTCTGTCCACGCCCCCGACGGCACCGTGCTCGACACCTGGCTCACCCGCAGCGACGGGGAGTACGCAATCGACGAGGAGCTGCCGGCCGGCGGCGCGCTCCGCATGGCGCTCCCGGGCGAGACGATCCGCCCGGTGTTCGATCGCTACGCGCGCCCGCTCGATGTCGCCCTCCCGGCGCTGGCCGACGACGACGAGGTGATCGATCTTCCCGGTGGCGCGAAGCGGGCGCGGGTGCGGGCCTTCCAGTACCGCGGCCCCGCCGACGTGATCCCCAACGACTACCTCGCTCTCGAGATCGGGGGCGAGGAGACGGTCGCCGCGCCCGGCCGTCTGATCGCAGCCGCGCTGTGTGCCCTCGCTCGCGCCGCCGCCCGCACCGGCGGAGCCGGGAATTAACCCGCTCCCTCGACACGCGGCGGTGGGTCGCGCTGGCCTGCACGCTCGCCGCGTCATGCGCCTCGAACACGCCATTCCCCGTCGCTGGTGCTCCGGCAACCCGGATCGCCGGGCTCGACCTGGAGGAGGCCACGATCGCCGATCTCCAGGCCGCGATGACCGCCGGCCGGATCGACTCGCGCGGCCTCGTCCGCGCCTACCTCGATCGCATCGAGCGGGTGGATCGCAGCGGACCGACCCTGCGCGCGATCCTGGAGGTGAACCCGGACGCAGAGTCGATCGCCATCGAGCGCGACGCCGAGCGCCGGGCCGGCAAGCTGCGCGGCCCGCTCCACGGCATCCCGATCGTCCTCAAGGACAACATCGATACCGCCGACGGGATGCACACCACCGCCGGCTCCCTCGCCCTCCTCGACTCGCGCCCCGACGCGGACGCCACCGTCGCCAGGCGCCTCCGCGACGCGGGCGCGGTGCTGCTCGGCAAGACCAACCTCAGCGAGTGGGCCAACATGCGCTCCGACCGCTCGTCGAGCGGCTGGAGCGGGCGCGGCGGCCAGACCCTCAACCCGCACTCGCTCGATCGCAGCCCGTGCGGATCGAGCTCCGGCTCGGCGGTGGCGGTCGCTGCCGGTCTCGCCGCCGCCGCGATCGGCACCGAGACCGTCGGCTCGATCATCTGTCCCTCGTCGCTGAACGGGGTGGTCGGGATCAAGCCCACCGTCGGTCTCACCAGCCGCGCCGGCGTGATCCCGATCTCCCACTCCCAGGACACCGTCGGCCCGCACGCGCGCACCGTCGCCGACGCCGCCCTCCTTCTCGCGGCGATCGCCGGCCTCGATCCGCGCGACCCGGCGACCACCGACGGCGCCGCCCACGCCGCCCCCGACTACGCGAAGAGCCTCCAGCGCGATGGCCTGCGCGGGGCGCGTATCGGCGTCCCCCGCACCAGGCTCTTCGGCTACAGCGAGGGGGCCGACCAGGTGGCCGAGGCGGCCATCGCGACGCTGCGCGCCGAGGGTGCGGTGATCATCGACCCGGCGGACATCCCGAACGTGCAGGTCATGTATCCCGCCGGCGAGGAGGTGATGCTCCACGAATTCAAGAGCGACCTCGCCGCCTACCTCGCGACGCGCAAGCACCCGGGCCTCCTCTCCCTCGGCGATCTCATCGCATGGAACCGCGCGCACGCCGCACAGGAGATGCCCTGGTTCGGCCAGGATCTCTTCGAAAAGGCCGCCGCCAAGGGGCCGCTCAGCGACGAGAAGTACACCTCCGCTCTCGCGCGCAGCCACGAGCTGTCCCGCACCCTCGGGATCGACGCGGTGATGGAGCAGCACCACCTCGATGCGCTGGTCGCGCCCGCCTACGGACCGGCGTGGAAGATCGACCTCGTCAACGGTGACAACTTCGCCGGCGGATCGGCCCTCCCGGCCGGCCTGGCGGGCTACCCGATGATCACCGTCCCCGCGGGAATTGCCCACGGCCTCCCGGTCGGCCTCGCCTTCATCGGCCGTGCGTGGAGCGAGCCGACGCTGATCCGCCTCGCCTACGCCTTCGAGCAGGCCAGCCAGGCGCGCCGTCGCCCCGCCTACCGCCGCACCACGCCGTAGCTTCCTATTTCAGGCCGGCGAGCTTCGACAGATCGAGCCCGCCGAGCAATGCCAGGAGCGGCTTCGCGTCGGGGACGCCCGAGGCGTTCGCCTCGACGAGGAACCGCCCACCGACGAGGAGCGTGACCTTGCCGTGCTTGCTGCCGGCCTTCCACTCCTCGATCGCCGGGTGGCCCGCGACCTCGATCCCCTTCTGGTAGCGGTCGGAGCCGTCGGAGCTGATCATCCGCGCCATGCCGAAGCCGGCGGCGAGGATCGCGGTGGCGCTGGTGTCGATGATCTTCACGCGCGCGGTGAGCGCGCCCCTCTTGTACTCGCGATGCACGTCGGTGGACGAGATCGTCCCGATGGTGTTGCTCTCGCCCTTCACCTCGCCGCTCGCCTTCCAGCCGGCCACCTCGTCGGGGAGGAGCGGCGCCAGCTCGCGCCAGTTCAGGACGTTGGCGTTCGGATTGTTCCCCATCGCGCCGGTGAGCGCCTGCATCTGCGCCAGCGCCTGCATCGGATTCGCCGGGTTCACCATCGGTGGGGTGGCGGGCACGGCAGGCACCGCGGGCGCGGCAGGGGCGGGGGGCGGCGGCGCGGGATCGCTCTTGCAGGCGATCGGCGTCAACCAAAGGAACGACAGCAGCGCGATTCTTCCCATGAATCCGGATCCTGGTACTACAGGCAGGTGGCGGAGTCGAAGAGCTGGCCGTCGTCGACGCAGGTGGCGGTCTTGTTGTCGTGCGGCACGCACACCGAGACGGCGCCGGTGCAGGATCCGCCGTGGTCGTCGGAGGCGGTGAAGGCGATGCGATAGACGCGGCCGTTGTGGGCGCTTCCGTCGCGCTCGGCCCGCACCTGGGCTGCGCCGCTGCCAATCCCGGTGGCGTCGGAGCAGGGCGCCTTGCTCTTGCCGACCGCTTCGTCCTGTGTGACCGCGTCGATCCGCACGCGCACGGCGTCGCCATCGGCGTCCTTCACGCCGGTCACACCGACGGAGACCATCTTGTTGCTGGCCGGCCACAGCACGCTCGATGTCGCGACGGCGCCCGCGCAGCTCGGGGGCTGGTTCTTCGCGAGGCACTCGGCCTCCGTGTCGTCGGGCGTGGCTGCGAAGCGGCTGATGGCGTGGGCGGTCCCGGCAAACTGGGCGGGGCCGACGAAGCCATCGACCGCCGCGTTCGTGGCGCCGATCCGGGCGAGGGCGGCCCGCCGCCACCGCGGGCAGTGCGCCGGATCCGGATTCACCCGATCGAGACCCGAGGCGTCGAGGATGGACGAGGGCGCGACGCCCACCTGGGTCGCCGCGGCGGCCAGGGCGCGGTCGACGAGATTGTCGGCCGATCCCGTCAGGACGTGCGACGTGAAGCGCCGCTCGACCTGGTGGGCGACGGTGCCCAGCGAGTCGGTGACCGTGGCGCGGGCGATGAGCTGGATCACGTCGTCGCCCGGCGGGAAGTGCACCTCGAGGGTGCCGCGCGCGACCGCCCCCACGTCGGAGGCCAGCACGCTCACCGCGCCGGGGGCAGACTGCCCCTCCACCACCGGGATGACCGCCTCGCGGGAGAGGCTCGACGCGGTGAAGGTCCAGGCCACGGCGAATGGCCGCGGCGTGCCGAAGATCTGCAGGAGGCGAGCGTCACCCGGGACGCGCACGGCCTCGTTCAGCTCCTCGGCGACCGGCGCGTCGTCCTCGGGGGACGGCTCGCCTTCGCGGACCACCGCATACCGCGGCACCGCGCTCGCGGTCCAGACGCCGGCCCGCACGAAGCCCTCGGGGGGCGGCGTGCCCTCCGGTGGAAGCGCCGCGGCGACGATGAACTCGTCCCACGCGGACGGCGCCGCCTCGACGGTGAGCGGACGACCCTCGATCCGGCCCCCGAGCACGATGTCTGCGGCGTGCGCGCGCAGGACGCGGCCGCTCGCGGTGCGAACCTCAACGGTGAGGGCCGCCCCGGCCGCGAGTCCCGCCACGTAGGCGGACCCGGGGCTGTTCGCCGTGAACGCCAGCGGCATCCTCGCATCGCCCACCACCTGCTCGATGGAGACGATCGTCAGGTCGTCCACCGTGGCGCCGGGCGAGCCGCCGAGCTCGACGGTGGCGTCGGCGACCAGCGCCCCCACGGTGTCGGAGTTCGCGAGGGGACGGAGGGTCGCGCGGAGCTGCTGCATGATCAAGGTGACGACCGCTCCCGGGTTCGGCGGGACCACCGGAGGCCCCACGTCGTCCTCGCCGAGCGAGAAGCGATCGACCCGCACGACCTGGTAGCCCTCCCAGCCCTGATCGCCCGCGCCGACGCTGCTCGTCAGGTTGATGAACCCGGTGATGCGACCGGTGGGCAGCTGGCAGACGCTGCCGAAGGTGACCTGCACGTTGCCGTCGTCGGCCGCCCGCTCGATGACGTCGATCAGCGGCGCCCCGCCGACCAGCAGCCGGTGGTCCGTGCCGTCGTCGGCGTCGTCGGTGTTGACCGTGACCAGGCGCCGGTCCAGCACGTGGATGTCGTAGCGGACCGGGCCGAGGGCGGGGTCCGCCGAGAAGGCGAGACCGAATGTTCCCTTGCGCGGAAACTGCGACCAGGGCCGCCAGCCGGGCGGCGGGGCGGATGGGTAGGGACTGGCAAAGTAGAAGTGGCTCTGGCGATCGAATCGATTCGAGTCGTCCTGGACCATCATCAGGTAGTGGGAATTGCCGCTGCGCCACCACATCAGCTCGGACGGGTGGATCTCCGGCCGCCCGCCGTGGCCGTGATCGCCGGCCCACGGACCATAGGTGCACAGCGAGCGGGTCTCGAGCGGCGAATACTGGTTGCCATTGCGGGGATCATCGAGGCATCGGATGTGCGACTTGCCGTCGATTCCGATGTAGGCCTGGTCGTCGCGGCAGCTCTTCGGGAACCAGCCGTTGTTGTAGAAGCTCTGGTCGGGCGTGATCTCGAGCTGCATGCATCTCGAGCCGTGGCAGGGTGCGTGCAGATCGACGCCGATCTCCTCGACGTCGTCGAGGAGCCATGCATAATGCGGCGTGGGAATGAAGTTCACATTCCAATCCGCCTCGTCGCCCCAGCCGTCGTAGAAAAAGTAGTCGTCGACCGTGCCGCACGCCGTGGTCTTCACCGGGCTCCAGGGGCGGAATGGTCCCGGATAGGCCACCAGGCGGCTGAGCGCGGCGTCCCAGCGGCGGAGGGCCTGCGGCCAGGGGCCGATCCAGGCGCCTTCGGGATCCTTCGCGGCGACGCCGAGCGAGTCGTTCGTCGCCTCCGTCCAGACGCGGGTCTGGCCGGCGGTGCAGGCGGCACCGGTCCCGGCAGCGCGAAATCCGCGGCCTCCGTGGTGCCTGTGGCGAGCATTCCAACGAAGAACAAGCCACCCGCGAGCCGGCGCCGATGGGGAGTGCGGCGCTTCGGTCGATTCACTCCGTGCATTGGGATCCTCCAGGGTGTCAGCGCTGCGGCAGGCGTCTTCCGTCGGTCCGTGGCTGACGGTCCATCTAGTACAGAAAATCGGCGTGCGCCGATACGAATTTTCCTGGCATCGGTGGACGAGATGCCCCGTCAAGCCAGCGCCTCGCTCAGCCGCGATCGTACCCGTCGCGGAAGCCGTCGATCGTCCGATCCTCGTCGTGGCGGTGCGCAAACCCGGTCGCCGCGCGGAAGGCGCTGGCATCGATCACCACCGGGTACTTGATGTGCTGCAGCGCGCCCTCGGGCAGCCGCGGCAATCCGAAGCGCCCGAGCGCGAACCGGAACAGCGGCTCCGGCACGGGAATCGTCTTCCGTCCCGCGAGCTTCACGATCAGCGAGAGCGGCATCGGCGGCGGCCCGGCCACGTTGAAGACCCCGCGCAGCTTCGCCCCCAGCGCCGCGCAGATCGCCTCCGCCGTGTCGCGCTCGTGCAGGAAGTGGAACAGCGGGTCGAAGCCCATCACCGTCGGTACGCGTGGCCCGCGAAGGAACCCGGCGAGCGTCCCGACCCGAGCGGGACCGAGGGTGTAGCAGATCCTCAGAACCGCGGTCTGGAGCTCGGGAAACCGCCACAGCGCCATTCCGGCGTAGAGGTCGGCGGCCACCAGATCGGCCAGTTCCGGGAAGGTGGTGCCCCCCATCGGCGGATCGTCCTCGCGGTGGTAGAGCGGCGAGTCGTGCGCGGCGCCGTAGTAGGTGTGGCGCCCGACGAAGATCGCCTGCTTCGCGCCGTAGGCGTGGCAGTGATCGAAGATCGCGCGCGTGCCGTGCAGGTTGATCCGGTAGCGATCCTCGCTCTGCACCGTGAGGTGCGTCACCGTCGCCATGTGGATCACCCCGTCGGGGCGGTGCTTGCGGAAGACGTCCTCCGCTGCGCGCTTGCGGATATCGATCTCGTGCAGCTCGATCCCGCGCGGCGCGCCCACCCACGCGCGGCGATCGATCCCGATCACCTGGTGCCCCTCGTCGACCAGCCGCTCCGCGACCAGTTGCCCGAGCCGCCCCGCGATGCCCGTGATCAGGACCTTCATGAGCGCGCCTCCACGCCGCGTGCGATCAGCGCGGCGATCTGGTCGGTCACCTTTGCGACGTGGCCGGCGATCACCTCGTCGTCCTCCGCTCCCGTCCCCGCGAACACCGTCGGCTCGCCGTACTCGAGCCGCAGCGCCACCGGCCTCGGGACCGGAAAGATGTACGGCGTCACCGGGATGTAGGGCACGCCGAACAGCTTCCCGAGCTTCACCAGGTTCATCACCGTCGGGATCGCCTCGCCGCAGCCCACGAAGCCGAACGGCACGATCGGCGTCCTGGTCTCCATCGCCAGCCGCATGAAGCCGGTCCCGAAGCCCACCAGCGAGTTGCGCTCGCGATACAGCTTGGCCGTCCCGCGCGCCCCCTCGGGGAACACCATCAGCAGGCGCTCGTCGGTGAGCAGCCGGAGCGCGTTCTCCGGCAGCCCCGGGAGCTGCCCCGCGCCCAGCGTCATCTGCGACACCACCGGCATGCGATTGATGAACTTCTCTGCCATTCCCTGCGCCAGCCGGGGCGGCTCCATCTCGTAGAACGTCGACGCCAGCACCATCAGCGCATCGAGCGCCACGCCGCCCGAGTGGTTGCCCACCAGCATCGCCCGCCCGCGCCCCGGGACGTTCCCGATCCCGACCACCGTGACCCGGAAGTAGCGACGGTAGAGCCAGCCAATCAGCGTGAACATCCGCGCCACGTCGCGCTGCGTGATGCCGCAGGGATCGACGCCGTGGCGACTCCACGGCAGCTCGATCCGGCGCACGCGCTCCTTCACCTCACGGTCGATCAGCCAGGCCATGCGGCACGGTACCTCAGCGCGGCCCGCGGGCCGCAACCAAAGTCCGCAGCCCGCGGGCCGAAGAGCGACTCGCCCTCCAGCCCTGCGGCGGCAACCCCATCACCCTCGCGGGCGCGCCATGTGGCGAGCAGCCGCCCGATGGCGGCGTGGCAGCGAACGACCTCGCCGTCATCCACTCCGTCGATGCGGGCACCGCGGCGCCCGACCTCGGCGGCCAGACCGCCGACCTCGACGTCTGTCGCTGAGGGCGGCGCCACCGCCGATCGGCGCGGGTCTGGCCGGCATCTCACGCCCCGCCAGCGGTGGGCCGCGAGGGGGCGCGATCGGCATCCTGGGGGCCATAGTGAAGGCTGCCGTCAGGAGGTCCCCCGTGCGCATCGCCTTCGCCTTCGCCGTCGCGTGCTCGGCCTGCACCACTTCCCTCGTAGGCGGCGACTCCGCCATCTCCCTCGACGAGGGGCGACTGCCCGATCTCGCCGCCCCCGCCGACGTCACCCGCGTGGGCGACGGCGTCCTCCCTGATCTCGCCCCACCGACGGACCACGGGCCTCCGCCCGATCACGCCGACCTCGCCGTCCCCGCCGACCTCGCCAAGCCCGCCGACCTCGCCAAGCCCGCCGACCTCGCCAAGAGCGATGGCGCGGCGCAAAACCCGAAAGCGAAGGTGGCCTGCGGCAATCAGACCTGCGTCGCGCCCGCGAACATCTGCTGCCGCGCCAGCCCCTTCGGCGCCGGGGTCTGCATCCAGCCCGGCGACAAGTGCGCCGATCAGGCCTGGACCTGCGACGATCCCGGCGACTGCGCGCAGGGCGAGGTGTGCTGCACGGTGCAGAACCTCGGCAGCGCCTGCGTCCCGGCAGCCGAGTGCGCGATGAAGCAGGGCAAGCGGCTCTGCCAGATGATGGGCGACTGCGTTGGTCAAGAGATGTGCTGCGGCGTCGGCGCCTCGCCGAACTGGTACTGTGGCGCGATCTGCCCGATCTCGCGCCGCGCGCACAAGGAGGAGATTCACTACCTCGACGACACCGAGCGCCGCCACCTGTCGGAGGACCTCCTCCGCTTCCGCCTGAGCACCTGGCAGTACAAGGATCCCGTGCAGGGCGAGGGCCGCCGCCTTGGCTTCATCATCGACGACGTTGTCCCCAGCCCGTCGGTGGACGCGACCGGCGAGCGCGTCGACCTGTACGCCTACACCAGCATGGCGGTGGCGGCGCTCCAGGAGCAGGCGCGCCAGATCGAGGCGTTGAAGCAGGAGGTCAGGGCGCTGCGCCGCCAGGTCGGCCCACGGCGCACGCGCCGGCACTAAATTAGCTCAGCCAGGGCAACCGGAAACGAAAACGGAAACGGAAACGGAAGTCCTCTTCAGTCCCCGGGGAGCCAGGTGAGACTGTCGGCAAACCCGCGACGCTCCACCCGCGCGACGAGCGGCTCGACACCGGCCTGGTGGGCAAGCACGAAGCCCCGCCTGGCCCCGATGTCGTCGAGGCACCGGACCAGCTTGACCGCGGCGCCCGGGTCCCGGCCGCTGCCGGCCTTGACCTCGACGGCGAACGAGGCGGCGTCGCGCTCCAGCACCAGATCGGCCTCCAGCCCGGTGGCGGTGCGGAAAAAGGTCGCTCGCGTCGTCGGATGGCGCAGGCGCTCGCGCCGCAGCAGATCCTCGATCACGAAGGTCTCGAAGCTCGCCCCCCGGATCGGGTGACTGTCGAGGGCGGCGAGGGAGGCGATTCCGAGGAGGTGGTGCAGAAGGCCCGTGTCGCGGAGGTAGACCTTGGGCGCCTTGACCAGTCGTTTCCCGAGGTTGCGAAAGAATGGCGCGAGGCGACGGACGAGGAAGGTCTTCTCCAGCACGTCCACGTAGCGCTGCACCGTGTGGTAGCTGACTCCGAGTGATCCAGCGATCTGGGAGGCGTTGAAGAGCCCGCCCTGCTGATGGGCCAGCATCGTCAACAGACGTCGGAGCAGGAGGGGATCGGCGCCCACGCCCAGGTGCGGCAGATCGCGTTCGATGTAGGTGCGGAGATAGGCCTCCCACCACTCCCGAAAGTCGCCGTCGACGGCGTCGGGGAAGCCGCCGTGGAGCCAGAGGCGCGACCAGGGGCGACGGCGACGCCCGGTGGCGACCTCCGCGGCGACCAGCGGGTCAAGCTCCAGGACGCCGATCCGCCCGGCGAGCGACTCGGACACGCCGCGGATCAGCGCCGGCTGCACCGACCCCAGGAGGACGAAGCGCCCCCGGCGATGCCGATCCGCATCGATGATCCCGCGGAGCGCTGCGAACACCTCCGGAACCATCTGGACCTCGTCGAGGATCAGTCCCCTCTGCTCCCGCTCCGCGATCTGGTAGGTCGGGTCCTCCGAGACCAGCGCTCGCAGCGAAGGCTCCTCAAGATCGCAGTAGGGCAGATCCGGCAGGGCCCGCCGCACCAGCGTCGTCTTGCCCACCTGGCGTGCGCCGATCACCACCACCGCCGGAAACTTGCGGAGCAGGGCGAGCAGCCGATCCGACGCGAGGCGAGACCACATGATCTGCACTATAGAACCTTATCTTCTATTTTACAACCCAATCGCGGCCCCCGGTCGAGGTTGGCGCAGGGATCGCCTTGCGCCGGCCCCCTTCCGGCGCGAGACTCGTGCGATGCCGATGCCCCCCCTCGCACCGTCGCCGCGAGCCCGCGCGATCGTGGAGCGTTTCCGCGGCGAGCCGGCACCTGCGCTGGCGATCCTCCACGCGCTCCAGTCCGAGCGCGGCTACCTCGCCGAGGACGACCTCGCCACCGTCGCTGCCGAGCTGAAGATCCCGCCCGGCGATCTGTTCGGCGTGGTCACCTTCTACCACTTCTTCCGCACCGCCCCGCCTCCGGGCGGGAGCGCTCTCTACGCCTGCGCGGGCCCGGCGTGCCGGATGCGCGCGCAAGACGGCGCGGCGATCCCCGAGGGCTCGACGATCGCCTGCCCGGGCCGCTGCGACACGCCGATCGCCGCGCTCAGCGACGACCGCTCGATCACCCCCGCGCCGTCGCCCCCCTGCATCGCCACCGGCCACGAGCTGGTCCTCCTCACCAACGCGGCGCACGAAGATCAGCCCTCTCTCGTCGCTGCGCGCGGCCGCGGCGCATGGCGCGTCTGGGAGAAAGCCTCCCTTCGTGCCCCGGCGGAGATCATCGCCACGCTTTCCGCCAGCGGGCTCGCCGGACGCGGCGGCGCGGGCTTCCCGACGGGAGTGAAGTGGCAGGCGGTGCGCGACGCCGTCGGTGATCTCAAGTACGTGGTGGTCAACGCCGACGAGGGCGAGCCGATCACCTTCAAGGACCGGCCGATCCTGGAGCGCGATCCCCACCTCCTCCTCGAAGGCATGCGGATCGCCGCCCACGCCGTCGGTGCGCGCCAGGGGATCATCTACCTCCGCTACGAATATCCCGAGGCGAAGGGGATCCTCGAAACCGCGATCGCCGAGGCGCGCGCAGCCGGACTCCTCGACGCGGAGTTCGACGTATGGGTCCGCGTCGGCGCGGGCGCCTACATCTGCGGCGAGGAGACCTCCCTCCTCAACTCCCTCGAAGGAAAGCGCCCCTTCCCGCGCGACAAGCCGCCCTACCCGACCACCCACGGACTGTTCGGCCGCCCGACGCTGGTCAACAACGTCGAGACCCTCGCCGCGGTCCCGCGGATCCTCGAGCGCGGCGCGGCCTTCTGGAAGGCGCACCAGCCGAAGCTCTACTCGATCGCCGGCGATATCCTGCGCCCCGGCAACTACGAGCTGCCTCTCGGCACCACGGTGGGCGCGCTGCTCGCAGCGGCGGGCGGCGTCACCGGCGGCGAATTGCAGTTCTTCACCCTCGGCGGCCTCTCGGGCGGGCTGCTCGGACGGGACGATCTCGACATGCCGCTCGACTTCGCGGCCCCCAAGGCGCGCGGCGCGATGCTCGGATCGGGCGGGATCCTGGTCGGTAATTCCCGTCGCTGCCCGGTCGACATCGTGCGCGCCGCGTCCGACTTCTTCCGCGCCGAATCGTGCGGCAAGTGCTTCCCCTGCCGGATCGGCACCGAGCGCGTCGTCGCCCGCCTCGATCGCCTCGCCGCCGGCCGGGCCGACCAGAACGACCTCGCCGAGATCCGGGCGATCGGCACGGTGATGACGAAGACCTCCGCCTGCGGCCTTGGCATCGCCGCGCCGGCGATCGTCGACGGCCTGCTCACCCGCTTCCCGGCGGTGATCGAGTCCCACCTCGCCGGTCGCTGTGCAGTGTGCACCGCGGCACAACGCAGCGCAGAACGCAGTGCAAAAGAGGAGCGCGCCTGATGGACGACCTCGGATCCTTCACCTTCGATGGCCAGACAATCGGCTTCCGGAGCGGCGAGTCGGTGCTGGAGGCGGCGCGCCGCGCGGGGGAGTCGATCCCGTCGCTGTGCTTCGATCCACGCTTGAAGGCCTACGGCTCGTGCCGGGTGTGCGTGGTCAAGATCAACGGTCGCATCGGCGCCAGCTGCACCACCCCGTGCGCGCCCGGACTGACCGTCACCGTCGACGACGAGATCGCGTCGCTGCGCCGGACCCTGGTCGAATTGACCGGCTCCCTGCTCCCCGACGACCGCCTCAGCGGCTGCCCGCAGTGCCGCCTCGACGGGACCTGCGAGTTCCACCGCGTCGCCCGCGCCGTCGGTGCGGAGCCGGGCCGCTTCGCCGGTGCCGCGGGCGGCGTGGCGCACCCCGACGACAATCCCTTCCTCGGCCGGGACTACTCGCGCTGCATCAACTGCTACCGCTGCGTCCGGATCTGCGACGAGATCGAGGGCGACAACGCGATCACCGCGCGGGGTCGCGGCTTCGAGTCGACCATCGCCGCGTGGTTCGATCGCGGTCTCGAGCAGTCGTCGTGCGAGCTGTGCGGCCAGTGCATCCACACCTGCCCCACCGGCGCGCTCACCGACCGCAAGATGGCAACCAAGATCGCCGAGGTGGAGAAGAAGACCCGCCTCCCGATCCTCGCCGAGGAGATCCAGCGCGTGGAGTCGGTGTGCCCCTACTGCGGCACCGGCTGCGGGATCACCTTGAACGCCGCGCGCGGGGAGCTGCTCGGCATTACCCCGGTAATGGACTCCCCCGCCGCCGACGGCGCGCTGTGCGTGAAGGGGCAGTACGGCACCGACTTCATCGCCTCGCCCGACCGCCTGACGAAGCCGCTGATCCGCGACCGCGACCCTTCGACGGGGCTCAGGGCGGTCGGGGGAGGGTTCCGTGAAGCCTCCTGGGACGAGGCGCTCACCCTCGTCGCTGGCAGGCTCGCCGGGAACCTGCGCGATCACGGCCCCGATACCTTCGCGGCGTGGGCCTCGGCGCGCACCACCAGCGAGGCCAACTACCTCCTCATGAAGTTCACCCGCGGGGTGATCGGCACCAACAACATCGACAACTGCCAGCGAACCTGACACGCCCCCACGGTCGCCGGTCTGGCGGCCATGTTCGGGATGGGCGGGATGTCGAACTCGATCCGCGAGCTCGAGGACGCTCCCTACATCTTCGCGATCGGCACCAACACCACCGAGTCGCACCCGGTGATCGCGCTGCGGATCAAGAAGGCCGTCAAGAAGGGCGCCCGGCTGGTGGTGGCCGACCCCCGCCGGATCGATCTGGTGCAATTCGCCGAGCGCTACCTGCCGATCAAGGTCGGCTCCGATCTGGCGCTCCTCTCGGCGATGGCGCAGGTGATCATCGAGGAGGGGCTGCAAAAGGAGAGCTTCCTCACGGCGCGCAGCGAGGGCTTCGCCGAGTACAGCGCCCACGTCGCTCTGCTCACCCCCGAATGGGCCGCGCCGATCTGCGGAATTGATCCCCCGACGATCCGCGCGGTGGCGCGCGACTACGCCTCCGCCGAGCGCGCAGCCATCTGCTACACCCTCGGCATCACCGAGCACGCCTGCGGGGTCGCCAACGTCGAGGCGCTCGGCAATCTCGCGCTCCTCACCGGCAACCTCGGTCGCCGCGCGTCGGGGGTGAATCCCTTCCGCGGGCAGAACAACGTCCAGGGAACCGGCGACATGGGCTGCATGCCCGAGTCGCTGCCGGGCTACCTGAAGGTCGCCAACCCCGACGACCGCGCCGCCGTCTCGCGGGTGTGGAACCTCCCGGTGAGCGCCGTCCCGGGGATGAAGAAGCCCGAGGTGGTCGAGGCCGCGCTCGGGTCGGTGCACGCGGCGGGAAAACGGGTCCACGCGATGTGGGTGGTCGGTGACAACACCGTCGTCGCCGACACCGATCCCGAGCGCACCACCGCCGCCTTTCGCGCCCTCGATTTCCTGGTCGTGCAGGACATCTTCCTCACCGAGACCGCCCGCCTCGCCGACGTGGTATTCCCCGCCGCGGCCTCGTTCGCCGAGGTCGACGGCACCTTCACCAACAGCGATCGCCACGTCCAGCGGGTGCGCAAGATCGTCGAGCCGCCGGGCGAGGCGCGGGCCGACTGGTGGATCATCCGCGAGGTCGCGCGCCGGATGGGCCACGACTGGACCTACGAAACCCCGTCGGAGATCTGGGACGAGGCCGCCTCGATCGCGCCGATCCTCCACGGCATCAATTACGCGCGCCTCGAGCACGAGCAGCTCGCCTGGCCCTGCCCCGACGTCAATCACCCCGGCACGCCGTTCCTCCACGAGGGCACCTTCAAGAGCGGGCGCGGCAAGTTCATGAGCGTCTCCTGGCAGCCGATTGTCGACGGCACCGACGAGGACTATCCGCTGGTCCTCACCACCGGCCGCCGCCTCTCGACCTACCACACCGGGACGCAGACGAGGCGCGCACGCCACTTCGATCGAATCCAGGCGCACGAGCAGGTCGAGGTGAACCCGGTGGACGCCGCCGCCCTCGATCTCACCGACGGCGCGATGGTCGAGATCGCATCGCGCCGCGGGGCGGTGCGGGCGGTCCTGAAGGTCACCGATCGCTCGCCGCGCGGCACGGTGTTCATGACCTTCCACTTCCCGGAGGAGACCCTCACCAACCTGCTCTCGTCGACGGCGCTCGATCCGCTGACGCTCACTCCCGAATTCAAGGCATGCGCGGTCCGCATCGGCCCGGCGTGAGCAGCCCGCAGCAAGCCGTCCTCTTCGATCTCGATGGCACGCTGGTCGACACCCTCGACGACCTCACCGACGCTGCCAATCACGTCCTTCGCACCCTCTCCCAACGATCCTCTCGGCCTTCGGCCTCCCCATCCTTCGGTGGGGCCCCAGCATCTCGGCCTTCGGCCTCCCCATCCTTCGGTGGGGCCCCAGCATCTCGGCCTTCGGCCTCCCCATCCTTCGGTGGGGCCCCCGCACGCACCCGCGACGAGGTGCGATCGTTCATCGGCGACGGCGTACGCAACCTCGTCACGCGCGTCCTCGGGCCTCCCGGTCCTTCCGACCCGGCGCTGCTCGATCGCGCGGTCGCCGAATTCCGCCGCCACTACGGCGCCCACCTGTTCGACCGAACCGCGCCCTACCCCGGGATCGTCGCGCTCCTCGACGGGCTGGCCACCCGCAACATCCCCGTCGCCGTCCTGAGCAACAAGATGGACCAGGCCACCCGCGCGATCGTGGACCGCTTCTTCCCCGGCCGCTTCGCCGCGGTCGTCGGCGAGCGCGACGGCGTCCCGCGCAAGCCCGATCCCACCGCCGCGCTCGCGCTGGCCGCCCGCCTCGGCGTCCCCCCCGCGCGCTGCTTTCTCGTCGGGGATGGCGCGGCGGACATGGAGGCGGCGGTGCGCGCCGGGATGATGCCGATCGGGGTGACCTGGGGGTTCCGGGGGGCCGAGGAGCTCCGCGAGCACGGCGCCAGCGCGATCATCGATCGCCCGGACGACGTGCTCGGGATCCTCGACGCGAGCGCTGTTGCGCTCCAAGCTTGCTGCACGTCGGCTATTGCCGACGCTACTTCATCTGATTGAGCAGCACGCCGACGCTGTTGGTGGAATTGTTGACCACCACCACGTCGGGCTTGTTGTCGCCGTTCAGATCCCCCGTCGCGACGTGGTAGGGGATCTGCGCCACCGGGTAGCTCGCGAGCTGGTACTGATCACTGCCGAGGTTGAGCAGGAAGCTCACCGTGGCGGCGTTGTAGTTCGGGACCACGATGTCGAGCTTCCCGTCGCTGTTGAAGTCCGCGGCGGCGATCGAGTAGGGGTTCGCGCCGACCGGGATCGACTTGGCCGCCAGCAGCGCCCCATTGCCCGAGTTGATGAACAGGCTGACCGTGCTGGCCACGTAATTGGCGACCGCGACATCCGCCTTCATGTCCCCGTTGAAGTCGCCCACCACCACCCCGATCGGATTCGCGCCCGTCGCTTTGTTGGCCGGCGCCGCGAAGGTCCCCATCGCCGTCCCGAGGAGCACGCTGACCGTGTTCGCCGAGTAGTTGGCGCTGACGATATCGAGCTTGCCATCGCCGTTGAGATCGCCCACGGCGACTGCCAGCGCGCGGGAACCGGCGGCGAAGTTGGCGACCGGCTGGAAGCTGGCCGCGCCCTTGCCGGCGAGGAAGCTGACCGACCCGCCCGCGAGGTACGTGCCGACCACGACATCCGGCTTGGCATCGGCGTTCCAGTCGGCGATCACCAGCGACCACGGCGTCGATCCGCACGGGAAGAACGCCTGCGCCGCGAAGGCCGCGTTGCCCTTGTTGAGGAGCAGGCTGATGTTGGCGCCGCCGTAGTTCGCGGTGACGATATCGGGCTGCTTGTCGCCGTCGAAATCACCGATCGCCACCGCCTTCGCCTGGGTGCCGGCCGGGTAGCTGATCGCCGCGTTGAACGTCCCCAGGCTCTTGTTGGTCAGGACGCTGACGTTGTTGCTCGAGTGGTTCGCCGTCACGAGGTCCGGCTTCATGTCGGCGTTCAGATCGCCGATCGCCACCCAGCGCGGCGACGTGCCCACCGGGTAGGTCACCATGTTCGCGAAGATGAAGGCGCACTTGTTCTCGCCGCACAGCCCGGTCGCACAGTCGTTGTTGAGCACGCAGGTCTTGTCGGTGCCGATGCAGCGCGCGCAGCTCGCGCCGCCGCAGTCGATGTCGCTCTCGGTCCCGTTCTTCACCTTGTCGGCGCAGCCCGGCACCGCGCACTTGAGGGCCGTGCACACCAGGCTCTGGCAGTCCTTCGGCAAGGCGCAGCCCTTGTTGTTGGCGCACGGCCCGCAGTTCGCGCCGCCGCAGTCGATATCGGTCTCGAGGTTGTTCTTCACCCCGTCCATGCACGTCGCCTGGGTGCACTTCGCGCCGCCGCAGAGGATGCTCTGGCAGTCCTTCGCCACGATGCAGGTCTTCCCGGCGGGGCACGGCTGGCAGGTCGCGCCGCCGCAGTCGACGTCGGTCTCGGTGCCGTTCTTGATCTGATCGCCGCAGCCCGCCGGCATGCACTTGCCGGCCTGGCAGAGCCCGCTGGTGCAATCGCCGGACATGTTGCAGCCCTTGGCATTGGCGCACTTCGGGCAGTTCCCGCCGCAGTCGATATCGCTCTCCATGCCGTTCTTGACGAGGTCGATGCACGACGCGGTGGTGCACACCAGGGCCTTGCAGAGGCCGCTCTGGCAGTCCACCGCCGCCACGCACTTCTTCCCCGGCCCGCAGGCGGCGCACGATCCGCCGCAGTCGACGTCGGTCTCGGTGCCGTTCTTCAGCACGTCCATGCAGCTCGGCCCAGCGCACAGTCCGGCGAGGCAGATCCCGGTCAGGCAGTCACCGGCGCCCTTGCACGCCTGGGCGATGCTGCACTTGCCGCACATCGCACCGCCGCAATCGACATCGGTCTCGGCGCCGTTCTTCACCGCGTCAACGCACGTCGGGGCCACGCACTTGTTGGCGACGCAGACGCCGCTCGCGCAATCCGGGCCGAGGTCGCACACCTTGCCGGCGGCGCACGGCAGGCAGTCCATGCCGCCGCAATCGACGTCGGTCTCGCTGCCGTTCTTCAGCACGTCCATGCAGTTCGGGATCGCGCAGACGGCGTTGGTGCAGATCGCGCTCTGGCAATCGGCCGGCTTCCCGCAGGCCTTGCCGCCCGCGCAGGGCGGACAGCTCCCGCCGCAGTCGACATCCGTCTCGGCGCCGTTCTTCATGGCGTCAGCGCAGCCCGGCGCCGCGCACTGGCCGCCCTGGCAGGAGACGCTCACGCAGTCCTTGGCGATCGCGCAGTTCTTCCCGTTGGCGCACGCCGGGCAGTTGCCGCCGCAGTCGACATCCGTCTCGGTGCCGTTCTTCACCTGGTCCACGCAGCCCGGCCCGGCGCAGAGCGCGTTCATGCATACGCCGTCCTGGCAATCGGCCGGCTTCCCGCACCCCTTCCCCACCGGGCACGGCGCGCACGACCCGCCGCAGTCGATGTCGCTCTCGCTCCCATTCTTCTTGCCGTCGCCGCACGAGGGCGCCAGGTCGGGCGGCTCGACGAGATCGGGTCCCTCGATGAGATCGGCCACGTCGGCGAGATCGGGCACGTCCGCGAGATCGGCCGAGCCCGCCGAATCCACGACCGAGAGATCGGCCCCGGCGAGGTCCTCCGAGGTCGCGGCATCGTCCGCCGCCTTGCCGTCGAGCCCGGCGAGATCGGGCGGGGCCAACGCGCCATCGCCGGGCTTGGCCCCGTCGCTCTTCGCGATCGTCAGATCCTCCGTCCCGCCGGGCGGCGAATCACCGCCCCCACAACCCGCGAACGACACCACCAGCAACGAGGAGAGGAGAGAGGTCGCAAGCCTGCCACGCATGATAAGCCTCCAGAAATAGACGACCGCTCGCCGCGGCCGACGCACCATCGCAGCCCGGAACACCACCACTTGTCAATAGCCGGGGGGAATTGGGGTGCTTAACGGAGAAGGGGGTCCCTCCGCTCACGTAGTCGTAGTCGTAGTCGATTCAGGGGCACTCTCGCGCGGGGGATGACCTCTCCGGCACAAGCGCGTGAGCATCTCCAGGATGCGGGTCAGCAACTCCATGGCCTGTCGCCGAGTGTCTTCCAAGGCGAGTTGCAGGACCGCAAAGGCATCCACGATCGCCTTGCACTCCATCGCGGAGCCCCGGGCGATGCTGT
>SHYY01000214.1 GCA_009692555.1 Myxococcales bacterium
TCACAACGACCGACGACGGAGTGACCTGGACGCCGGTGCTCGAGGCGGACGAGTTCCTGCGCGGAGTGGCGCTCTCGGGCGACGGGCAAGTCATCTACGTGGTCGGCGCGCCGCGCACCAAGCCAGCGACGGTGCTGCACGTCTCGAAGGACCGCCGCAAGAGCTGGACGGCGAAGGACATCCCCTACACCCTCGACGGGATCGCGCCGACGCTGATTCTTCCGCCGGCGGTCAATCCGAAGGATCCCGCGACGGTGTACCTGCGGGTGAGCCTCGATCCCAAGGGCGCGCTGCTCAGGGCGACCGGCTTCGGGGCGACGATCGGCGAGCGGTTTCGCATGGACGGCGAGGTGACCGGAATTGCCTTTGACGCGGGGCGCGACGCGGTGCTCGTGGCGACGCAGAAGGGGCTCATGCGGTCGCAGTCGGGCGGGTCGTTCGCGGCGGTGGGCAACCTGTCCCGCGCGCAGTGCGTGCAGCCGATCGGCGACGCCATCTATGCCTGCTCGTGGAACTACGTGCCCGACGAGGCGGCGGTGGCGCGCTCCGACGACGGCGGCGAGCACTTCAGCAAGGTGTTCCAGTACGCCGAGACGGTCGGGCCGACCACTTCATGCGGCGCCGAGACCCCGGTCGGGAGGATCTGCCCGGCGGTGTGGCAGATGTACGCCGCGCAGCTTGGAATCGAGGAGTCTGCCGACGGTGGTGGCGATGGCGGCAAGACCGGGCCGCCGGGAGGCTGCCATTGCGCGATCGGGCGGCGATCGGCCTCGGCTTCGGGCATCGCCGAGCTCGCTCTCGTCCTGCTGCTCGCGCTGCGTCGACGGCGCTAGTTGCACGCGACGTCGTAGTCCTCCTGGCGCGAGACCTTCTGGAACACGCAATCCAGCTTCCCTTCGCAAACGAGCTGGGCGGCGGTATCTCGCGCGGCGCACACGAAGATGCGCACCTCCCTCCCCTTGCACGTCAGGTCGCAGCGCCACCCGACGTCGATTCCCCGCCGGGTGGGAGCGGGACCCTTGATCTCGACGGGTTCGATGGACAAGGCCTGCGTGGCAAGCTCGGGGTCGACGTCGAGAGCTTCGCCGCAGGCGGTCAGGAGGAGCGCGGCGCAGGCGAGAAGGCGGGCGATGTTCTTCATGCATCCGGTACGAGCGACCGCTGCGAATGGATCGGCAGCGACTCTCGATCGCCGCCTCAGCACAGGCAACGTGAAGCGCATCCATCGCTCGAAAGCCGAGCGCCTCGAGCTCGATCCCTCGACGCTCGTCAGCCTCCTCGATACAGGTCCACAGCGTCGCGGCGCGCGCGATCGTGGCCACCCTGGTCCGTTGGGCGTGGTCGGGCGCGAGACTGATCTCGTAGTCCACCCCCTCGCTGGACACCCAGTCGACGCTGCCGGAGTGCAAGCGCGCCAGGATCAAAACGACCGCCTCCGCTTCGAGGCGGATGCGCTCCTGGCTCTGGTCGTCGAACGGCCGGTTCAAGCAGCAGACGTCAAGTCGACTGTGGAAGCACCCTCTCCTCGCCCGGCGGTCATCTGTCGGCGCCGTGCTAGCATCCGCGTCGCAAGAATGGGCCCCCTCCGCCTCGCGCTCCTGCTCTCGCTCGGCGTCCCTCTCGCCTCCACGAGCGCTCGCGCCGATGCTCCCGAGGCCGAGGCCGAAGCCCAGGCCCACTTCGAGTCCGGCCAGAAGCTGTTCACCGACGGGGACTACCGGGCCGCGGTGAAGCAGTTCCTCGCCGCCTACCAGCAAAAACCGCACCCCGATGTCCTGATCAACATCGCCACCTCCTACGAGCGGATGTACAAGCCGAACGAGGCGCGCGACAACTACGAGCGCTTCCTCCGCGACGCCCCCCAGGCCAGCCCGCTCCGGCCGCTCGCGGTCAATCGCCTGCGCGTCCTCCGCGCCCTCCCGGGCAGCATCCTCGTCGACGCCAACAAGCCCGGCGCCGCGGTCCACCTCACCGGCGAGGGGCACGACCTCACCGGCGTCACCCCGAAGCGCTTCGAGGAGCTTCCGCCCGGCGTCTACAAGGTCCACGTCGCGCTCGGCTATCACACCCCGGCCGACATCGAGGTCCGGCTCGATCCGGGCGCCCAGGACGTCGTCAACCTGACCCTCGAGCACGAGGTCGAGACGCTGACCATCTTCTCGCGCCCCGACGGCGCACGGGTCTTCCTCGACGACCGCGAGGAGGGCGTGACCCCGTTCTCGCGCCCGGTCGCCGTCGGCAAGCGGCGCCGCCTGCGCGTCGAGGCGGTCGACTTTCCCGCCCACCACGAGGAGCTCGACGTGATCCGCGGCCAGAAGATCCGCCGCGACCTGGTCTTCAAGCGCCCCTTCCGCTCCGGCCGCAGCGAGCTCGTTCTCGGCGCGATGTTCTACGGCGGCCTCGGCTCCGTCGGGATCGCCGAAGCCGCCGGCGGCCCGCGCCTCGACAGCGTGCTCCGCCTCGCCCTCGACGTCGGGGTCGCGGCGGTCGGCGTCGGCCTCGGCTTCCTCGTGTCGCTGCTCACCACCAGCGACGAGATCAAGGTCGGCCACAGCTCGATCATCATCGGCGGGGGCGCGTGGGGCACCACCCTCGGCGCCTCGCTCGCCTTCGGCCTCAAGCTCTCCGACCAGAACACCATCGCCGTCGCCCTCCTCGGTGGCGGCCTCGGCCTCGGCTCGGGGATCGTCACCGCCCGCCTGAACGACACCTCCCCCGGCGACGCCGCGGTGGTCAACTCGGGCGGTCTGTGGGGCTCGATGACCGGCCTCCTCCTCGCCCGCGCGATCGGCTTCGGCGACCAGCAGGACATGCTCACCGGCTGGCTCACCTTCGGCGGCTGCGGCCTCGGGGTGGTCGCCGGCGCCTTCCTCGCCTGGGGCCTGGAGGTCAGCCGCGGCCACGTCGCGGTGGTCGACGCCTTCGCCATCTCCGGCCTCGCCCTCGCATTCGGGGTCGGCTTCGGCATGGGCACCGCGAGCCACACCAGCCTCGAGACCGGCTCCCGCTACGGCCTCGGCGGCATGACCGTCGGCCTGCTCACCGGCGCGATCCTCTCCCGCCGCTACAAGGACGACCTCCCCCCGACCGACGCGCTCCTCACCCACCACAACGGCCGCTTCGCGGTCGGCCTCCCGCAGCTTCGCCTCGGTGTCGCCCTCGCCCCCGAAGGCCGCGACGCCCGCCTCACGATCGACCTCGCCCGCGGCGAATTCTGATCCTCTGCAGCGCCACCTCGTCCCCGACGCGGATCGACGCCTCGCTTGCGACCAGCAGGTGCGGAATGAGGAACCGCCCGTAGCTGTAGAGCATCTCCAGGTCGGGGTCGGCGTACGGCACGATCTGGCTCAGGAACGAGTAGAGCTGCACGTATCCGGCGAGCCGGTCGCGGAACGCCTGCGCGCACGTCCACCAGCGCCGATCGCACCCTTCTCCGCGGAGGTGTCGCGCTTTGTGCGGGGAGCGGCATCGTCGGCCAGCTCCGCCTCGTGCGCCTTGTCGGCGCGCGCGAGCGCCTCGTTGTCGGCGCCGAGCGAGCGGCCGACCAGGCGCGCGAGCAGCGCGGTGTCGGGCATCTTCTCCCCCTTGCGCAAATGCGGCGAGAGCACCTTCTCGAGCGTCGTCGCGATCGCCTCGCAGTGGGTGTCCACCGCCGCCCTCACCGCCCGCGTCGACTTCTCGCGATCGGTCACCAGTTTCGATGCCATTTCAGCGCTCCTTTTCTGCGCTGCGTTCGGCACCACGGGGGCACCCGGCGCAGGCGCGGTCAGAATCCTCTCCGGGCCCACGAAGGTAAACATTTTCGCGATCGACGCGGGCCCAGCTCCGGCGGCGGCCGTTTTTTCGCCCCCGTCAGCCCTGAGCTTGTCGAAGGGTCCCGTTTCCGTTTCCGTTTCCGTTCCCGTTCCCGGTTGACGCCCACTAGCGCTCCGTCTAGCCTCCCGCGATGCCCTGGATCTCTCGTCTCCTGCGAGGAGAGCGCGTGTGGGTCCGCGCCACCCCCGAGGGCAAGCTCGCCGCCGCCACCGACGGACGCGTCGAGGTCCTCTACAAGAAGGGCGGCAAGGTCTACCGCGCCGCGGTGCGCAACCTCTCGCCCGACCCGCAGCCCGAGACGCTCGCCGACGGGGAGGCCGCGCCCGGTGCCACCCTTCGCCCGAAGGAGCCCACCGCCGCCAGGGCCCCCACCGCCACCGCCAGCGACGGAAACACCTTCATCATCTACGTCGACGGAGCCTGCACCGGCAACCCCGGCCCGTGTGGCATCGGCGTGGTCCTCCTCGACGGTGCGGAGCGCCGCGAGCTCTCCGAGTACCTCGGCCACGGCACCAACAACGTGGCCGAGCTGACCGCGATCATCCGCGGCCTCGAGCACGCCCCGAAAGACCGCCGCGTCCTGCTCCACTCCGACAGCGCCTACGCCCTCGGCCTGCTCGGCAAGTCATGGAAGGCCAAGGCGAACCGGGAGCTGGTCGAGCGGATGCGCGAGGTCGCGAAGGGATTCCTCGACCTCCAGCTGGTCAAGGTGCCCGGCCACGCCGGCATCCCCGAGAACGAACGGGCCGACGAGCTGGCGAGGGACGCGGTGGTCCGCCGTCGCTGAGTCGCTGATGCAGTTCTTCCGACGCCGCCCCGAGGTGCTCCTCGTCGCCGTGGCCTTCTTCTGGGGCTCGACCTTCATCGTCACGAAGGACATCGTCCGCGCCGCCGCGCCGCTCACCTACCTCACCCTCCGCTTCGCCATCGCCTCCCTGGTGCTCGCGGCGATCTTTCACCGCGCTCTCCGCTCCCCGCGCGAAGGCGCCGGACGCCTGATCCGCGACGGGATCGTCCTCGGCATCGGCCAGGCGCTCGGCCTCATCCTCCAGGTGCTCGGACAGGTCTACACCACCGCCTCCAAGGCGGCCTTCGTCACCACCTTCGCCACCGCGCTCACCCCGATCATCGGCCTCGCCCTCTACCGCGATCGCCCCACGCGTCCTCAGGCCGCCGGCGTCCTGCTCGCCTCGATCGGCCTCTACTTCCTCACCTACCCCGAAGGCGACGCCGCCTGGAACCGCGGCGACCTGTACACCAGCGCCTGCGCCGTGGTCTACGGCTTCGTGATCGTCGAGACCGCGCGGCGCGCCCGCGGCGCCCCCATCGGCGCGCTCACCACCATCCAGGTCGCCAGCTCCGCGGCCGTCATCGGGCTCCTCCTCGGCCTCTCCCGGCTGCTCCTCGCCACCGTCGATCCGGCGCGCCTCCCCGAGATCGTGCTGCTCCAGGCGCGCCCTCTCCTCTTCGACGGCTTCGATGGGAAGCTGTGGGTCCAGGTCTCGTATATGGCGCTCGCATGTACCGTCGGAACGTTTCTCGCCCAGACTTGGGCCATGTCCCGGATGAGCGCCACCCATGCCGCCGTGGTGTTCGCCCTCGAACCGGCGTTTGCCACCGGGCTGGCGATTGCGGTAGAAGGGGGCTCCGAATGGCCGGGACCCCGCGGCGTCGCCGGCGCCTTTCTGGTCTTGATCGGCGTCGGCACTTCGGAGTGGCGACGCTCGTAAGCAACGGAAAACAGCGATGAATTTCAGGAGGAAGCGGATGGCTCGCGGCTCGATGATGGGTTTCGCCAGCACGCTGGCGGTGTTCGTTCTTGCGATCGCCGCACCGGGCGGAGCGCGCGCCAATGGTCGCGTGATCAAGTCGCACGAGCACGAGGCGGAGCGCGCCGGGATCAAGATCGCAATCTACGAGAAATGGGCGACGGGCGAGGAGACCAAGTGGCGCAACAACGGCAAGGTGATCCTGCTCGTTCACGGGGCCACCTGGTCATCGCGCTGCACCTTCGACCCGGTGGCGAACTTCTCGTTGATGGACACGCTCGCCGAAGCCGGCTACGACGTGTTCGCGCTCGATCTCCACGGCTACGGCAAGTCGGGCAAGAGCGAGCGTGACTGGACCGAATCGCCGTCGGCGGCCGAGGACATCGACGCCGCGGTCGACTACATCCGCGCCTTCCGCTGGGTCGAGAAGGTGCACGTCTTCGGCTACCAGTGGGGCGCGCAGGCAGCGGGCATCTTCGGGATGAAGAAGCCAAACAAGATCGGCAAGCTGGTGCTGTTTGGAATGCGCCACACCACGATCGAGCGGAGCGGCGAGCCGGCCGGCCCGTTCCGTCTCAACGGCGCCTCCAACGCGATGATGAAGCCCGACGACGGCGACCTCGATCCCGAGTTCGTCCGCCGCCGCTCGCAGGTGTGCCTCGCCGCCGACCCGCAGTCGCCGAACGGCGCCCTCCGCGACCTCGCGCGGGCGAGCTTCGTCGATCCTCTCAAGCTGCGCGCCCCGACGCTGATGATCATGGGCGACAAGGACATGGAGCCGGCGGTGCTCGAAGATCGGATCGGCTTCTTCAAGAATCTGGTCGCGAAGAACAAGTGGTTCATCGTCGTCCCCGGCCTCGGCAAGTTCGCGCCGGTCGAGCGCGGGCGCGCCAAGTTCGAGGCGTCGCTCCTGGCCTTCCTCGACCTCCCCTAGCCACCTCATGAGACCGACCTTCCTGACCGCGTGCCTCCTTTGCGCAGCGGCCATCGGTGGAGTCGTGCGCGCCGACGACGACGCCCCGCGCCGCCACCTGAAAAAGCGCGTCGGGGTGGCCGGCTTCGTCGACGCCACCGGCACCACCTGGCTCGGCCGGAAGGGCGCCCTCGCCGACACCGGCGCCGACGCCGTGACCGATGCGCTGGTGCGGTCGGGCGCCTTCGTGGTGGTCGATCGCGAGCAGCTCCGCCACCTCCTCGGCGACGGTGCGCTGGCTGCGAGCGGCGTGGTGAGCCCTCCGGGCGCGGCCAAGGCCAGCCGGGCGCTCGGCCTGCAGGCGATCGTCAGCGGCCGGATCACCGACTTCGGGATGCGCGACAAGAACGACGGCTTCGGCGACGCGGCGGAGCGGGCAATGCGCGCGCGGGTGAGCCTGCGGGTGGTCGACGCGACCAGCGGCGACGTGTGGCTGGCCGAGAGCGGCGAGGGCGTTGCTCGGGAGAGCGAGATCGCCGCCGGGGCACAGAACCAGGACGAGCTGCTCGGCCAGCGCGCGCTCTACAACGCGGTGCGCGGGATGATCGGCAAGATGATGCGCAAGGCCGCCACCCGGCCGTGGGAGGGCGCGATCGCGAAGGTGGGCGCCGACAAGAAGGTCTACGTCACCGCCGGCTCCGACATCGGCCTCCCGCTCGGCTCATCGCTGGTGGTGCGCCGCCAGGGCGCCGCGATCAGCGACCCGGCGACCGGTACCGTGATCGGCCACGAGCTCGGGCCCACGCTGGCGACGCTGCGGGTCGAGAGCCACCTGAGCGATCGCCTCTCGATGTGCGTCACCCTCAAGGGCGGCAGCTTTGCCGCCGGCGACAAGGTGGCCCTCGATCCGCGGGGCGGCGCGGAGGAGCAGGCGCACGCGGAGCTGCCGCCGCGCCCGGTCGCGCGTCCGGTCGAGGTCTCGCGGCCAGCGGCCCGTCCCGTCGCTGTGAAGCCTGCGACGCCCCCTGCGAAGCCGGCTCCAAAGACCCCCGGCAAGTGCCCCGACGAGCGTTTCACCAGCCCCGCCACCGGCGGCCACAGGTGCTGGCGCGAGCAGGTCTGGTCCGATCAGATGCGCGCCTGCGTCGGCATCCCGCGCTGTCCGAAGGGCTGCCTCGCCAAGGGCACCGACTGCGTCCCCGCCCCGAGCAGCCCGATCCAGGAAGAATAGCGGGCGTCCGAGCCGCCACCGAGCTACCGCGGCGGCTGGCAGCGCGCGCAGAACACCGTGCCCCTTCCCGCCAGCACGATCCGCACGAGCATCGCGCGGCAGCGCGGACAGGGCTGCCCACCGCGCCCGTAGATCGCGAAAGGGTTCCGCGAGCGGTCCTCCTCCACATAGGTGATCTCGCCGCCCTCCTCCGCCCGCAGCGTCGCCTCGATCGATCCCAGGATTCCGGCGCACAGCCGCTTCGCTTCCGCCGCCATCAGCCCGTCGCTGCGGCGCTCGGGGTGCAGGCGCGCCCGCCACAGCGCCTCGGTCGCCTGGATGTTCCCGATCCCGGCCACCAGCGTCTGATCGAGCAGCGCCACCTTGAGCGGCACGCGCCGCCGTCGCAGCGCATCGCCGAGCCAGCCGGTTTCGATTCCGTCTCCGAGTGGGTCGCGCCCGAGCGCGCTCCACTCCGCGATCGGCGCCCCATCCAGCGACGGCACCAGCCGCCCGAACATCCGCGGATCGTGGTAGCGCACCGACCGCCCACCGACGGTGAAGCGCGCCCGCTCCGACGCCGACGCCTCCTCCTCCCGCGCCCGCACCACCCACTTCCCCGACATCCCGAGGTGCGAGAACAGCGCCCCGCCACCGTCGAGCCCGAGCCGGATCCACTTGCCGCGTCGCACCACCTCGCGCACCTGCTGCCCGTCGCACAGCCGCTCCACCGCCCCGCGCGAGGTACCGCGCACGATCCGCGTGGCGGCGACGCGCACCTCGGCGATCCGCCGCCCACCCATCCACGCGCGCAGGCCGCGCGCGGCGATCTCGACCTCCGGCAGCTCCGGCACTACTCGCCCGCCTGCCCCGACAGCCGCACGAACGACAGCCTCGGCCCGGTGCGGAGCCGCAGGCTCCCCTGCGTGGTGTAGGTATCGCCGTCGACGGTGTACTTGACCTCGCCGTCGCTCTCGAAGAGGACCTCGCGCGCCACCTGATCGATCACCTTGTCGCGCCGCATCGGCTTCCCGCGCAGCACCCGTGGCAGCTCCGCCACCAGCCCGATCGTGCTGTGGGTGTGGATCCCGAGGATCGCGAAGTGGTGCGGCCTCTCCTCGCACCGGTAGAAGGGCTTGAACCCGAGCCCGATCTGCTCGACGCACGACGCCGCGACGGTCATGAAGTCCTCGCACGCCCAGCGATCCCCGTCCACGGTGACCTGCCCGCGGAAGCGCCCCGTGAGCTGCCGCGCCAGCTTGCCGCCGACCAGCGCCGAGAGAACGCCGCGGAGGAGGAGCTTCAAGCCCGCCGTCGGCGAAGGCCGCCCGCTGCTGTAGTAGGCGTCGAGGAAGTTGAACACCACCCCGTTGCCGAAGATGAAGCCGTAGGCGTCCCCGACGGCGAGGATCTCCTTCTCGAACACGTCCATCGGGTCGTGGTTGTGGTAGCGGTCGACCAGCTCGAACAGGAGCTTCGCCGGGTCGCCCTTGATCCCGAGCGAGTTGGCGATCGTGTTCATCGTTCCGCCGCGGAGGATCGCCACCTGGGGCAGCGGCTTCTGGCCGTAGACCTTGATGAAGGCGGTGAGGGTGTGATGGATCGTCCCGTCGCCGCCGTTGATCCCGAGGAACTCGATCTCCTCCTTCTTGAACTCCTCGGCGACCCGGTACAGATCATCGAGCGAGTGTGTGGCGGCGGCCGCGCCCCGGCTGCCGATCAGGTAGCCCAGGCGACGCATCGAGGCCGGGTCGCGCTTGTTGGCGCGCGAACGCGGGTTGGTGATCACGCCGATCCCGGGCACCTGGTCACTCTCCCCGCGAAGGCCGACTCGCGCAAGGGCCGGGAAAAGCCGCCCGCGCTGCGCTCAGCGCCACCGCCGCAGCCTCGATGCTGCGATGCAACAACTCGCCGCGCCACCGCCACGGCGGACGCTCGGCGCCCGGGTCGACGAAGGCGCGCAGCCACACCTCGGG
>SHYY01000215.1 GCA_009692555.1 Myxococcales bacterium
CCCTCCGCTCACGTAGTCGTAGTCGTAGTCGTAGTCGATTCAGGGGCACTCGCGCGCGGGGGATCACCTCTCCGGCACATGCGCGTGAGCATCTCCACGATGCGGGTCAGCAACTCCATGGCCTGTCGCCGGGTGTCTTCCAAGGCGAGTTGCAGGACCGCAAAGGCATCCACGATCGCCTTGCACTCCATCGCGGAGCCCCGGGCGATGCTGTGGAAGCGGGCGCCATCCGGCGCTCCGAACCGGCCCGCTCCCTCGGCGATGTTCAAGGGGATGGAGAGCGCCGCACGTTTGAGCTCTTCGGTGAGAAACGAGTTCCCCCTGGGGCGCTCGTCGCGATCTGCGACGCAAGGGCGAGGAGCTCGATGGCGCGGCGAGAGACGTCGAGCTTCTGGTCGGCCAGCATGGGCATCCTCCTGGGGGGCCAGGGTGGCCGGTTGGCAGGAGGAATTTGTTGCGGGAGGAAGTTCGATTGCCGTCGCTGCGGACGGGACGACTACGACTACGACTACGACTACGACTACGTGACGAGCAAGAGCCAGCAAGAGGGCCCCCTCCGCTGTTAAGCACCCGTCCGTAAGTTGCCCACCCCGGAGCCGCGTGGCATCGTGCCACCCGTGACGGAGCGCACCACGCCCCTCCTCTCCCTCGATCTCCAGGCGCGGCTGCGGCCGGTCCGCCTGCTGTGCCTCGACGTCGACGGCGTGCTCACCGACGGCAACCTCTCCTGGAGCGACGCCGGCGGGTGGTCCCAGCGCTTCAGCGTGCGCGACGGCTTCGGGATCAAGCTCCTCCAGGAGCGCGGGATCGAGGTGGCGATCCTCTCGGGCGGGGACCTCCGCGCCGGCCGGGAGCGCGCCGCGTCGCTCGCCATCCGGCATGCCTACTTCGGCGTCGCTGACAAGGTCGCGCGCTACCACGAGCTGGCCGGCGTGCTCGGCATCTCCCCTGCGGAGACCGCCTACGTGGGCGACGAGCTGGTCGACGTCCCGATGATCCGGCTGGTCGCCTTCGGGGCCACCGTTCCCGACGCGGTGGACGAGGTGCGCGACGCCGCCCTCTACATCACGCGCCGGCCCGGGGGCGACGGCGCGGTGCGCGAGGTGTGCGATCTGATCCGCACCCACTCCGACTTCGGCCGGGGCGCTCCATGAGCCAGACCCACCCTCTGCTGCGCCTCCTGGCGACCGATCCGAAGCGCGTGGTGGGCCTGATGTCGGGCACCTCCCTCGACGGGATCGACGCCGCGCTGGTGGAGATCTCCGGCCACGGCCCGTCGGCGCGCGCGCGGCTCCTGCGCTTCGTGACCCAGCCCTTCCCGCCCGGCCTGCGTGAGGAGGTGGAGAAGCTGCTCGACCCCGATCACCCGTCGAGCGCGGCCGAGGTCTCGACGGTGAACTTCCGTCTTGGCTCGGCGTTCGCCGATGCTGCGGCCGCCGTGGCGGGCAATGATCCGGTGGACCTCGTGGGCAGCCACGGACAGACGGTTTGGCACCAGCCGCCATGGATGAAGTCGCGGGTGGACCTGATCGCCTCGACGCTGCAGCTCGGGGAGCCGGCGGTGATCGCGGCGCGGATCGGGGCGGTCACCGTCGGTGACTTCCGTGTGGCGGACGTCGCCGTGGCGGGCGAGGGCGCGCCGCTGGTGCCCTACGCCGACTGGGTCCTCTTCCGCCGGCCGGGGATGGTGCGGGCGCTCCAGAACATCGGCGGGATCGCCAACGTCACCGTGGTGGGGGAGCGGCTGGCGGACGTGTTCGCCTTCGACAACGGCCCCGGGAACATGATCATGGACGCCCTCGCGGTGCGCGCCACCGACGGGGCGGAGACCTTCGACCGCGACGGGGCGATCTCCCGGCGCGGGCAGGTGCTGCCCGACGTCCTGGCCGATCTGCTGACGGATGACTACCTCGGGCGCCCGCCACCGAAGTCGACCGGACGGGAGCGCTACGGGCGCGGGTTCGTCGAGCGGCTGATCGCGCGCTGGCCGCGCCGCCGGATGGTCGACCTGCTGGCGACCTCGGTGGAGCTGACCGCCGAGTCGATCGCGCGCTCCTTCCGCTCGTTCGTGCTGCCGCGCGCCGCCGTGGAGGAGGTGCGCGTCTCGGGCGGGGGCGCGCACAACAGGGCGCTGATGGCGCTGCTGGCCGAGAAGCTCGCGCCGCTGCCGGTGCAGGTGTTCGACGACGCGGGCGTCCCCGCCGATGCCAAGGAGGCGGTGGCGTTCGCGCTGCTCGCTGTCGAGGCGATCCACGCCAACCCGGCCAACGTCGTCGCGGCGACCGGCGCGAGGCGCCCGGCGATCCTCGGCAAGATCTGCCTCCCACCGCCCGGCTGATCGAGGCTGGCGCCGGAGATGGAGGGGGCGTGGGCCGAACACCAGCTCCACGCCCCTGGAGGGCCCCCATGCAGGTATCCGCGGCGCCGTAGTACAGATTGATCGTGTCGCCATCCGCGCCGAGGGTGTACCCGCAGGGGAACGTGACATTGGCGACGTCTCCCTCGCGCTCGTACCTCGTCTCGGGGCCGAAGATCCAGGCCTCGCCGCGGGCGATGCAATGATCGATCTGGTCGAGCGCGAACAGCGCCACGCCGAGGCGGTAGAGGCTGCCCGCCGCGTTCTGACGCACCCCGTGATAGATCATCAGCCACCCCTCCGGCGTCTCGATCGGCGGTGGCGAGAGGCCCACCTTGTTCGCGTCCCACCAGCCGCCCTTGCGCGCCGGCAGCACCAGCTTGTGGTTGCCCCATGCGCGCAGGTCCGGCGAGAACGAGACCCACACATGCGCGCCGGAATCGGACATCGGGCGGTGGAGCAGCGCGAACTGCCCGGCGATCCATCGGGCAGCAGGGCAACGTCCTTGTCGTCGGGCTGCATCACGAGCCCCAGGCGCTCGAAGGTCCGGAAGTCCTCCGTGAGCGCGAGTGCGACCCCGGGGCCGCTCTTGCCGAAGGCGGTGTAAGCCACCGCGTACCGGCCGAGCTCCTCGATGAAAGTGATCCTGGGATCCTCGATGCCCCACAGCTCCTCGGGGGGTGCTCCGGATCGGGGCACAGCGTCGGCTTCTCATCAATGATCCAGTTGTCAACGCCATTGACTGACCGGGCGGCGCACAGATGCGAGAGGCCCCGGCGGTCCTCCGCGCGGCACAGGAGCAGCGTCGTACCGTCGGCCAGGCGCGTGGCCCCCGCGTTGAACACGCTGTGAACCGGATAGGGCCAGTCGGCGGCGGTCAGGATCGGATTCAGGGGGTGGCGGTGAAACAGCGTCTCGTAAACCCGACGGTCGCTCATGCGGTCCCCCGCGCCCCGCGATGCTCCAGATTGCCATGATGGGCGGGTTGCCGTTCAGCGCGCTCCGGGACGCAACGTTCGCCCACCCGACCCTCGCGGAGAGCCTGAACAACCTCTTTCAGACGCAGAATCTGACAATCTGACCACCCTCAAGGAATCACCAGCAGGGTCCGCGATCAGCTCCTCATTTTCGTGATGTTCCGGGCGGCACGATGGGAGGCGGAGCGGGAGGCTTCGCGAGGGACTCGGCTTCGGCAAGCCACCGCTCGACCTCGACCCGATCGGCGGCCGAGGCGACCTCCTGCAGATACCTGCGGTAGGCGATCGCGGCGCTCCTTGGCGCCCCGAGACGCCGGCAGGCGTGGCCGATGCTGAGTAGGAGGATCGGCTCGCCGGTCAGTCGGTGGGCCTCCTGGAAGTCGGCCAGCGCCTGCGCGAAGTCGCCCTCGGCATAGCGCTGCTTTCCCGCATTGAACAGCGCCTGGGCGCGGGCCCCTGCCCGGCGATCTTCGGCCTTGTCGGCACGGGCGCCCCCCCAGGCGGCGAGCACCACGAGCACGAGGGCGAGGCGGCTGCGACGGGACGAGATCACGCGGCCCATCGTGCCACGACCGCGGCGGGCGAAGCAAACCGGCGTATACTCGCGCCCATGGCCACCCTATGGCGGACCGCGCTTCTCCTCGCGCTCGCCACCCGTGCGGCCGCGGGTGCCCCGGCCGGCCCCACCGTCGAGGGCGCGGCGGAGGAGGACTCGGTGCGGCGCCTCTATCGGACCGCCCTCGACCTGTTCCAGAACGGGGATTTCCAGGCCTCGGCGACGGTCTTCGAGCGCATCTACGCGAGGGCGCCCGCCGAGGAGATGCTGATCTACAATGTCGGCGCCTCCTACGACAAGGCGGGCGATCGGCCGGCGGCGATCGAGTGGTTCAAGCGCTACCTGGCAACCGGCGCGCGCACCAACGAGGCCGAGCTGGCGCGTGGCCGTCTGGTCGTGCTGGCCGCTCCCGCCAGCGGTTCGCTGCCGGCGCCTGCGCCGATGGCGCCTTTCCTCATCGAGGCGGCCACCGGTCACACCCACGCGACCCGTCTGGTGTTCGAGGGGCGCCGCTACGTGCTGATCGGCGTCGGCGCGCACCCGCAGAAGGACTTCTCGATCGGGCTGTTGGTCGACGAGGCGGCGGCGCGGCTGGACTTCCCGCGTCTGAGGACGGCCGCGGGGGGCGCCGATCATGCGTCCCTGACGCGCGGCGACATCGCGGCGCGTTGGGTCGTGAACGGGCCCTTCGGCAAGGCCGCGCGGCTGCACTTCTCACGCGACGTCGCGGCGAGCCAGATGAGGGAGTCGTGTCGAGCGCTCCTGGCCCCTGTGCTCGCTCCGGCGGCCTCGCCCGATCTCCGGCGGGACGCCGAACAGTTCCTCGCGCTGATCGACGACACCCGGGCGGGTGATGCCTGGGTGATTCGCACCACCCCGGCGGGCGAGCTGTTCATCGAGCGGGATGGGGGGAGGCGGAGCGCTCCGATCAATCCACGATTGATCATCGAATGGTGGAACCTGTGGCTGGGTGATAGTCCCATGTCACCGGATCTAAAGAAGAATCTGTTCGACCGGATCGAGATCCTGGGCGGTTGAAGCGGGCGCCCGGGATCAGCCCGGGATCGATTCACGGATTGCCGGCCGGCACCGGCGCGAAATCGAACTTTCGCGACGTCCCCGTCGGAGGATCGATCGGCTCCTGGCGGCTCTTCGCAGTCCCCGAAGACCCAGGGGACGCTGTGGTGCCGCCTGCGGCGGGTCGATTAGCCACAGAGCGCGTGCGCGGGGAGCGGATCACCTGCGATTTCTTCGGTGAAGCCGCGGCCTCGGCGCCGCGAACCAGCGCCGCGCTCGACGATCTCGGGCCCGACGACTCAACGATTGGCCGGACATCGGGATTCGCTCCGCGGACGGAAGGAGCCGCCACCGGCGCGACCACCGCCGGGGTCTCCGCAGGCGGCCGGGGCAACGGCACGCGATCCCAGGTAAGATAGGCGATCCCGAGCAAAGGAATCACGGCGATCGCCATCCCGAGCAGCACGAGCTTCCATCCCCGGGGCCGGTCTGACGCGCGGCGTCCCCCGGGCTGGCTGACCGCCGGCTGGACCGCGACCCGCGCCGGCTCCAACCGCACCAGCGCGGTCGGCGGCGGCCTTTTGGCGAGCTCATGCAGCCGGGTCGCCAGCGTGGCCGCGTCGGGTCGGTCCTCCCCTGCCTTCGCCAGGCACTGCAGCACCAGGTCGTCGTGCTCCGATGACACCTCGATGCGGAAGACCGAGGGACGCTCCGGTCGCGCAAACACGCGCTGGTCGGTGACGTCACCCTCCGTGAAGGGGAGTCGGCCGGCCAGCATCCAGTAGAGGACCACGCCGAGCGAAAACACGTCGCTCTCCGGCCCACTGCGGTGCCCGATGATCTGCTCGGGCGCCATGAAGTGCGCGTCCCCGTGACCCTCCGCGCGGCGCTTGATCATCGACGGCAGGAGCTTGGCCACTCCCGCTCCGGATACGAGGACGTTCATCGGGTTCACGTCGCCGTGGACCACCGCCTCACAGTGGCAATAGGCCAGCGCGCTGGCCACCTGCGCCGCGAGCTCGAGCGCCACCCGCGGCGGCAGCGGCCCCTTCTCCTCGGTGAGCTGTCGCAAGCTCTTGCCCTTGACCCGCTCGCGCACGAGGTACAGCTGGTCACCGTGAAGCTGGGCGTCGAAGATCGGGACGAGGTGGGGGTGATTGAGCCCGGCCAGCGACTGCGCCTCGAGGAGTAAGGCATGGTCCTCGAGCACCTCGATCGCGACGTCGCGCATCAGGAGCGTGTCCTTCGCGAGATAGCTCATGCCGAGGCTGCCGCGCCCGATCGCCTCGATCATCCTGTAGCGATCGCTCGCCGAGGTCCCCGCCACCGGCACCGGCCCGCTCTTCGGCGGCTCCAGCGCCGCCTCGCTCACGATCTGACCCGTGTCCACCGGCGCGGTCGAGGTCTTGCCGAGAGCGATCGGGACGGCCTCGATCGCAGCGGGCTCCCGCGCCGGCGAAAGCGCCGGGCCACCCGGTTCGAGCGCCCGCGTCGTGATGGCGTCTGCCAGCGCAACCGGCACCGCCGCCAGATCGAAGTCGTCGAGACCTCCGAAGTCCTCCTCGCCGGTGGCAGGCGCCGGCGGGTGCACGACCCCGCGATCCGCGACCGGTGCCGGAGACAACGCCCCCGCGCCTTCGGGCATGGTCGCTCCCGCGGCGGGCTCCTCCTGGAACGGAGCCCAGGGCGCGCCCGAGGAGGGACGCAGCACCGACGCCGGATCGTCGTCGCGGGCATCGGCCGGCGCGCGAGCGGCCTCCTTCTCGTGGGCCGGCTCGGTGGCCAGCTTGCCCGAGCTACGTCGCAGCCGACCGGCGAGCTCCGCCAGCGATCCGAGGGGTTGCAGGGGCGGCGCCCCCTCGATGATCTCCGCCGGCTCGTTGAGCCGGTCGAGCGCGCCTTGCGGCACCTGCTGCGCCTGCGCCAGATCGAGAGAGTGCATCGCCCTGCCGCCGAACTTGAGCCGCGCCCGGTAGCGCTGACCGCGCCACTCCACCTCGACCCGCTGCGTGCCCGGCCGGACGTCCACCTTCACCCGCCCGCGCCCATCCGTCGGATCCGCGAGCGTCCGCCCTCCGATCCTGACGGTGGCGTTGGCGCAGGGTGCTCCCTCGAACGAGATGACGCATTCCATCGGCTTGACCCCCGAAAGGGTAGCGCGAATGGAAGCCTCTTCGGACGAAATCATTTTCAGAAGAGCCACTGGCCCACCCTCGACAGGGGGCGCCGCCCCTCCTGCCTTTGCGCTCGCTGGGCCTCCTCGCGGAGGGTGAACTCTGCGTCGGCGCCCACCTGGTAGACACGATCCACCAGGCGCCGCACCGCCCCTCCGGCAGCGACGGATCAGCGCGCAGCGACGAGGCGCGAAGACCACGCCGACGACGCCAAAGGCGCTCCCGAGCACCATCGCGGTCAGGACCAACGGGAGGGCGCCGGGCCGTCGGTGATGCAGCAGCCGCGGCGCCACCACCCCATCGCAGGAGGGCCACGATCACCACCGCCGCGCCTCCGCTCGCGACGGCCAGCACAGGACTGCTCTTTCGCTTCGGCCAGATCACCCTGCTCATCGGGCACACCGCGACCCTCCTGGTGCGGAGACCGCTCCGCCTCCGCAGCATCGTCTACCAGCTGCTCGAGGTGCGAGCCTGTTCGCTGCCGCTGACCCTCACCATGTCGGCGTTCGCCGGGATGGTGCTCGCGTTCCAGGTCGGGGCGGGCCTCGAGCGCTTCGGCGCAGAGCTCTGCATCGGTCAGACCACCGTCACCGCGCTCTTTCGTGAGTTGGGCCCGATCCTGACCGCCCTGTTCGTTGGTGGGCGCATCGGCGCCGGGATCACCGCCGAGCTCGGCGGAATGGCGGTGTGCGATCAGAACGCGAAGGACACGATCGACCAGGTGGCGGACAAGGCCAAGGCCGCCGTGGAGAAGGTCAGCGATGCGGCCCACCGCGCCGCCAAGGCGACCGGCGGCAAGCTCCACGAAGCCGCCAAGGTGACCGGCGAGAAGGTCAGCAAGGCCGCCAACGTCGCTGGCGCTTCGATCCAGGGGCCCGGCAAGAAGGTCAAGGAGGCCGGCAAGGAGTTCCAGAAGAAGCTCGGTTCGTGACCGGGCTGACCGGGATGAACCGCACCCGCAACCACCTCGACATCAGGCGCAGGAGCGAAGAGCGCCGGCAGCGCGAGGACGACACGGTGCGGGTGCTGGACAAGGTGCCTCTCCTGGTCAGCCTGCGCTTCGAGATCGAGAATGGCGATACGAAGTATGGCTGGCCGATCATCATCGAGCGCGCTCCGGCGCTCTTCGAGGTCGCATGCGACGAGCACGCCTGCCAGGAGGGCGGCCACGACCTGACCCACGAAATCCTGCGCTCCCTGCTCGCGTCCTCGACGAGCCTGGAGGGCCAGGACGCACGCCGCGGCCAGGTGCGCGGCAGCGAGTGCCGGCACATCCTGCGCTACGTCGGCGCAGCCACCTATCGGTAGGTCAGACGGGGGCCAGACCGCAAGGCCGGGGGGTGCTTAACGGAGAAGGGGGAGCACCGGAGCTTCCGCCTGCTGTTCGCGAAGGAGACGCGCTTCATCCTGCTCTCGCTCGCCGGCTTCGCGAAGAAGACGCAGAAGACACCGGCGCGAGAACTCGAGACGGCCGAGCGCCGCCTGAAGGACTGGCGGGCCCGCGGCGAAGAGTAATCATAGCGTTGACGCTATGGCCTTGACGCCATCGCACCGCAGCTCCATCCTCTTTCTCATGGAAAGAGACTTCCTCGACGAAGTGATCGCGGATCGGAGCCGACGCAACCCCCAGTTCCCGGACCTCGTCGCCGAGGCGGAGCGGCGGCGCGCCATCGCGAGTCGGCTGGCCAAGGAGCGACAGGCGCGGGGGCTCAGCCAGACCATCGTCGCCGCGAAGATGCGGACGGCGGCCTCGGTGATCAGCAAGCTCGAGTCGGGCGGCGACGTGAAGCTCTCGACGCTGCAGCGCTACTGCGCGGCCATCGGCAAGGACCTCTCCTTCGCGCTCGCTGCGAAGGCGCCGGCTCGTCGGCAGCGGGGCCGGGCGCGCAAGAGCGCGTAGGCTCCACGTCGAGAACCTGCGCACCGATGAAAACTGCGCTCTGGTGGAAGCGCTTCGACCAGGCGGAGCGCGCCCACCTCGGGTGAAGCTGGTGAAGCCGGTCTCCTCGCGCGCCTTGATCGCGCCCCGCGGGTCGACCTGCCGCCGCAGGGCGCGCTCATCATCCCGCACACCCGCCTCGAGGTCTCCGGCGCGAGGCGTTCTCCCTCGACGCCCTTATCGAACAGGTGGACCTCGCGGCGCCACGCGCGGGCCGCACGCCACCGACCTCCGCGTCGGCGGGGCACACTCTCAGGGCACTGTTGTTGTCGTCGGTCCCGGCTCGGCGTCCGCGCTCGGCAACCGCGTCACGTAACCTGCGCGCTCGCCGAACGCGAGGAACTCCACTACCACACACTGATCCTGGATGGCGTCTTCATCACCGACGGTGACGACCCCGATGCGCGACCGCGCTTCGTCGAAATCGACCCGCCGACGAACGAGGAGGTCGCCGCCCTGCTCGACAAGATCATCGATCGCATCACGGCGAT
>SHYY01000216.1 GCA_009692555.1 Myxococcales bacterium
TCCTGCAACTCGCCGAGGAAGACACCCGGCGACAGGCCATGGAGTTGCTGACCCGCATCCTGGAGATGCTCACGCGCATGTGCCGGAGAGGTGATCCCCCGCGCGAGAGTGCCCCTGAATCGACTACGACTACGACTACGACTACGACTCCGTGAGCGGAGGGACCCCCTTCTCCGTTAAGCACCCGACGCCGGACGCCTTGCGGAAGCGCCGCGTCCACGCTACAGGATCACTCCAGATGCAGGCGCTGGACGAAAAGATCGATCGGCTGCGCACCATCGTGCGCGGCTACGGATCGGCCCTGGTCGCCTTCTCCGGCGGCGCCGACTCCGCCCTGGTCCTGAAGATCGCCGTCGACGAGCTCGGCGCGCGCTCGCGCGGCCTGATCGCGGTGTCGCCGACGCTGGCGCGGCGCGAGCAGGAGGCGGCGCGCGCCTTCGCAACAGCCGTCGGTGCGCTGCTCGACGTCGTCGCCTCGCACGAGCTCGAACGGCCGGGCTTCGCCGCCAACCCGACCGATCGCTGCTACCACTGCAAGGCCGAGCTCCTCGAGATCGCGCGCCCGCACGCCGATCGCCTCGGGCTCGCCGAGGTGCTCCTCGGCACCAACCTCGACGACCTCGGCGATCACCGCCCCGGCCTCGCCGCCGCCCGCGAGCGCGGCGCCCGCTCCCCGCTGGTCGAGGCGGGAATGACCAAGGCGGAGGTGCGCGAGGCCTCGCGCCGCCTCGGTCTCACCACCTGGGACAAGCCGCAGCTCGCCTGCCTCTCCTCGCGCTTCCCCTACGGCACCGCGATCACCCCCGAGCGCCTCGAGCGCGTCGACCGCTTCGAGGAGGGGCTGCACGACCTCGGCTTCCGCCAGCTGCGGGTCCGCTTCCATGATCAGGTGGCGCGCGTCGAGCTGGAGGAGTCGGAGCTCCTGCGCGGCTTCGAGCAGCGACGGGAGATCGTCGCCCTCGGCCGCGCGGTGGGCTTCGTGTTCGTCACCCTGGATCTGGTGGGCTTCCGCTCCGGCGCGATGAACGAGGGGCTTGCCCCCATCCCGGGCGCCCGCCTCACCACCCTCGGCCGCCGCGGCGGCTGACCCGCGACCCCAGCGAGGACGAGATGACGAAGCGCCCCCCGCGAGACATGGTCCCCAGCGCGTTCTTCGAGGAGTGGCTGCCCGGCGTGTTCGCGGCCGAGTTCAGCGGAGGCCGGCGCGCCGCCCCGGAGATCCGCGTGCGGGTGCGGCTCCAGGGAGAGGCCGGCGGGGCCTGGGATCTGGCGATCAGCGGCGGCGTGCTGCGCGTCGGCCAGGAGAGCGCCGAAGGCGGCGAGCCGCTCGTGACCGTCACCCAGACGGTGGAGGACTGGCGCGCGGTGGCGGTGGGTGAGGAGGGCGCGGTCGATCTCGCGCCCCCGCAGGCCTCGGCGCTCGACATGCTTTTCGTCGACTCCTCGTCGCGGCAGATGCTCCAGGCGGTGCGCGGAACGATCCGCTTCGAGGTGACCGGCTACAACGGCCGCACCTGGGCGATGACGGTGAAGTTCGGCGACCAGCCCCAGCCGCCGGAGCCGAACGCCACCATCTCCATCGACGCCGAGACCTACGCGAAGCTGCGCGCCCGTCAGATGCAGCCCCCGGAGGCCTACTTCTCGGGGAAGATCAAGATGATCGGCGACACCGGCTTGGCGATGCAACTTGGAATGGCGATGATGCCCCGCTTCTCGCAGTAGAGCCCGGTGCGGGATCACGCCCCGTCGCTGCTGGTCGCCGATCGCGTACCTCGCAGGCGCTCGATCAGCGGTCGATCCGCCGGCAGGATGTCGTAGCGGTCGAAGCGCTCCTTCTCGACCCAGGCGAGGTCCGCCACCTCCACCGCGCGCGGCGCCCCGTCGAGGACGCATTCGTAGACCAGCATCAGCAGATCGAAGTCCGGGTAGGGGTGGAACACGACCTCGTAGATCCGCCCCACGGCGCACCCGCAGCCAAGCTCCTCGCGCACCTCGCGCTCAAGCGCCGCCACCGGCGACTCGCCCTCCTCCACCTTGCCCCCCGGAAGCTCCCACGCCAGCGGCATCGCCTGATCCGCCCGCCTCTGCGTGAGCAGCGTGCGCCCCGCTTCGTCGCGCGCCAGCGCCGCCACCACCAGCTTCCGCCTGCGAGGGTTCACCGGGCGGAAGGGTACACGATCGCCAGGCATCCACCGGACCGGCGCCGGACCGGGGTGCTTTCTTCCGGAACCGCGCCGGTTCGTCCTATCGTCGACGGATGCGTCTCGCCCTCGCCGCTTGCCTGCTCCTGTTCGCCCTGCCCGCGAGGGCCGCCGAGGTGGATCCGAAGACCGAGGAGGCGCGGGCCCACCTCCTCGCCGGAGCCACCTACTACGACGCCAGCCGCTTCGCCGACGCGCTCCAGGAGATGCAGGCCGCCTACGCGCTCCGGCCGCTGCCCGATCTCCAGTACAACCTCGGGCAGTGCCTGGAGCGGCTCGGGC
The DNA here is from genome assembly GCA_009692555.1 of Myxococcales bacterium. Lineage (GTDB taxonomy): Bacteria > Myxococcota_A > Polyangia > Palsa-1104 > SHYY01 > SHYY01. The sequence continues at coordinate 2,484 of SHYY01000216.1, forward strand.
GCTTCGCCGAGCCGGGGGCGGCCTACCAGCGCTACCTCGACGGAAAGCCGGAGGCCGCGGACCGCGCGCTGGTCGAGGAGCGGCAAAAAAAACCTCCTGCTGCGCGTCGAGCTGCAGCGCGCCGGCACCCCTCTGCGGGCGCCGCCACCGACGGAGAAGGAGAAGGTCGTGTTCAAGACCATCGTGGTCTATCGCGAGGCGCCGCCGGCTCCCGGGCGAGGCGCGCGCTTCGCCGCCTACGGAGTGGGCGTGGTCGCAGTGGGCGCGCTGGCGACCGGGATCGCCCTCGGTGTGCTCGCGCAGCGCAAGAGCGATTTCGTCGCCGCCGGCGCCAACCCCGAGCAGCCGCAGGCCTTCGAGGGCGCCTACACCGACGCCGAGTCGGCCGGGCGGACCTTCCAGGTCGTCTCGTGGGTCGGCTTCGGTGTCGCCGCGGTCGGCGCGGCCGGCGCGATCGGGCTGTTCCTCCTCGGCAGCCGGATCGATCGCGAGGCGCCCAGGGTCAGCTTCGCGCCCGCCCTCGCGCCGTCGGGTGGCGGCCTCGCCGTCGCGGGGAGCTTCTAGAATGCGCACATTTCACGCTTTGACTGCCTTCAGCGCCCTCGCAGTATGGCTCGCCTCCGGCTGCTACCGGCCCTCTCCGCGCTCCGCCGGCTCCGAGTGCGGCTCCGACGGCGAGTGCCCGGCCAGCCTCCAGTGCATCTGCGGGATGTGCGTCAGCGATCCCGAGGCCGCCGCCTGCTCGTTCTCGATCACCGTGCGCGCCCCGGCGTGCAAGCGCGCCGAGGACGCGGGCTCGCTGTGCGTCAAGGAAGAGGAGTTCTTCCCCGTCACCGTGGTCGCCCACCGCGACAGTGAGCAGAAGCATTCGTCGCGCTACGCCGGCACCGCGCGCTTCGCGAGCACCTGGGGCAGTCCCCACGCGCTGCCCTTCACCTTCAAGGACGGCGTGGCCACCGCCGAGGTGGCGATCGATCGCGCCACGCCCGCGCACAAGGCGTTCCTCTCGGTGCGGGCCGGCTCCGCCGTCGGGGCGAGCGGCACCGGGATCTACGTCGACCCGCCCGACTACCAGGTGGAGATCGCACCGGTGATCGCGCCGCCGTTCGGGTGGGCCGCCGGACAGGTGGCGCTCCCGGCGCTCGACCGCGTGGGCGACGACCGGGTGATGTACTTCGTGGGGGTCGAAGGGAAGGGCAGCTACCCGAAGATCGGCGTGGCGCGCTCGCGGGACGGCGAAAAATGGACGCCCGACCCGACTCCCCTGTTCACGCCCCCGCCCGACGTGGCCTACTTCTCCCCGTCGGTGATGCGGACCTCGGAGAAGAACGTCGAGCTGTTCTTCTCCGCGGAAGCGGAGGGGCCCGCGGCGCGCGCCAACCTCCTCTTCGCCTCGAGCAGCGACGGTGGCCACACCTTCGGTGCCCCGATGCCGATCCTCCACGGGACCTCGTGCGCCGAATGCACGCGCGGGATCATGATGCCGTGGGTGCTGGTGGATCCGATCGACGACCTCGCCTGGATCCTCTACTTCTCGACGGCCTACGAGCTGAACCGCCCGCCCCAGCTCGGCGTCGGACGCTCGGTCGACCGGGGGGCGACCTGGAACCTCGACCGGGTGGCGACGCCGAGCACGCTGGTGAAGAAGCCAGCCGAGGCCGAGACCGCCTTCTCGGCGCGCGTGCTCCACGACCCCTACACCGGCATCTACCGCATGTGGTACGTCGAGCTCGATCCGATGAACCCGGCGCGGTGCGCCTTCGTCATCCACTACGCCACCTCCGCCGACGGCCAGTTCTGGACCGGCCAGCGATCGCACGTCCCCGGGCTGAAGGCGAGCGACGTGCAGTGGACGCAGAGCATGGGCCTGCAGGCGGTGGGGCTGCTCCCCGGCGCTGTCGAGCCCCCGGACTGGGCATCCCAGTCGCCGCGCTACACGCTGTGGATCAGCGCGGTGTCCGACGATGGCGACCTCGGCTGCCGGCCGCGGATGATCGGGCGCGCCTTCCGGCCGTAGGGCCGAAGGAGCGGGCTTTCCCCTTGGACCCGGCGGCGAGCCCACGGTACAAGAGGGCGGTGGCGAGCGTCACCTTCCAGCCCTTCGGGACCACCGTCGCGATCGCCGACGGCGAGTCGCTCTTCGACGCGGGCCGCCGCGCGGGAGTGCCCATCCCCACCGCCTGCGTCGGCAAGGCCACCTGCGGGCTCTGCCGGGTCAAGATCCTCGTCGGGGAGGCCGCGCTCACCCCGATGAACAGCGACGAGAAGCGCCACCTCGGCAACACCTACTTCATCTCCAAGCTCCGGCTCTCGTGCCAGGCCCGCGCGGCGGTGGGCGCGGGCGACGCGACGATCGAGGTGGCGCTCCCCGACGCGATGCGGCGAAAGTAGCCGCCTGCGTTGCCGTTCCCGTTGCCGTTCCCGTTCCCGCCGCCGTTCCCGTTGTCGTTTCCGTCTCCGTTCCCGCTCCCGTTCCCGTTCCACCTCACCCGATCAGCTTCGGGTCGTTGGTGATCCGCGCCTTCGCGCCCTTCGGGGAGCGCAGGGTCAACCGCGGCGCCGCGCTCCCTTCCAGAGGCGGGACCGCCTCGGCGAGGCCGAAGACCGCCACGTCGTCGCCCTCCTCGAGCGTCTCCTCGACCCAGTGCAGCTTCTGCCCGCCATCCCTGGCGTAGCTGCTCCCCTGGCCATGCCGCGCGAAGAATGCCGCGAGCTCCGGCGGCGGCGCGTCGAATGTCCCCGTCCGGGCCCGCGAAAGCAGGATCCGGACCGCCACCGCGCCGTCCATCTTCACCAGCGCCTTCGCCTCCCCGTCGACGACCAGGAGATCGCCGTACTCCTCCACCTGGCTCGCCTTGCCGCCGTCGCGCTCGGCGACAAACACCGCGCGGTAGCCGACGCAGACCCGGCCGGTGAAGGGCGCGCGCGCCGCCTCACCGACGAGACCGAGCCGCCCCACGACCTTCACCACGCTGCCCGGCCGCGCATCGCCGATCGCCGTCACGCGCCGCCTCTTCAAGCGGCGCCAGGCGTGCCCCTCATCCTTCAGCCCGAGCAGCGCGTAGACCATCACGGGTAACCACAGCGCGAGCCCGATCAGCAGGATCGTGCTCACGGCGGCGGCACCGATCGGACCACGCCGCGCCCCTTCGCCTGCTCGCGCAGCTTCGCCTCCCAGGCGAACATCCGCCGCTCCTCGTCGTCGGTGGCGTGGTCGTACCCGCACACATGGGCGAGGCCGTGCACCGCGAGGTGGAGCAGCTCCTCCTCGATCGGATGGCCGTGCTCCACCGCCTGGCGCTCCGCGGTCTCGACGGAGATCACCACATCGCCAAGCAGCTCCGGATGGAGCGCGCCGCCCTCCCCCTCGCGCATCGCGAACGACAGCACGTCGGTGGGCCGATCGACCTCGCGGTACTCCCGGTTGAGCGCGTGGATCTCCGGATCGTCGACCAGCGACAGCGCGAGCAGCGACTCGTTCTCCCCGGCCGCCGCCAGCGCGCGCTCCATGCGCCGCCGCAGCCGCGCCCGCGCCGCCGCCGCCACCAGGCCCGCCGCCGCACCCCGCGCCTCGACGGTGACCTTCACCCGGGGATCACCCGCGTCCACACCCGCGCCTCGACGAACACCCCGAACAGGTCGGCGTCGCACTTCCCGTGCTTGACCTCGGCGCGCAGGATATCGAGCGCCTTGTCGACGGGGACGGCGCGCTTGTAGGGGCGATCGGACGCGGTCAGCGCATCGAAGATGTCGGCGATCGCCATCATCTTCGACTCCACCGGGATCTCCGCCGACTTGAGCCCGCGCGGGTAGCCCGTCCCGTCGAGCTTCTCGTGGTGGGCCCCGGCGATCCGCGGGATGTTGCGCATCTCGCGTCCCCACGGGATGGTCGCCAGGAACTGGTAGGTGTGCACCACGTGGCGCTCGATCTCCACCCGCTCGCCGAGGGTGAGGGAGCCGCGCGGCACCTTCAGCGCCTCGATCTCCGCGGCGGTGAGGAACGGCTTTCGCTCGCCGTAGGGGTCGGTGTAGAGGTGCCCGGCGATATCGATCAGCCGCTCGAACGACCCCTCGTCCAGCACCGTCGGCTCGTTCGACCGCAGGATGAAGGCGACGATGTCGTCCACCTGCGCCAGCTCGTCCCGAAGCTCGCCCTCCGAGCGCGCGAACTCGTCCGCCGCGCGGTCCACCCCGACGGTGATCACCCGCTCCAGCTTGCGCCGGAGGTGCGCCGCCTCGATCGACTTGCGGATGTAGTCGAAGCGCGAGAGCAGGAGGTCGCGGTCGTGCTCGTAGAGCTTCTTGGCCTTGACCAGCACCTTCTCGCGCACCCCGACCTTGCCGAAGTCGTGGAGCAGCCCGGCGTACTCGATCTGCTTGAGGTCGGCGACGGTGAAGCGCAGCGCAGCGTAGGGTCCGTCATCGACCCGATCGACCGTCGAGGCGAGCGCGCAGGTGAGCGTGGCGACCCGCTGCGAGTGGCCGGAGGTGGTCGGGTCGCGCGACTCGATCGCTGCCACCGAGGCGTTGACGAAGCCCTCGAACAGCCGCCGGATGTCCTCGTAGAGGCGCGCGTTCTCGAGGGAGATCCCGGCCTGCGCGGCGAGCGTCTCGGCCAGCTCCTCGCTTCGTCGATCGAACGGCACCACCAGGCGCTCGAAGTCCTCGCCGGCCACCAGCCGTGTGCGCGGATCGAGCTTCCGGTTGATCAGCTGGATCACGCCGATCACCTCGCCGTGCGGGCTCGACATCGGCACGGTGAGCATCGAGCGGGCCCGGTAGCCGGTCTTCTCGTCGAGGTCGCGGTTGTGGCGGAATCCCCGCGGCTTGCCGTCGGTGGCGAGCGCATGCAGATCGGCGATGTTGATCGGGCGCCGGCCGATCACCGCCGCGCCGACGATCGACTTCTCGTCGACGGGGAGGGTGAACTCGCGGAAGTCGATCGCGGTCGAGTCGTTCTGCGACACCATGAAGCGGAGGCGCGCCTCGCCGCCCTCGGGATCGCCGATCCGGCCCTCGACGATGTAGACCGATCCCGCGTCGGCCCCGGTGACGTGGCGCGTCTTCTCGAGGATCAGGCCGAGCAGCTTCACCACGTCGCGCTCCGACGAGAGCAGGCGGGCGATCGCTGTCAGCTCGGAGAGCTCGTGGCCGTAGCGGTCAGCGAGGCCGCCCTGCACCCGCGCCTCGACGCGGCGGAGCATCGCCTCGCCGTGATTGCGCAGCGTGACATCGAGGCGGACGCGCGAGATCGGCAGCGGCACGAGCCACAGCTCCGCCTGATCGCGGAGCAGCGCGGCCCCGTCAAACTCGGAGTCACTCCCGAGCAGGAGCAGGCGCCCTTCGTCCCTCGCCCGCGCGAGCAGAGGGGTGAGACGCTCCGGGGCGGTGAAGACGCGGGCATCGGCGAACAGCAGCGCAGCCTCGCCGACCCGGACCTCGATCAGCCCCGGCTCCAGCGCAGCGACGGTGTAGGCCGCGAGGCGCGGATCATCGCGGAAGGCGGCGCCCAGCTCGTCGAGGCTGCGGATATCGCCCGATGGCACGGGCGGAGCTTAACAAAGAAGCGGGGGAGATCCCTACCCCTTCTCCGGAACCGTCCCCTCGCCCGCCTCGCGCGACGCCCGCTTCGCCAGGCGCTCGGCGTCCCTCCGGTCGTAGGCGCGGATGATCTCCTGCACCAGCGGGTGGCGCACGACGTCGATGTCGGTGAAGGAGCAGAAGCCGATCCCGGGCACGCTCGATAGCAGATCGCGCGCCTCGAGCAGCCCCGAGCGCGTCGAGCCCGGGAGATCCACCTGCGTCACGTCGCCGGTGATCACCGCCTTCGAGTCGAAGCCGAGGCGGGTCAGGAACATCTTCATCTGCTCGCCGGTGGTGTTCTGGGCCTCGTCGAGAATCACGAACGAGTCGTTCAGAGTCCGCCCGCGCATGAAGGCGAGCGGCGCCACCTCGATCGTCCCCTTGTCGATCAGCAGCGCTGCGCGGTCGAAGTCCATCATGTCGTTCAGCGCGTCGTAGAGCGGCCGAAGATACGGGTTCACCTTCTCCGCCATCGTCCCCGGCAGGAAGCCGAGCTTCTCCCCCGCCTCGACGGCGGGCCGGGTCAGGACGATGCGCTTGATCTGCTTGTCCATCAGCGCCCGCACCGCCATCGCCATCGCCAGGTAGGTCTTGCCCGTGCCGGCCGGCCCGATCCCGAAGACGATGTCCTTCTGCCGGATCGCGTCGACGTAGCGCTTCTGCGCCAGCCCTTTGGGCGAGATCGGACGGGCGCGGGAAGCGACCAGCACGGTGTCCTGGAAGACCTCGCGCAGCGTCGCGTGCTGATCCCCCTCGAGGACGCCGACCGCGCGCACGATGTCCTCGGAGTCGAGCATCCGCCCGCGCTTCGCGATCGCGTAGAGCTGCTCGAGCAGCGAGCGCACCAGCGCCACCCGGTGCCCCTCGCCGATCAGCGTGACCTCGTTGCCGCGCGCGTGGATCGCAATCCGGGTGCGCTCCCCGATCAGCTTGAGGTTCCTGCCCCCCTCGCCGAACACGGCCAGCGACGTGGCGTTGTCCTCGAAGGTGATCTTGTCGCGGGCTTCGTCCCCGCTCGGGGCGGACGGCGTGATCGGGCGCGTGGGGTCGCTCAAGCGCGCGAAATTATCACCCCGATTCCGCGGCGGCAAGGAGCGCGACGGGCGGGGGTGCTTAACAGCGGAGGGGGCCCTCTTGCTGGCTCTTGCTCGTCACGTAGTCGTAGTCGTAGTCGTAGTCGTAGTCGTAGTCGTCCCGTCCGCAGCGACGGCAATCGAACTTCCTCCCGCAACAAATTCCTCCTGCCAACCGACCAC
>SHYY01000217.1 GCA_009692555.1 Myxococcales bacterium
TTTGAGCTCTTCGGTGAGAAACGAGTTCCCGCTGGGGGCGCTCGTCGCGATCTGCGACGCAAGGGCGAGGAACTCGATGGCGCGGCGATAGACGTCGAGCTTCTGGTCGGCCAGCATGGGCATCCTCCTGTGTGGCCAGGGGGGTCGGTTGGCAGGAGGAATTTGTTGCGGGAGGAAGCTCGATTGCCGTCGCTGCGGACGGGACGACTACGACTACGACTACGTGACGAGCAAGAGACAGCAAGAGGGCCCCCTCCGCTGTTAAGCACCCTTACGGGCCGGGTTACGGGGCGGGCAAGAGGAGTGGGGTCACGCCATCGCTGCGGGTGAGCCCCTGGCCGCGCAGACGGGCCGGCAGCGGGCAGCTTCCCTTGGCGCAAGCGTCGGCGTAGGCGGTCGCGTAGATCCGGACCTCGACGCCCGTGGCCGGCTTGCCCTCGGGATCGAGCACCGTGACGCGGGTGAGGACCGCCCGGGGAAGCGGCACGGTGCGCAGGTCGACGTCGCTGTCGGAGACCGCCCGGTTGTCGATCGACCAGCGCGCCAGCGGCTCTCCCGCCGGCGGCACCAGCTCGATGTCGTAGCTCCCCTTGTCGACTCGTACGGCGAAGCTCCCATCGGCGCCGGTGAGGGTCATCGGGGCGCCGAGGTCGATCGCGCGCTCGACTCCCAGGTTGAGCGCCGCGGCGGCGGGCTGCGCGGAGACCACCGCGTTTTTGACCGGCATCCCGCTCGGTCCGACCAGGTGGCCGATCAGCTGCGGGCGCAGCGCGAGGCTCACCGTGCCAAGCACGCCCCCGGCCGGGCCGAGCGCGAGCGGGGTGGTGGTGCGGGTGAACATCGAGCTCGCCGGCGGCGTCACGGTGACGGTGTAGGGCCGGTTGCTCTTCAGGTCGCCCGGGATGAGGTCGACGCTGGCGAGCCCGTGGTCGTCGCTGAGCACCGAGACGGCGAAAACCGCCTGGGTCGGGCTTCCGGGCTCGCTGAGGTCGGTCTTGAAGTCGATCCGCGCCCCGACGAGGTCGATGTCCACGCCCGCCGCGGTCTTGCCACCGACGGGGAGCGCGAACTGGCGGGCCACCGGCAGGGCGGGCATCCGGAGGGCGACCACGCAGCGGTTGCCGATGCAGGCCAGCTGCTCCTCGGGCGGCGGAGGCATCTTCGGATCGGCCTGACACTCGATGTCGCTCTGGCACTTCTCGATCGCCGGCTTGACCGCGGCCTGCACCCCCAGATCGCGCTGCAGCGTCGGGGAGGTGGTCTTCGGATCGGGGGTGGCGACGAGGCGGACCTTCGCGCCCAGCTCGGTGTGGAGGCCGGGCGAGAGGTTGAGCTTGAACTCGCCGCTCGGCCCGGTGATCGCCACCGACGAGCGCGCCGCCCCGGTCGGCCCGTCGACCGCCACCACGCGCACGCCTTCGAGGCCTGCGCCGTCGGCGGCCAGGACGACGCCCGACGCGACGCCCGTCGGGCCGCCGAGCGAGATCCCGAACTGGCGATCGGCGTCGGCGGTGAAGGTGCGGGTGGCCGGCGCGTAGAGGGCGTCGGTCGGCTTCTGCGGGAACACGGTGATGGTGTAGCTGGCGTCGGAGCGCGGCACCGAGATGGAAAAACGCGCCCGGTCGAGCAGCTTGCCCTCCATATCCTGGGTCTGGGAGGTGGCCTGCACGACCACCTCCGGCGCGCCCGGGATCAGCGACGGGCGGGTCACCACCACCTGCGCTGGCACGGCCTCGCCCTTGGCGCCGAAGATCTCGCCGCGGATGGTGGTGCTCGCCACCATCGTCAGCGTCACCGCGCCGGCCTGATCGAACTCCACCGACGCGACCTCCTGCCGCACCAGCGTCGTGCTCGGAGGCGGGAACAGCTCGGCTGCCAGCTTGATCGAGGACGGCGGCGGCTGGTTGCACCCGGTGTCGGCCGGGCACGAATCTTTCGGCCCCTCCGCCGCGCAGCTTGCCACGAGGCACGCGAGGAATGCGATGGCGAGGCGGCGGCTCACTGGCAGCCCTTCACCAACCAGAAATTCGAGTCGTAGAACTGGCTGAGCGGGTTGCCCGCCGCGTCCTTCGCCGCCAGGAATCCGGGCTTCCCCGGCTGCGAGGTGTGCGAGGCGAACTTGCCGTCGGTGACGAAGACGTAGACCAGCGGGTCGGGGATGTCCTTGAGGAAGGGGCAGTAGGTGTTCATGGGAAAGCGGCCCTCGCGCGGGCTCCCGGTCAGGATGATCGGGTCGATCAGCGTCTGGAAGAGATCGCCGTTCTTGAGCGTCATCCGCGCGTAGAGGGTGTCGCCCTCATCCTCGTCGCTGGCGACCACGCCGACCGTCCAGCCGTTCGGGTCGGATTTGTTGACCGTGAGGATGCCGAAGTCCGATGGCGTGCCCTTGACGATCAGGGGCGGGTGATTTGCGTTCAGCCGCTCGGCTTCGAGGGGGGTCGGGACGATGCAGCCGACGGAGTAGATGGTCAATGCGGTGAGGAGTGTTCGCGGCACGGTGGTCCTGAGGGAAGGCATGGACAGCACTCGCCATGCCAGGGCCCGAACTGTCGATAACCCCTTGCTTCTCGGAGAGTTATCCACAGGCTGCGGGCGCGCCGCTCCGGTGACCGCGACAGCGCTGTCAGGGGGGCTCGCAATCGCTGCGCGGAGTCCCCGAGGACCCAGGGGACGCTGTGGAGCCGCCTTCGGCGCGCCAGTGAGGCGGAGGCCGGTCATGCCGTCGGCTCCGCCCCGCCGTCGCCGTCCTCCTTCTCGAGGTGGCGGAAGATGGTGCGTGGGTCGACGCCGAGGTCGCGCGCGGTCTTGGTGCGATTGCCGCTGTTCAGCTCCAGGACGTCGTTGATGTACTTGCGCTGGAAGTCGTCCTTGGCCTCGGCCAGCGAGAGGATCGCCGGCAGCACGTCGGCGGTGAGGCCGAGATCCTCGGGGCCGAGGAGCGCCTTGTCGGCCAGCACGATCGCCTTCTTGAGGTGGTTCTCGAGCTGCCGGATGTTGCCCGGCCAGGGGAACTTGCGCATCGCGATCACCGCGTTCGGCGAGAAGCCCTTCACCGTCGAGGTGTACTCCTGGACGAAGCGCGTGCGGAGGTAGTTGGCGATCACCATGATGTCCTCGCCGCGCTCGCGGAGCGGCGGGAGGTGCACGTTGACCACGTTGAGACGGTAGAAGAGATCCTCGCGGAAGCGGCCGGCCTTGATGTCGGCCTCGAGGTCGCGGTGGGTGGCGGTGATGACGCGGATATCGACCGGCTCGGCGCGGTTGTCGCCGACGCGCACGACCACGCGCTCCTGGAGGGCGCGCAGGATCTTCACCTGCAGGGTCATCGGCATCTCGCCGATCTCGTCGAGGAAGAGCGTGCCCCCGTCGGCCGCCTGGAACTTGCCGGCCTTGTTGGCGACCGCGCCGGTGAACGAGCCGCGGACGTGGCCGAACAGCTCGCTCTCGAGGAGGTTCTCCGGGATCGCGCCGCAGTTGATGGTCACGAACGGGCCCTTCTGGCGGTTCGAGCGACGGTGGACCTCGCGCGCGATCAGCTCCTTGCCGGTGCCGGTCTCGCCGGTGATCAGGACCGAGATGTCGGTGGTGGCGATCTTGGTGACCTTCTTGAACACCTCCTGCATCGCCACGCAGGAGCCGATGATGTCGCCGTAGCGCATCTGCTCGAGGCGCTCGGAGAGCAGCTTGTTGTCGAGCTGGAGCTCGTTGACCAGGAGCGCGTTGCGGATGATCAGCGACGCCTGCGACGAGAAGATGGTCAGCACCTCGACCGCGTCGGGTTCGAAGAGGTGGCCGACCTTGTCGTTGCCGAGGTAGATCACGCCGAGCAGGTTGCCGCGCTCGAGGAGGGGGACGCAGAGCACCTGGCGGAGGCTGAAGGCGCCGGTCAGCATGGTCGAGGTGATGCTCCCCGGGACGGTGACCGGCTTGCGGGTGGAGATGCACAGGTCGATCGCCTGATCGGCCCGCTCGGCGAGGGAGTCGGCGAGGTTCTCGCGGCGGAGGTTGCGCGCGACCTTGACCCGCAGCTCGTTGCCCTCGAGGAGGATCAGGAAGCCCTTGTCGGCGTTGGTGATCTGGATGACCGCGTCCATCAGGCTGTTGAGCAGATCGGGGAGGTCGTACTTGCCCATCAGCTGGCCGGAGAAGTCGTGGAGCTTTCGGTAGAAATTGAGGGCTTCGATGGTATTGGCGGCTTCGTCGTCTGTCACGACTTCGTCGTAGAGCGAAAACAGGAAGTCGCACGCGCCCATCCGGAGCTTGTCCTGGTGGGCGAGGCGGTGCTTCTTGCGGCGCTTGCCATTGACGTGCAGGTCGCCGTACTTGTCGATCGAGGTGATCTCGAAGCCCACCCCGTCGGACTGGATGTGCGCGTGGGCGTCGCCGAGCAGCGGGTCGGGGAGCGAGATGTCGTTCTCCTGGCTCTGCCCGATCGAGGTGACCTTCTTGAAGATGTGAAAGACCTTCGGGCCCTGGCCGGGGAGGAACACGCGCAGGCTCGGCATCAGAAGACTCCTTGGAACGAGAGACCGGCCGCCGCGCCCCGAGAAGCTTGGGCGGCGGCCGGAGCGACGAACGGGGTAAGCGAGAGCTTGCGGGGTGGAGGAGGAGGAGCCGCGGGTTGCGACTCGGTGATGACCACCGGGCGGTAGTGGACCAGGGCATCGATCACGCCGATGAGGACGTCGGCCCAGAACAGCGCGCCGAGGCCGATCGTGGTGTAGCGGAGCGAGAGCGCCACGGTCTCCTGGTCGGCGGGGTAGGTGCCCTTCGGGTAGTTGATCTGGGTGGCGGTGAAGAGCGCGGCGGAGCCGAGGCCGAGAGCGAGCTGCGAGGTGAGGAAGAAGTAGAACTTGCGCGGGTGGCCGTTCTGGAGCTGCCCGACGCCGAACGGGACGAAGCAGAGGAAGCGGTGGTGCTTCTCGATGGTGCGCTCGATGACCACCGGCTTCATCGAGAGCCGGATCCGCTCCTCCTCCTCGCGCCGCCGCCGCTCGGCTTGCTCGGCCCGCTCGCGCCGCTTCTGCTCGGCCATCTCCTCGAGCTTCTCGCGGTTCCGGCGACGGAGGTCCTCGAGGAACGCCACCGCCTTCGGCGGATCGTAGACCCGGTCGAGGCTGAAGCCGCCGTCGAGCTGGAGGAGGGTGCTGAACTCGTTCTCCGCCTCGCGCACGTCGCGCTGGAAGAAGTAGGAGAGCGCGAGCAGCTTGTGCGCCTCGATCTCCTCGTCGGAGCTGACCTGCACCGTCGGGTAGAGCACGCCTCGGAGCGCCCGGATCGCGGCGTCGTAGTCGCTGCGGACGTAGGCCTGTCGCCCGCGCGCGAAGAGCACGTCGGGGGCCTCGCGCACGCTCTCGGTCGACGCGGTGTCGGGCCCGGGTGCCGCGTCGGCCCGGCCCAGGGCGAGGACCCACGCGAGGGCGGTCAGTGCGCGGAGGCGCATCACGGTCGACCGGCCATCTACCTGATCCGATCCAGCTCGACCGGGCACTTCACCGTCTCGCCCGCCCGCGCGGTGCAGATCCGCTCCCTCGTGACGTGCCCCTCGGCGCTGACCTCGAGCTTGACCCGCATCTCGTTGCCGTCGTGGTCGGCGGGGAAGGGCACCTTGATCGACTTGCCCCCGGCGCTGATGTTGGGCGTCTTCTGGCGATCGGTGGTGTAACTGATGGTCGTATCTTCGGGCGAGGTCCGGATGTCGAGGGTGCCGCTCTTCCACGGCAGCTTGATCGTCTGGGTCATCGCCGTCTGATCGGCGGCCAGGCTGTAGTCGCGCTGGGTGCAGCAGGGATCGAGCTTGAAGGTGAGGCGGTGCGGGCCGGGCGTGACCTGGATCGGCTGGCCGTCGTAGCGGCCGTAGTCAATCCCGTCGACCAGGATCTGCGCGCCCTTCTGGAAGACGTTCAGGCGCACGTCGCGGCGCGCCTGCACGGTCGGGTGGACCCCCGTCGGGGTCACGCGGCGCGGGGGCTGGATGCGCGGGGGCGTTGCCGCCTGCGGGCGGGGCGCGAGCGGTGGCACGCTTCGGGCTTCCGGCGGGTCGGGCAGGTAGTAGCCCGCTGGACCGCCGGCGTCGGGCCCGGCGAGCGGCGGGATGATCATCCGGACCGCAGCGAAGACGCTCCCACCGACGAGGAGCGTCGCCGCGACGATGCCTGCCATCCGGAGGTGGCGGCGGCGCTGTCCGACCGCGTCGATCAGCGCGCGCACCTCGCTGTTGTCGGGGGCGAGGGTGAGCGCACGGCACCACATCGAGAGCGCGCTGGCGGTCTTTCCGCGCGCCTGGGCCTTGCGGCCTGCCGAGGCGAGCGCCGAGACCAGTCGGGGGCGGAAGGCGCGCTCCCACGATTCCGGCTCGGTGAAGAAGCCGGCGAGCTCGGCCCGCGGATCGCTCACGCCGACGGTGGCGAGGTCGTCGCACAGCTCGCGGCGCATCCTCCCGATGTCGGGGAAGCGCGCGTCCGGCGACTTCGCCAGCGCGCGGCAGATGGTGCGGGAGAGGGCCGGGCTCACCAGCGGATTCAGCTGCTCCGGCGGCACGAACTTGCAGTCGGCGATCTTCTTCAGCACCTCGTGCGGGTTCTTGCCGCGGAAGGGAAGCTGCCCGGTGGCGAGCTGGTAGGTGAGGATCCCGACGGCGAAGACGTCGGTGCGGAAGTCGATCCGGCCGCCCTCGATGTGCTCGGGGGACATGTAGGCGGGCGAGCCGAGGAGCTGCCCGGTGACGGTCATGCGCTCCTTGTCGACGATCTGGGCGATCCCGAAGTCGGTCAGCTTGAGGACCCCGCCCGCGCCGATCATCACGTTCTCGGGCTTGACGTCGCGGTGGATCACCCCGAGGCCGTGGGCGTGCTCGAGGGCGTGCGCCAGCTCCGAGGCGATCATCGCTGCCACCTCGGGGAGCGGGATGGGGTGCTTCTGCAGGAACGCCGTCAGCGTCGGGCCGTGGATGAACTCGGTGACGATGAAGCTGTCCGGTGAGTCGGGCCCGGAGTAGTCGAAGATCTCGAGGATGTTCTCGTGGCGCAGCTTGGCGACCGCCTGGGCCTCGCGTTCGAGCCGGGCGCGCGACTCCGGCTGACCGGCGAGGTGCGGATGCAGCACCTTCACCGCGACCTCACGCCCGAGCGAGGTGTCGAGGCCCCGGTAGACCACCGCCATGCCGCCCTGACCCACCTCCTCGAGGATCTTGTAGCGGCTCAGGATGCGGCCGATCATCCCCAAATCCGGGCCTCTCTCCGGGTCAGCTTTGGCCCTCCTTCGGACAGGCGTGTCATACCGCCGGCTTCGGAAAGGCCCGGACGCCCGCCCAGCCGGGGGTCCGTAAGTCATGCAGTTTAGGCGCTAAAAAGATAATCGGCAAGCGGGGAAGCGATCCCCCCTGACCCCAATGTCCCGCCTCCGGGCTGACCTCCGAGCGGATCTCCGAGGGGTCGCCTACGGGCTGGCGAAGGGGTCGCGGAGATCGCGGAGCGGGGTCGCCGCGGGGGGCGTGGTGGCCTCCGGCTTCCGGCCCGGGCGCGGGCGCGGCGCGAGGTTCGGCGCCGACGTCGAGGTGAGGCGGACGACCAGGCGTTGATCGCGGTCGGGCACGACCTCGCGGGTGGAGGGGAGGTGGCCCGCCGCGTCGATGACGACCCGGGATGGCGCGCTCGATCGGCGCACCATCACCAGGGGCGGCGACACCTGCTTGTCGTCGATGCGCACGCGGGCGTAGGGAGGGTCGACATCGATCTCGACCCGGACCATGCTCTCGGTCTCGCCTCCCGGCGGGACGGCGGCGGGCCGGTTCGCGGTACCGGTGGCGGGCGCTCCGCCGCGGCGCTGGCCGAGGTGGACTCCGAGAGCGAGCATGGCGACGAGCCCCAGGCCGGCGGCGACCCACGCGGCGATGGTGCGGCCTGACCCGCGGGCCGGCAGGTCGTCGAACGAGTCGTACGGGGACGGGCTTGCTCTTCCGACGCTGCGTGGAGCTGCGGCGGGTATTCGCGGCGCGGGCGCCGGGCCGCGAGCCGCTGGCGGGACCACGTGGTGGATCGTCAGCCGCGCGGTGGGAATGGTGGATTGGGGCGCGTGCAGGAGCTGCATCACCGGCACGGTGGGAGTCATCCCCGAGTCGCCGCGCAGCGAGGAGTCCGCGCAGGCCGCCGCGAGCGCCTCGGCGAAGGCGACGATGGTCGGATAGCGCGCCGAAGGCAGCTTGGCGAGCGCACGCAGCACCACCCCTTCCGCGTCGCGCGGCACGCCGATCATCGGCGGCGGATCGGCGTGCAGGACGCGCGCGAGGATCGCCACCGCCGAGCCGCTCCCGAAGGCGCCCTGCCCGGCCAGCATCTCGAAGGCGATCGCCGCGAGCGCGAACTGGTCGGTCGCCGGCCCCGCCCGCTTGCCGTGGGCCTGCTCGGGCGCCATGTAGGAGGCGAGGCCGCTCAAGGCCGGGCTGATCATCGAGCTCTGTGACGCTCCCGGACGGCGCCCCTCGCGCAGGCCGGCGATCCCGAAGTCGATCACCAGCACCTTCGTGGCAGCGCCGCCCCCGTCGACGAGCAGCGTTCCGGGACGGAGATCGCCGTGCACCACCGCCACGCGGTGCGCGGCCCCGACGGCGCTCGCCACCTGGGTCACGATCGCCGCGACCTCCTCGGGCGAGAGCCTCGCCACGCGCTTCAGCCGCGTCGCCAGCTCCTCCGCTCCCGAGTTCTCGTAGACCAGGAAGGGCGCGCCGCCCTCTGTGCGAAGGACCGCGATCGGGGTGGCGATCCCGGGGTGCGCGATCTCGACGCCCACCGACGCATCCCGCCGGAGGCGCCCCATTTCCTCGTCGCTGGGATCGGAGATCCCGAGGACCTTCACGAACAGGGAGCGGCCGTGCTGGACGTGGGTGGCGTGATAGGTCGCGGCCGTCCGTCCCTCGCGAACGAGGTCGGTCAAGCGGTAGCGACCATCGAGCACGGCGCCGACGAGCGGCGCGCCTCCTTCCACCATCTGAGCGACGGTGACACCACGGAGCCAGCGCGTCAAGCTCGGCCATGCCGGGGGGTGCTTAACGGAGAAGGGGGCCCCTCCGCTCACGTAGTCGTAGTCGTAGTCGTAGTCGTAGTCGATTCAGGGGCACTCTCGCGCGGGGGATCACCTCTCCGGCAAATGCGCGTGAGCATCTCCAGGATGCGGGTCAGCAGCTCCATGGCCTGTCGCGGAGTGTCTTCCTCGGCGAGTTGCAGGACCGCAAAGGCATCCACGATCGCCTTGCACTCCATCG
>SHYY01000218.1 GCA_009692555.1 Myxococcales bacterium
GGTCAGCAACTCCATGGCCTGTGACGTCGAGCTTCTGGTAGGCCAGCAGGGGCATCCTCCTGTGTGGCCAGGGTGGTCGGTTGGCAGGAGGAATTTGTTGCGGGAGGAAGTTCGATTGCCGTCGCTGCGGACGGGACGACTACGACTACAGACTACGACTACGACTACGTGACGAGCAAGAGCCAGCAAGAGGGCCCCCTCCGCTGTGAAGCACCCTGGCTGACGCCGGGGCGGCGCGAGGGCTGCGCGGGCTACGGGTAGGTCACGGTGGAGGAGCCGGCCATCGTCGCTGCCGGGATCTCCTTCAGGAGCTCCCTGGTCGCGGTGTCGCGGAGCCGCCAGGGGTGGGTGGTGTAGGCGGCCACGGCGCGCAACTACCTGGCGCTGGCGCGGCTCGATCGCGAGGCCCCGGCGGTGATGGAGCGCTGGAAGGACCTCGGCGCCTCCAAGCTCTACCGCGTCGCGCGCCTATCGCCCGAGCATCGCAATACGCTGCTGAAGGACGCCCGCGTGCGCGAGATGAACGGCCTCCAGTTCAGCCGCCTGCTCGCTCCCCTGGTCGAGCGCCGCAGGCGGGTGACCGGGAACATGCGCGGGCACGGCCTGCGAATGAAGGTCCAGGCGTTCACAAAGAAACTGGCCGCCGCGCGCGTGCCGAAGATCGCCGACCCCGCGCTGCGCGAGGGCCTGCGCGCGGATCTCGAGGCGGTGCTCAAGGCGGGTAGGGAGCAGCTCGACCGGCTGGACTGACAGCAATCGCCGAGCCAGAGAATCGGGCCCCCGGCGGGGTGTGATCCAGCGCTAGTCGGTGGGCCGTCGCCGCCGATGGAACTCCGGCCCGCTCTCCTCCAGGGATGGCTACTCGGCGCCGACCCACGGGCATCGCGATTGTCGGGCCTGTGCCAGCCCGCGCTTGCGCCTCCTGGCGGCCCGTCGCATCATCCCGCGCACGGCACAGTATTGGCACCCTGTTTCAGCCACCCCGGCCACCCCGCAGAGGCACCCCGCAGAGGCATCGCGACCCCATGGACAGCGACGAACACAAGCTCGACACCGACGAGATCACCGCGCACCTCGATCGTGGCTGGGACCTCGTGCAGTCCGGCGACCTCGCGCGCGCGGAGGTGGCGGCAGAGAACGTCCTGGCCCTCGACGCGGAGTCTCCCGAGGCCTTCACGCTGCTCGGCGGCATCGCGGCGGCCAAGGGCGAGTTCGAGGAGGCGCTCGATCACTACCGGAAGGCGACCGAGCTCGATCCCGAGTTCGTCGATCCGCTGCTCTACGCCGCCGAGGCGCGGCTCGCCGACGGCGGGAACATCGACGAGGCGCTGCGCCTGTGCGACCAGGCGCTCGAGGTGGCCGAGGAGGAGGAGGACTACCTCGACGCGCTGCTGCTGAAATCCGAGGCGCTGCTCCAGAAGGGCGATCTCGAGGCGGCCTCCGAGACGCTCGAGGATCTGCCCCCGCAGGACCTCCCCGAGGCGGCCTACCACCTCCGCGCCGGGCGGGTCCTCCTCGAGACCGGCGATCTCGACCGCGCCGAGGAGCACCTCCGGCGGGCCCTGGCCCGCGCTCCCGACCTCACCGATGCGCTGCACGCCCTCGGCGTGCTCCACGAGGAGCGCGGCGACGCGGAGAAGATGGTCGCCGCCAACCTCCAGGTCCGCCAGGCCGATCTGAAGGAGCCGGCGCCGCCGTGGGGCATCCCGCAGGCGCGCTTCGAGGCGCTCGCCGAGGAGGCGCTCGCCGAGCTCCCCGAGAAGCTCCGCAAGCTGCTCGAGAACGTCCCGGTGGTGGCCGCCGACTACCCGGCGATCGAGCTGGTCAGCGACGGTGGCGATCCGCGGATGATGGGCTTCTTCGCCGGCGTGCCCTACCCCGAAAAAGCGAGCGTGGGCGGCCTGCCTCACCTCGACTGCGTCTACCTCTACCAGCGCAACATCGAGCGCTACGCCCGCTCCACCGTCGAGGTCGAGGACGAGATCCGCAAGACGCTGATCCACGAGACCGGCCACTTCTTCGGGCTCTCCGAGGAGGAGCTCGAGGCGCTGGGGCTCGGCTAGCAAAAAACTTGCGTCGTCGGGTTAGGATCTTCCCATGACCTTCGAGTTCAATTGTCCATGGTGCGGGTCCGAGGCGGCGGTCCAGGGGTCCGTGGCGGCCTCGTGGCGATTCAAGCTCCCGTGCGAGCTGTGCGAGCGGGAAATGGTGGTGACGTGGGACGGCGGCCTGGCGGTCGTGCGCGCCCCGGCCCACCAGCAGCTCGAGCGCAGCGACGAGAAGACCGCCCCGTTCGCGCTCATCGACGCCGCCTAGGCGCCGCTCGAGACCGGAGCAAGGGCGGGCGATTTTCCTTGTCGTGGCCCGGGGTCGCGGCTAATTTCCCTTGCTTTCCAAACTGCAGGTGCACGTCGGCGATTGCCGATGGGCGGTTTCAACACCCTGGGAGCAACACGCATGTCCATCCGCACGATCCCCGCCACCGCCGCCCTCTTCCTCGGCGCCCTCCTCACCCTGGCCGCGCCGCCCGCACGCGCCGCCCTGCCGACGGTGGTGGTGCTCGCCGCCTCGGCCTCAAGCGGCCCCGACGTCCAGAAGCAGATCATGAAGACCAACGCCTTCTCCAAGGTCGACCTCTTCCGCGTCGACGAAGGCACCCCCACCGTCGCCCAGCTCAAGGCCTACGACGCCGCGGTGGTCTACTCGTTCCTCACCTTCAAGGACCCGAAGGCGCTCGGCGACAACCTCGCCACCTTCCTCGAGCAGGGCGGCGGCGTGGTCCTGTTCGACTGGGAGGCCGAGGAGATCGGCTCCTACCAGCTCGCCGGCAGGTTCCACGACACCTACACCCTGATGACCCCGCAGAAGAGCGCCGACCTCTCCTCGAAGGCCAGCAGCCTCGGGAAGCTCAAGGAGCCGGGCAGCCCGCTCCTCGCCGGCGTCACCAAGTTCGGCTGCGCCGGCGAGCCGTGCCACCACCTCACCAGCGCGCCCAAGAACGGCGGCGTGGTGGTCGCCGAATGGGCCGACGGCGCGCCGCTGGTGATCCGCGGCCTGGTCAACGGCCACGCCCTCTGCGAACTCAACTTCTTCGGCCCCTCCGACGAGACCGGCATCGGCGAGTGGGACGTCACCACCGACGGGCACCTCCTGATCAAGAACGCGCTCACCTACGTGATGGGCGGCTCGGTCAAGGCCAACGTCGGGCAGGTCCAGTTCGCGGACACCCAGGTGGGCGACACCACCGCCGCGATGAAGGTGACCTACACCAACACCGGGATGATGGCGGCGACGATCAGCAAGATCGCCATCGACGGCGCGAACGCCGCCGACTTCAGCTTCACCCCCGGCGCGGCGCTCCCCAAGGCACTCGCTCCCGGCGCCACCTTCGATGTCTCGGTGATCTTCGCCCCGACGGTGAAGGGCGCGCGCGTGGCGTCCCTGAAGACCACCGTCACCGGGCAGATGAATCTCCTCGACACGCCGCTGCTCGGCACCGCGCTCGGCGGCGCGATCGCGGTCTTCCCCACGCCGGTCAAGATGGGCGGCGTGAAGCTCGGCGGCACGCTGAGCAAGATGATCACCATCCAGAACGCCAGCGCCGGCACCGTCACCATCCAGAGCATCGAGGTCAACGTCGGCGCCGCCGAGTTCACGCTGACGCCCTCGCAGGTTCCACCGGTGACGCTGGCGATGGGCGGGATGATGACGGCGACGGTGAAGTTCACCCCGATCGGGCCCGGCAACAAGGTGGGCAACCTGCTCTTCAAGCTGCCGAACATCGCCGATCAGAACGTTCCGATCCAGGCCAGCGCCGGGGATCCGAAGGTGATGCTCGGCAACAACGCGGTGGCGTTCGGCGGGCAGCACGTCGGCGTGGCCGCGCTGCCGCTCGGCCTGACGGTCACCAACGCCGGCTTCTCCGACCTCACGATCAAGGGTGCGGTGCTGGCGGGCGCGAACGCGGCCGACTTCCAGCTGATGGGGCTGAACGTGCCGCAGGGGATCGCCCCCGCCGCCACCGTGAGCTACAACCTGATCTTCAAGCCAACCGCGATTGGAGCCCGCGCAGCGACGGTGAACCTCACCAGCGACGACCCGAACAACGGCGCGCTGACCTACGCCGCGAGCGGCATCGGCGTCACCTTCAGCGAGTCCATCAACCCGACCACGCTCGACTTCGGGATGGTCAAGGGCAACATGATCTCGCCCTCCAAAACCACCACCCTGGCCAACATGTCGGCCGCGCCGCTCGGGGTGAACGCGGTCACGATCAGCGGTCCGCAGGCCGCCGCGTTCAAGTACATGGGCTCGGCGCCCGCGGTGCCGATGCAGCTCGGGGGCAACATGAACCTGCCGATCGCCCTGGTGTTCGCCCCGACGGCGCCCGGCGCGGCGACGGCGACGCTGACCATCGCCCTCGACGATCCCAAGATGCCGAGCGCGACGGTGATGCTGAAGGGCGTGGGCGTGGCCGGGAAGCTGACCATCGCGCCGACCGCGCTCAACTTCGGCGGCGTCGCCCTCGACACCGACAGCAAGCCGCAGGTGGTCACCCTCGGCAACACCGGCTCGGGCGAGCTCGCCATCGCGAAAGTGGACATCACCGGCGCCAACAAGAATCAGTTCGCCTTCGACGTCCTCAAGCTGCCGAACTTCCCGGCGCTGATCCCGGTCGGCGGGAAGCTGCCCCTCGACGTGCTGTGCGCACCGACGGTCCACGCCGCCGCGGTGGCGCAGATCGACATCGTCTCCGACGATCCCCTCCTGCCGATGGGCAAGGTCACCCTCGCCTGCCTCGGGACGCAGCCCGAGATCGACGTCACGCCGCTGGAGCTGAAGTTCGACCCGCTGCCGATCAGCGTGATGTCGTCGCCCAAACCGGTGACGATCACCAACACCGGCGACGGCGATCTGGTGGTGGCGCCGTCGCTGGGCGGGAGCAACCCGAAGGAGTTCACCTTCGACAAGAAGATGCCGCTGACCATCAAGCCGAAGACGAAGGAGGTGGTGATGGTCACCTTCGCCCCGACGCTGGTGATGTCCTCGTCGGCCACCCTGACCCTCACCCCGACCGCCGGATCGCTGATGCCGGTGGAGGTCACGCTGTTCGGGATGGGCACCTCGCCGATGCTGTCGATCACGCCCCAGACGGTGAGCTTCGGGCTGACCAACGTCGGGACGGCCAGCGTCCCCGCCGAGATCACGGTCCGGAACGGCAGCAAAGCGACCCTCGAGATCGGATCGATCGCCTCGGTGAACCCGACCGAATTCGTGGTCACCGAGGAGGGCACCGAGCGGGTGCTCACCCCCGGCGCGGAGACCCACTTCGCGATCACCTACGCGCCGATGAACGCCGGCCCGGCGGTGACCCAGGTGCTGCTGACGCTGAAGGGCGCCACCAAGCCGATCGGGATGGTCGGCGTCTCGGGCGAGGGGCTGGTGGTGATGCCCCCGGTGAAGTCCGGCGGCTGCTCGCTGGCCGCCACCCCCCGCGCCCCGATCGCGGCGCCGGCCGGCCTCGCGCTGCTGCTCCTGGCGCTCACCCTCCGTCCGCGACGCCGCCGGTAGCCTGCGCCGCGGAGCGAGTGCGCTCCTCACACCCGGATTCGCTCATCCACCCGCTGTGCCCGCCTCCGGCAGCGCGAGCCGACGGACGCGATGCCGGCCCGGCTCGACGATGACAATGGCCCCAGCCAGATCCTCGACGGTGTGGTGCGCGAGCACGCGCAAGAGTTCGTCGTGCATGGCAGCGAGCGCAGCAGGCGGGAAGCGGAGGAGGATGACCGGGGCCGATGGACCCGCCTGGACGAGGCGACCGAAGTCCAGGTCGCGCGTGACCACCACGCGCTTGTCGAGGCCCGCGGCGGCGAGGACCGCCGAGTCGGGCGCCCGCGCCATGCCGATATCCGCCGCTCGTACGACATCGTGACCGGCCTCCAGAAGCACGACGACCGTCGACGCGTAGACGTCCTGGTCGATGAGGAGGCGCACCTACGCCGCTTCGCCGGTGTGTGTCTCCTCGCCGCGCAGCAGGGCCGCCGCATAGTGGACGCATGCCTTCACGTCGTCGAGCGTGAGGTCCGGGTAGTACGTGGCGATGATCTCCGAAAAGGCGACCCCCTCCTCGACCAGCTCGAGCACGCAGTAGACCGCGATCCGCGTGCCGCGCACGCACGGCTTCCCGAAGTGGACGGTGGGGTCCACGACAATCCGGTCCAGCATGAATCTACCGTCGCACGAGCGGCGGTCCGCCGCAAGCTACCGGTCAGTTCACGATGCGCTTCAGCGACGAGATCGTGCCGGGGCGGAACTCGATCGGGTACTTGCCGGTGAAGCAGGCGTCGCAGTGGCGGCGCTCGATACTGAGGGGATTGGCCGCCGCGCGCACCGCCTCGAACATCCCCTCCAGCGAGAGGTAGCCGAGCGAGTCGCAGGTGACGTAGCGCGCGATCTCGTCGGGCGTGTGCGACGAGGCGATCAGCTCCGAGCGCGTCGGCGTGTCGATCCCGTAGAAGCAGGGGTGCGTCGTCGGTGGGGCCGAGATCCGGAGGTGGACCTCGCGCGCCCCGGCGTTGCGGAGCATCTTCACGATCTTCCGCGAGGTGGTGCCGCGGACGATCGAGTCGTCGACCACCACCACCCGCTTGCCGTGCAGGATCTCCTTCACCGCGTTCAGCTTCAGCTTCACCCCGAAGTGGCGGATCGACTGCTGGGGCTCGATGAACGTTCGCCCCACGTAGTGCGAACGGATCAGGCCCATGTCGTAGGGGATGCCGCTCTGGCGCGCGTAGCCGATCGCCGCCGCGGTGCCCGAGTCGGGGACCGGCACCACCACGTCGGCATCGACGGGGTGCTCCTGCGCCAGCTTGCGCCCGAGCGCCTCGCGCACGCGGTAGACCGAGCGCCCGTCGATGGTCGAGTCGGGGCGCGCGAAGTAGACGTGCTCGAACACGCAGAAGCGCGACGGTTCGGGCGAGAACGGGCGGTAGGTGCGCATCCCCTTGCTGTCGATGATCACCATCTCGCCGGGCTCGACCTCGCGGATGAACTCCGCCTCGATCAGGTCGAAGGCGCAGGTCTCCGATGCGAACACGAAGGAGTCCTTCAGCCGGCCGATGCAGAGGGGACGGAAGCCCATCGGGTCGCGCACCGCGACGAGCTTGTTCTCGGTGATGAAGAGGAGCGAGTAGGCGCCCTCGACCTGCTTGAGCGCGGTGACGATGCGGTGCTCGATCTCCAGCTCGCGGGCGCGCGCGATGAGGTGGATGATCACCTCGCTGTCGGAGGTCGACTGGAAGATCGAGCCGTCCATCTCCAGCTTGCGGCGGAGATCGTTGGCGTTGACCAGGTTGCCGTTGTGCGAGATGGCGATCGCGCCGTGGGCATACTCGACGGTGAACGGCTGGGCGTTCTTGACGATCGACTCGCCAGCGGTGGAGTAGCGGACGTGGCCGATCGCGAGGTTGCCGGGCAGCTTGGCGAGCTCGTCGCGGCTGAAGTCGGCGACCAGCCCCATCTTGCGCGCCGGGTGGAGGCGGTCCCCGTCGGAGGTGACGATGCCGGCCGACTCCTGACCGCGGTGCTGCAGCGCGTGCAGCCCGAGGTAGGTGATGTTGGCCGCCTCCGGATGACCGAAGACGCCGAAGATACCGCACATGGAGGTCCTCCCTGGAAGGCGCGGAGTATACCTCCGATGATCCGCGACACCAACCGCCGTTGCCGTTGCCGTTGCCGTTCCCGTTGCCGTTCCCGTTCCCGTTCCCGGGTCCGATCAGCGGGTGGCCGGGCGCTCGCCGAAGATCGCGGTCCCGATCCGGACCAGGGTCGCGCCCTCGGCGATCGCCACCTTGAAGTCGCCGCTCATCCCCATCGACAGGACGGGGAGCAGGAGGCCGGAGCGCGCGCTCTCGGTGGCAGCGAGGGTTGCCAGGGCACGGAAGTGTCCGCGGGCGCTCTCCGCGTCGCCGGCCGGTGGGATGCACATCAGCCCTTCGAGTCGCAGCGACGGCGCGGCGGCGAACGCGTCGACCAGCGACGACAGCGCGTCGGGATCGCAGCCCGACTTTTGCGGCTCGCGCGCGACGTTGACCTGGATCAGGCAGCGCTGGACCACGCCCGCCGCGGCGGCCCGGCGAGCGATCTCCTCACACAGCGACGGGCCGTCGACGGTGTGGATGAGCGCCGCCACCCCCACCACGTACTTCACCTTGTTGCGTTGCAGCGGACCGATGAAGTGCCAGGTCGCGCCCCGGATCGCCTGCGTCTTGTCGCGCAGCTCCTGGGCGTAGTTCTCGCCAAAGTCGCGCTGACCCGCCTGCACCGCCTGCTCGATCGCCGACGCCGGCTGCAGCTTCGAGACGGCAATCACCCCCACCGACGCAGGATCGCGTCCCGCCGCGCGCGCGGCCTCGGCCACCGCGGCCCCCACCTCGGCGAGCCGCGAGGCGATCACGCCAAACTCCGGCCGGCGACGGCGCGCAGCTCCTCGATCACCTCGGCCAGCGGCAGCCCGACGACGTTGGTGTAGGAGCCGGTCACCGCGCGCGCGAAGCCCGCCGCTCCGCCCTGGATGGCGTAGCCGCCGGCCTTGCCCTGCCACTCGCCCGAGGCGAGGTAGCGCTCGATCTCCTCGTCGCCGAGGGCGCGGAAGATGACCGCCGTCGAGACGTTCAATGCCACCACCGGCCACCCGGCGGAAGCGGGCGGAACGATGTGTACCGCGGTGATCACGTGATGGCCGCGACCTTCGAGCCGGCGCAGCATCGCGCGCGCGTCCGCCTCGTCGCGTGGCTTGCCGAGGAGCTTCCCATCGACGACCACGATCGTGTCGGCGGCGAGCACGGTGGCCTCCGGCCTGCGCGACGCCACCGTCAGCGCCTTGGCACGCGCCAGCCGCGCCGCGTCCTCGGCCGGCGAGAGCGCGGAATCGGGCGTCTCGTCGACGTCGGCGGGATCGACCAGCGGCTCGATCCCGGCCTGCCGGAGCAGATCGAGTCGGCGCGGGGAGGCAGAGGCGAGAACGAGCATGGGGGGCACTGTAGTCCACCGCGCCGGCTCGCGGGAACGGGAACGGGAGCTGAGCACTAGCCACATTTCTAGCCAGCGACGGTAGGACGTGATCTAAGGTGTGGATGAACACCCCACCATGCGCGTTCCGGGCTGAGCAGGAGTTTGGATCGGCACGGCTGGGGGATGCCCGCCGGACGGCGCGTCTCATCGGTGTG
>SHYY01000024.1 GCA_009692555.1 Myxococcales bacterium
ACCACCACCGGGACGTGGCCGCAGCCGAGGGGCGAAACGGTGAGCAGGACCGCGGCGAAGAGGAGGAGCGCGGAGAGGGCGCGTCGCCGGAAGTGGCGGGGGTGCGGCAAGCTCGAATCGCGACGGTGCATCGTACCTCCTGGCACCGCGCCAGCGACGCGCGGCCCCGTACCGAAACTGTAGCACGTCAGCGGTTGCAGACGATCAGTGAGAGCTTGCGGTACCACGGCAGCGCGTGCCACCCGGTCGCCTGGGCCCAGGCGGGTCCATCGAACAGCGCCAGGGCTTCGATCACCGGGATCGCTGGCGCCTCACGGTAGCTCGACACCCCTTTCCCCGTGACGTCGACCTCGAAGTGGACGCGGCCGGCGACCACCACCTCGTCGCCGATCGCCAGGGTGCGCAGGAGGACATCGCGTTCACCATCGACGCCCTGGAGGTAGGGGCGGCCGAGGCGCAGCTCGACCTCGTCGCCGAGGCGGCCGCTCGCGCCCCACGGCCCGGGTGGGGCGAGGCGAACCAGCGCACGGCCAGTGGGATCGCGCAAGATGAAGGGCCGGCCGCGCTCGTGGCGTTCGCAGATCGGCCGGGCCAGAAAGGGCTGGAACTCGATATCGATCCCGGCGACGGCGATCTGCTCGCGGGGCGGCGCGGCCGCGGGCAGCGGCACCGGCAGCTCGAGCTGGCCAAGCACCTCCGCCACCACCCCCCGCGCCACCACCAGGCCCTCGCGCAGCTCCGCGACGGCAAGCGGGGGACGGGAGAAGAGGTTGCTCAGCATGGTCATGGGTAGACCGTCATCCCGAGCGCGCGCGCGTTGTCGCGGACGCGATCCTCGCAGGACACCACCAAGGTCGCGCCGACGCCGCTTTCCCACCGCAGCGCGGACGCCACATGCAGCGCGTCGAGCGTCCGGATCGGCTCGATGGGGAATTCGTCGGCGGCCCGATCGAGCACCTCGTGATCGATCACCACGATGTCGCAGCTGCGGAGGAACCTGCGCAGCCACGCCTGCCCCTCCCGTAGCAGCCGGCGGTCGATCCGGCCCTCTCGCGCCGCGCGGAGCAGGCCGCGCGTCGCTTCCACCCCCGTCAGGGCCGATGTGATCAGCTTCTTCGCCTTGCCGATGCGCGCCGCCAGGAGGCGATCCCCCTCGATGAGGATGCGCAGGACGGCGCTGGTCTCGACGTAGACGACACCCTTCATTCGTCGCGCTCGGCGTCGAGCACCGCCTGGGCCGTGCCCCTCGGCGCTCCGAGGCCCGCAAACGCCGCCCAGGACCGATCCTCCGCTCCCGTGGCCGGACGGATCGCGCCGCGCTCCACCATCTCGGCGTACCGCGCAGCGACCGGATCGACGAGGCGCGGGGCGCCGCCCGGGGGGCGCACCTCCGCCACCACCCGGCCCCGGTCGGTCACGAGGAGCGTCTCGCCAGCGGCCACCTCGCGCAGGTAACCGCTGAGGTGCGCCTTGAAGTCCCGAACTCCGGCCGTCTTCATCCCTCGATTGTAGTCACATGAGACCACATCGGCAAGCCGCCTCGAGCGGAGCGTCCTACCCGCGCTGGGCGTCGGCGAGGTAGGCGTCGCTGATCCGGCGCGTGATCGGGCCCGGCTGGCCCTCGCCCACCACCGCCCCATCGACGCGCACCACCGGCATCACGCCGCGCACCGAGCTGGTCAGGAAGGCCTCGTCGGCGCGCTGGAGGTCGACCGGCCAGAGCGCCACCTCGTCGACGGGGATCGCCAGGCTACGAGCGCAGGCGATGACGTGGCGCCGGGTGATCCCTTCGAGCAGCCCCACCGACAGCGGCGGCGTCTGCAGTCGCCCGATGCGCACCACGAAGATGTTCGAGGACGCACCCTCGGCGAGCCGCCCGACGGCGTCGCACAGGACCGCCTCGTAGGCTGACTTGCGACGCGCCTCGGCCACCGCGAGCACCGAGTTCAGGTAGTTGCCCGACTTGGCCTGGGGATCCACCGCGCCGGGCGCACCCAGCGACGACCGGCGCGCACCGACCAGCGCCACCGCCACGCCGTCCCGGTAGAGCGCGGAATCGGGGACCTTCAGCGGCAGCGCCATCACCACCAGCCGGGGCGC
This sequence comes from Myxococcales bacterium, assembly GCA_009692555.1. Classification (GTDB taxonomy): domain Bacteria; phylum Myxococcota_A; class Polyangia; order Palsa-1104; family SHYY01; genus SHYY01. The sequence goes on from SHYY01000024.1 coordinate 2,101, forward strand.
GTCGGCGAACGCCGGGTCGAGTCCGATCGGCCCCGATCCGCGGGTGACCACGATCCGGACGTACACCTCCTTCTCCTGGCTGGCTTCCATCACAGCGACGGTGGCCTGCTCGATCAGCGCGCGGTCGGGCAGCGCGATCTCCAGCAGCGCCGCCGACCGCGCCAGCCGCTCGAGGTGCTCGCCGAGCGCGAAGGGCCGCCCGCCGAAGGTGCGCATCACCTCGTACACCGAGTCGCCGTAGAGGAAGCCGCGATCGAATACCGGGACGCGCGCAGCGTCCGCATCGACCACGAAGCCCTCGATCCAGACCTTGCCCGGCATCGCCCCTACGTCAGCCCGAGGCGCATCCGCCACACCATGGTCAGCGCCTCGAGCACGATCTTGCGCGACATCTTCGACTTGCCGACCCGGCGATCGGGGAACACGATCGGGTGCTCGACGACCCGGTAGCCGGCACGAACCGCGCGGTACTTCATCTCGATCTGAAAGCTGTAGCCGTTCGAGCGGATGGTGTCGAGGCCGATCCCCAAGAGGGTGGCAAGGCGGTAGCCGACGAAGCCGGCGGTGATGTCACGCACCTTGATCCCGAGGATGGTGCGCGCGTAAAGGCTGCCGCCGCGCGAGATCAGCTTGCGGCCCGCGCCCCAGTTCACCGTGCCGCCCCCCGCGACGTAGCGCGACCCGACCACCATGTCGGCCTCGCGACGCAGGAGGTCGATCATCGGCGCGAGGTACTTCGGGTCGTGGGAGAAGTCGGCGTCCATCTCGAAGATGTAATCGTACCGATCCGCGATGGCGCGGCGGAAGCCGGCGAGGTAGGCGGTGCCGAGGCCCAGCTTGCCCGCGCGGTGCAAGACGTGGATGTGCGGGTCCCGGGCCGCGAGGCCGTCGGCGATCTCGCCGGTGCCGTCGGGGGAGTGGTCGTCGACCACCAGGAAGTCCACCGCGAAGGGGGCCCCGAGAAGCTCGCGCTGCGTGGCCGCGAGGATCGCCTCGAGGTTCTCGCGCTCGTTGTAGGTGGGGATGATGATCAGAACCCGCTCCAAGTGTCCTCCCGACGGTGAGTGGGCCACGGATGGCGATGCAGAATCAGACGCGGCGGGCTTTGTAGCACGCCTTGCGAGCGCCTGTGAATGTGTTATAGGTCGCCGCAGCATGCAGATCGTGAAGGCGCGCTTTCGCACCAACGAGGAGTTCATCGGGGCCTACAGCAGCGACTTCCCGAACGGCGGGCTGTTCGTTCCCACCACCACCCTGCTCACGGCCGGCACCGAGGTGGTGCTCGAGATCAACTGCGACGGGCTGCCGAACAAGGTGCTGATCCGCTCGACGGTGCAGTCGTGGCGACCGGCGCTGCCGAGGCTGCGGGTGCGCGCCGGGGCGGTGCTGGCGTTCGCGGCGGACGAGGCCGCGAAGCGCGACTTCATCCTCGCGGCGCTGAAGGGCTCGATCCGGCTGCCGCCCAAGCGCAAGCACACCCGGATCCCCGTGATGGTGCCGGTGCGCTACCGGCGGCTCGATACGTTCGAGGAGGTCGTGGGGAACCTGGCCGAGATCTCGATCGGCGGCGCGCTCTTGCAGAGCGCACAGGTGCCGCCCGTCAGTGCCGAGCTGGTGCTCTCGCTGATTCCGCCGGGGGGCGCGGCGACGATCGACATCGAAGGCAAGGTGACCTACCAGTCCCCCGACGGCTCGGCCGGGGTGAAGTTCTCCTTCCGTGACGGGGGCGGGGCGCGGCGCCTGCGCGAGCTCATCCGTCGCATCCGCCAGGACTAGTACCTGGCGTGCGAAGGGTAAGGAAATCGGTCTCCCCGAAGCAGGGGGAGGCGCTGCTCGACGGACTGTTCCGCAAGCTGAAGCTCGACGGCACGGCGCGCGAGTACCGGGCGCTGGAAGCGTGGCGGGAGGCGGCCGGTCCGCGGATCGCAGCGCGCGTGCGCGCCGAGCGGATGTGGGGGACGACGATGATGCTGCGGGTGGCGAGCGCGGGCTGGGCCAACGAGCTCGGGTTCCTGAAATCGGACCTGCTGGCGCGCCTGCACGAGGCCGGCGCCACCTGGGTGGTGGATCTGCGCTTCCAGGTCGGCCCGCTCGACCAGGCGCCGTCGTGGGAGGGTGACCGGGTGACCCAGCCGCCGCCCCCGCAGGCGGAGCCGCCGAAGGTCGACGACGGCGCGGTGGCCGCCGAGCTCCGCCGGATCGCCGATCCCGAACTGCGCGCCGCGATGGCCGAGCTGTACGCCCACGCGCGGCACAAACGCTAGACCGCTCTGCTATAGTCCGCCCACACAGCAACAGGTAGTGTCATGTCCTTCACGCGATTTCTTGCGCTTGGCCTGCTGGTGTCGGGATGCACGCGCGCACGCGACGATGGGAAACCGGCGATCCAGTGGCGCGACCTGGCGGCTCCCTACGACGGGGGCCAGGGCAGCGGCGACATGACGATCACCAACATCGATCCGGGCGGTCCTGGCGACGAGTGCACCGAGCGGGCGAAGCTGGTCTACGTGGTCGACCAGAACAATGTCCTGTCGAGCTTCCGCCCCGACACGGTCAAGTTCACCGATATCGGGACGCTCAAGTGCCCCTCGGAGCAGGGGGCCACTCCCTTCTCGATGGCGGTCGATCGCAGCGCGACCGCCTGGGTGCTCTACTCGTCGGGGGAGCTGTTCAAGGTCGACACCACGACCGCGGGGTGCAAGGCGACCGCGTTCGCGCCCGGGCAGCAGGGCTTCGAGCAGTTCGGGATGGGCTTCGTCACCGACGCGGCGGACTCGGAGACCGAGTCGCTGTTCATCGCCAGCGGACCCGGCTTCGGCACCGCGGGTCTGGCGCGGCTCGACGCGAAGACGCTCAAGGTGGCCAAGGTGAGCGACCTGACCGGCTCGCCCGAGCTCACCGGGACCGGCGACGCGAAGCTCTGGGGGTTCTTCCCCGACGACCTCAAGCCGCGGGTGGCGCAGCTCAACAAGACCACCGGCGCCGAAGGGAAGACCTACGCGCTGCAGAAGATCAGCGGCCAGCCGTCGGCGTGGGCGTTCGCCTTCTGGGGTGGCGACTTCTGGATCTTCCTCCAGCGGATCGGCGACCAGTCCACGCAGGTGCACCACCTCGCCGCCAACGGGACGCTGACCACGCCGCTGCCCAACACCGGGCGGGTGATCGTCGGCGCGGGCGTCTCCACCTGCGCGCCGGTCACGATCATGTAGTGCCGTCGGTGAGCGCGGATTTCAGCGTGCTCACCAGCGACCGAACGGCGTGGAGGCGCGATTCTGCGCCTTGCGCGTCATGGATCGCCTGGACGAGCGCGCTCCCGACGACCACGGCGTCGGCGTTTGCACCCACCGCGCGCGCCGAGGCGGCGTCCTTGACCCCGAAGCCGACCGCGAGGGGGAGAGAGCCCAGGGCCGGGCGGAGAGCGCGGACCCGATCGCCGACCGCGGCCGCGTCGAGGTGGCCGGCACCGGTGACGCCGGTGAGCGAGACATAGTAGGCGAAGCCGGATCCCCGGGCGGCGTGGCGGGCGGCGCGCTCGGGGGTGGTGGTCGGAGCGAGCAGCGGGATCCGATCGAGGCCGCGCGCGCGCAGCGGTCCGTCGAGCTCCTCCGCCTCCTCCAGCGCGAGGTCGACGGTGAGCAGCCCGTCGACGCCGGCGCGGGCCGCCGCCTCCGCCGCGCGCTCGGGCCCGAGGGCGAGGATCGGGTTGTAGTAGCCGAACAGGACGATCGGAACCTCCGACCAGCGGCGCACCTCGGCCACCACCTCGAGCGTGCGGCGCAGCGTGCCACCGGCGACGAGGGCGCGCTCCATCGCCCGCTGGATCACCGGACCGTCCGACGAGGGATCGCTCCACGGGACGCCCAGCTCGATCACGTCGGCGCCCGCCGCCGCCGCCTCGATCACCAGCGCGGCGCTCTCCGCCAGCGACGGATCGCCGCACGTCAGGTAGACGATCAACCCCTTCTCGCCACGCTGCTGCAACGCAGCAAAACGCCTCGCGATGCGGGTGGGGCCGCCGGTCATCGCCGAGCGCCCGGGAGCGTGACACCGAGGGCCGCGGCGACGGTGGGCATGTCCTTGTCGCCGCGCCCGGAGAGCCCGACGACGATCAGCTTTCCGCTGCCGATCTCGGAGACGATCGCGGGGAGCGCGGCGATGGCGTGGGCGGTCTCGAGGGCGCAAAGAATTCCCTCGCTGCGCGCCAGCAGCTCGAGGCCGGTGAGCGCCTCGCGATCGGTCACCGCGAGATAGCGTGCGCGCCCGGAGTCCTTCAGCCAGGCGTGCTCGGGACCGACGCCGGGGTAGTCGAGCCCGGCGGAGATCGAGTGCGCCGGGAGGATCTGCCCGTCGTCGTCGCCGAGCAGGTAGCTCTTCGAGCCGTGGAGCACGCCGACGCGCCCGGCGGTGAGCGTCGCGGCGTGGCGGCCGGTCGCGATGCCCTCGCCGGCGGCCTCGACGCCGAACAGCGCCACCTTGTCATCGACGAAGGCGTGGAAGAGGCCCATCGCGTTCGACCCGCCGCCGACGCAGGCCACACACGCATCGGGGAGGCGCCCCTCGGTGGCGAGGATCTGCTGGCGTGCCTCGCGCCCGATCACCGCCTGGAGATCGCGCACCAGCGTCGGGTAGGGGTGGGGACCGGCGACCGAGCCGATGAGGTAGTGCGTGTCGGCGACGTTCGTCACCCAGTCACGCAGCGCCTCGTTCATCGCGTCCTTGAGGGTGCGCGTGCCGGCCTCGACGGAGATCACCTCCGCGCCGAGCAGCCGCATGCGGAAGACGTTGAGCGCCTGGCGCTGCACGTCCTCGGCGCCCATGTAGACCCGGCAGCGGAAACCGAAGCGCGCAGCGACGGTGGCGGTGGCCACGCCATGCTGGCCGGCGCCGGTCTCGGCGATCAAGCGGGTCTTGCCCATCCGGCGCGCGAGCAGCGCCTGTCCGACGCAGTTGTTGATCTTGTGGGCGCCGGTGTGGAGGAGGTCCTCGCGCTTGAGCAGGATCCGGGCGCCACCGACGGCGCGACCGAGGTTCTCGGCGAGCGTTAGTGGCGAGGGGCGGCCGACGTAGTTCGCGAGCAGCCCATCGAGCTCGGCGACGAAGGCGGGATCGGCCATCGCCGCGCGAAACGAGGCGGTCAGCTCGTCGAGCGCCGGGACCAGCGTCTCGCCGACGTAGCGGCCACCGTAGGGCCCGAAGCGGCCCTCCTCACCGGTGCGCCCGTCGCTCATGCCGCCCTCCCCTTCGCCGCCGCGACGAAGCGACGGACGAGATCATGATCCTTCACGCCCGGCGCGCGCTCGACCCCGGTTGCCACGTCGACGCCGAAGGGCTTAACCCGCTCGCCGAGTGCGGCGACGTTGTCCGGAGTGAGCCCACCGGCGAGGATCACCCGGGCGCGGCCCGCGAGGTGGAGCACGGCGCGCCGGGCGAGATCCTCGTCGATCAGCGTCCCCGATCCTCCGTAGCCCGCGAAGGGCGCGTCGACGAGGAAGCGGGCGCACACGTGGCGATCGAACCCCGCGAACGAGAACTCTCCGCCGAGTCGCACCGCCTTCAGGTAACGCCCGGCGAGGCGTGCGCAGAGGGCGCCCTCCTCGTCGCCGTGGAGCTGTGCGGTGTCGATCACCTCGGCGGCGAAGGCGGCCTCCACGTCCTCGGCGGTCGGGTCCACGAACACGCCGATGCGCTCGACCTTGCCCGCCGCGGCGCGGGCGACGTCGGCGAGCGCCGCGAGGGGCCGGTAGCGCTTCGAGTGGGGCCAGAAATTGAAGCCGATGGCATCGGCGCCTGCCTCGACGCACGCCACGGCGTCAGCCACGGTGGTCACGCCACAGATCTTCACCCACATGGCAGGGCTCCGAGGAGCACCGCGAGCGCTGCGCCGGGCGACGGGGCGCGCAGGAGCGCCTCGCCGATCAGCGCAGCGTGGTACCCGCGATCGGCCATCCGCGCGAGATCGTCGGCGGTCTTGAGGCCGCTCTCGGCGACGCGGATCACGCCGCCTGCGAGCCGCGGGGCGAGCCGCGCGGACAGATCGAGATCGATCGTCAGCGTGTCGAGATCGCGGTGGTTCACGCCGATCAGGCGGGCCCCGGCGGCGAGGGCCCGATCGCACTCCTCCTCGGAGTGGACCTCCACCAGCGCCTCCAGCCCGAGCGAGGTCGCGGTGGCAAGGCGCGCCGCCAGTTCTCGGGACGGGAGCAGGCGCGCGATCAGCAGCGCAGCGTCGGCGCCGGCGAGGCGCGCGTCGAGCAGATCCTCGTCGTGAAGGACGAAGTCCTTCCGCAGCACCGGCAGGCCGTCCGCGACGGTGGCTGCGCGCGCGAGCGGGATGTCCGCGAGTCGTCCGTCGAACAGCTCCTCGTCGGTGAGCACCGAGAGCGCGGCGGCTCCGGCGCGCGCGTAGGAGGCCGCAACGACCGCGGCGTCGCCCCCCGGGCGGAGCGCGCCTGCCGACGGGGAGCGGCGCTTGAACTCGGCGATCACCCGGAGCCGCGGGCCGTTCGCGAGCCGCGCCGCGAGAGATCGGACCGGCGGCGCAGCGGCGATCCGATCGGCTGCTGCCGCGTCGGCACCGCGATCGCGCGCGGCGTGGGCGAGCTGGCGGGAAGCGACGATGCGATCGAGGATCACGCACGCTCTCCGCTGCCCGGCTGGCCGTCGTTGCCGTTGCCGTTGCCGTTGCCGCTGCCGTGGTCGTGGCTCGCGATCACCAGGCGCGCCAGGAGCGCACGGGCGTCACCGCGATCAATCGCCCGCTCGGCGCGCCGCGCCCCATCGCGAAAGCCGTTCGCCCCGGCGACGTAGAGCGCCGCCGCCGCGGTCATCACCACGCAGCTGCGCGCCGCGCCCGCCGCCCCGTCGAGGAGGGCCCGCGCCTGCAGGGCGTTGTAGGCCGCGTCGCCGCCGGCGATCCCGGCGAGCTCTCCCTCGGGAACGCCGAAGTCGCGCGGCCGGAGCGTATAGCGCACCACGTCGCGTCCGCGCAGCTCCCCCACCTCGGTCACCCCGCATGGCGAGAACTCGTCGAGGCCGCCGTCGCTGCCATGGACCACCAGCGCACGCTCGGCGCCCAGTCCAGCGAGGGCGCTGGTGATGAGGTCGATCCGATCCGCCGCGTAGACACCGACGAGCTGATGCCGCGGCCCCGCAGGGTTGGTGAGCGGACCGAGGAGGTTGAAGATCGTCCGCACGCCGATCTCGCGGCGCACCGGCGCGGCATGGCGCGTCGCGCCGTGGAACGAGGGCGCGAAGAAGAAGCCGAAGCCAACGTCGCGCAGGCAGCGCAAGGCGGTGGCGACTGGTGCCGCGATGTCGACCCCCAGCGCGAGCAGCAGGTCGGCGGATCCGGCGCGCGACGAGAGGGCGCTGTTGCCGTGCTTCGCCACCCGGACGCCGCAGGCCGCGACCACGAACGCCGCAAGCGTGGAGATGTTGAGCGTCCCCGCCCCGTCGCCGCCGGTCCCGCAGGTGTCGACAAACCCCTCGGCCACGACCTCGGCCGGAACGTGCACCGGCGTGGCGCGCGCCCGCATCGCCCGCGCCGCGCCCACCACTTCGCCCACCGTCTCGCCCTTCATCCGGAGCGCGACCAGGAGCGCCCCTATCTGTCCCGGCGTCGCCTCCCCGTCCATGATCCGTCCGACGGTGGCGGCCATCTCCAGCTCGTCGAGATCGCGCCGCTGAGAGAGGCGGGCGATCGCTTCGCGGAGCTCCATGGGACCCGCAAGCTAGCATGGAACCGCCGCCGCCTCCCAGGTCCCGCGACGGTGTTTCGGTGGTTTCGGGAGGGAGTGGGCATCGCTCGTCGATTGACATCCGACGACCCAACGAAGATCTTGATCGAGCGGTGGCTTGATTGCCGCATTTCACGGAGGCCACGATGAGCACCCCAGGTACTCTGTCCTGGTTTCTTGCCTCGGCGCTGGCGATCTGCGCCTGCAGCAGCCCCGATCAGGTCGCGTGCGGCGCGGACGAGGACTGCAAGGGCGACCGCGTGTGCGTCGCGGGGCTGTGCGCCGATCCGCCGCCGCGCGAGGCCGCGGTTGCGGTCGACGCCGCCACGCTGCCCTTCGACTTCGCGGAGGTCGAGCCCTCCGATCTCGAAGGCGTCGACGCGCCGACCGTCGCTCCCGACCTCGCCCACGGCTGTCCAAACGGCCAGAAGCCCTGCGGCCCGGTGTGCATTCCAATGGCCAACTGCTGCACCAACAACGACTGCCCCGCGGTGGGCCAGAGCTGTCAGCTCGACGGAACGTGCGCCTGCCCGAAGGGCCAGAAGGAGTGCGGGATGGAGTGCATTCCCGTCGCTCAGTGCTGCACCGGGGCCGACTGTCTGAGCAAGGTTTGCATTGCCGGGGTGTGTGGAATTCCCAGTTGCACCGACGGCGCGACCAACGGCAACGAGACCGACACCGACTGCGGTGGCGGCTTCTGTGGCAAGTGCGCGGCGGGGAAGAACTGCGCCCTCCCGTCCGACTGCCGGAGCGCGCTCTGCATGGGCAACCGCTGCGCCGCGGGGCAGTTCAACCCTCCGGTGTCCTTCGGGGGTCCCTCGGGGCTGGCCGCGCTGGCGGTCGCGGACTTCAACAACGACGGCAAGCCCGACGCGGCCACCGCCAATCAGAACAGCAACAACGTCACCGTCCTCCTCGGTCTCGGCATGGCGGCGATGATGGGGATGCCGATCTACCAGGTGCCCGCGGCGGCCTTCGGCACCGGAACCACTCCGACGGCGATCGGCGCCGCCGAGCTGAGCGGCGACAAGAACGCCGACCTGGTCACTGTCAACACCGGGAGCAACGACATCAGCGTACTCCTCGGCACCGGCGACGGCAGCTTCAAGGGCGCCACCCAGTACGCGGTCGGCACGGCACCACGCGCCGTTGCCATCGGGGACCTGAGCGGCGACGGAAAGGCCGATCTGGCGGTGGTCAATTTCGGGACCGGAACCGTCAGCGTGCTGATCAACAAGGGCGCCGGATCGTTCTCCGCGGCGGTGAACTACCCCGTCGGTGCGGGCCCCCGCGCGGTGGAGATCTCCGACTTGAACGGCGACAAGAGCCTTGACCTGATCGTGGTCAACAACGTCGCCAACAGCGTCAGCGTTCTCACCAACAAAGGCATGGGCACCTTCGCCGCGCCGGCCGAATTCGCCGTCGCCGGGGGCGCTCCGGTAGCCGTCGCCATCGGGGACTGGAACGGCGACGGCAAGCCCGACGCCGCCACCTCCGGCACGGCGCTGTCGATCTTCATCGGCGCCGGCAACGGGGGACTCAAGCTGGCCGGCTCGTACGCGGTCAACGGGACTCACGGCCGCCTGATCGCCGCCGACGTCAACGGCGACAACAAGCCCGATCTGGTGACCTCGACCAGCTCCAGCCAGACGGCCTTTCTCGGCATGGGCAACGGTACCTTCCAGGGCCCGAATACCACCTTTGCCTCGCTCCCCGCGCTCGCGACCGCCGCGGCCGACTGGACCGGAGACGGCAAGCTCGACCTCGCCGCCGTCACCGGGAGCGGCAACATCTTCTACACCTACCCCGGCAACGGCGACGGCACCTTCGCGAGCGCGATCACCCTCGATACCACCACCGTGACTCCCCGCTCCGTCGCCACGGCAGACCTGAACGGCGACGGAAAGAGCGACATGCTGGTCGCCAACGGAGCCACCAAGAGCCTGCTGGTCTACTTCGCCACGATCAATGGCGCGTTCAAGCTGCCGGTGAGCGTGCCCGTCGGCACCGGCCCGCAGGCGATCGCGGCGGCCGATCTCGACGGCGACGGCGACCTCGACCTCGCAGTGGTCAACCAGACCGACAGCAACCTGATGATCCTGAGCGGCGACGGGATGGGAAACTTCCTGCTCGCCCAGACCATCGCCTCCAGCTTCTCCCCGGTGGCGCTCACCACCGGCGACTTCAACGGCGACCTGAAGCTCGACATCGCGGTGGTGAACTCGAGCAACGTCGCGGTGTTCATCAACAAGGGCGACGGCACGTACAACGTCGCCGTCACGAACGCCGTCGGGGCCACGCCGAAGTCGCTGGTGGCCGTCGACGTCACCGGCGATCAGAAGCTCGATCTCGTGGTCGCGAACCTGGGTGGCCTGACGCTGAGCGTGCTCGCCGGCACCGGGATGGGCACCTTCACGGCGATGCCCGTGGTGACGCTGGCCAACATCGGCCCGAACTGGATCGCCAGCGGGGACTTCGACGGCGATGGGAAGCCCGACCTGGTCGTGGCCGACAGCAAGAGTGCGAACGCGGTGGTGCTCCTCGGGGCGGGGATGGGGACCTTCGGAAAACCGGTCAACTTCCCGGTCGGGTCGATCCCGACCTCGGTGGTGGTGGCCGACTTCGACGGCGACAAGCAGCTGGACATCGCGACCACCAACTCCGCCGACCGCTCGGTGAGCCTGCTGACCGGCAACGGCAAAGGGGTATTCGTCGCGGCCGGCAACAGCGACGTCGGGATCAACTCATCGATGCTCGCCCCGGGCGACTTCAACGGCGACGGAAAGCCCGATCTGGTGGTGTGCAATCCGGGCAGCAACACCATCAGCATGCTGCTCCACGTTCCGAAGTAGGCTCAGCCGGCGAGGTGCTCCAGCCCGGGTGCCGGGAAGCCGCGGGTGAGTTCGCGCACCTCGCCGGCGATTCGCACGAGCGCGCCCTCGTCGTCGCTGGCGCCAGCGCGGATCCCTTCGTCGAGCCAGCGCGCAATGTGGCGCATCTCGGACTCCTTCATCCCGCGGCTGGTCACCGCCGGCGTTCCGAGGCGAACCCCCGAGGGATCGAACGGCTTGCGCGGGTCGAACGGCACCGTGTTGTAGTTCAGCACCAGACCGGCGCGGTCGAGCGCCTTGGCGGCGCGCTTCCCCGGGATGTTCTGGCGCGTGAGATCGACCAGCAGGAGGTGATTGTCGGTGCCGCCGGAGACGAGGTCGTAGCCGCGGGCGACCAGCCCCTCGGCGAGCGCGCGGGCGTTCTTCACGATCTGGTGCGCGTAGGCCTTGAAGCCGTCGCTGCCGGCCTCGCGCAGCGCCACCGCGATCGCCGCAGTGGTGTGATTGTGCGGACCGCCCTGCAGCCCCGGGAAGACCGCCTTGTCGATCGCGGGCGCGTGGGCCGCCCGGCACATCAGCATCCCGCCGCGCGGCCCGCGCAGCGTCTTGTGGGTAGTCGTCGAGATCACGTCGGCGTGCTCGGCCGGCGACGGGTGGGCGCCGCCCGCGACCAGCCCGGCGATGTGCGCGATGTCGGCCACCAAGACCGCGCCGACCTCGCGAGCGATCGATGCGAAGGCGGCAAAATCGATCGTACGCGGGATCGCCGTGCCGCCGCACCAGAGGAGCTTCGGCCGGTGCTCGAGGGCGAGGCTGCGCACCTCGTCGAGGTCGACCCGACCGGTCTCCTTCCGCACCCCGTAGGCGACCGACTTGAAGAACTTGCCGGTGATCGAGACGCTCCACCCGTGGGTGAGGTGGCCGCCGGCGGGCAGCGCCATGCCCAGGATCGTGTCGCCGGGCTTGCAGAAGGCGAGGTAGACGGCCAGGTTGGCGGGCGAACCGGAGTAGGGCTGCACGTTGGCGTGGTCGACGGAGAAGAGGGCGCGGGCGCGCTCCACTGCCAGGCTCTCGATCGGGTCGATGAACTGCTGCCCCTCGTAGTAGCGCTTGCCCGGATAGCCCTCGGAGTACTTGTTGGTGAGGACGGTGCCGGTGGCCTCGCGGACCGCCCGCGAGACGTAGTTCTCCGACGGGATGAGCCGGATCTTGTCGGCCTGCCGCCGCTCCTCCGCGGTGATCAGGTGAGCGATCTCGGGATCGGTCCGTTCCAGGGCTTCGCGCATGGGCCGGAGGTGTAGACCCCGTGGCAGGAGGGTGTCAAACCCCGCGGCCGCGCCGTTGCCGTTCGCGATGCCGTTGCCGTTGCCGTTGCCGTTCGCGTTCCCGTTCTTTCGCGTTTCCGTTTCCGTTCGCGCTCCCGCTCCGACGCGCGTCGTCCCCGGGCGCGGTCGCGTGTTAGCTTCGCAAGGTGCCGCCCCGCTACCTCCCCGACCGCGCCGGCTTTCATGCCGCCGCGGCGTTTGGCAACCTCATCCCCGTCGCCCGCGAGCTGATCGCCGACGGGGACACGCCGGTATCGGCGTTCGCGCGCCTCGCGCCGGGCGAGGGCGGGTTTCTCCTCGAGAGCGTGGTCGGGGGCAACAAGTGGGCGGCCTACAGCTTCCTCGGTGTCGGAGCGCGCGCCACGCTGCGGGTCGGAGGCGGGCGCGCGGTCACCACCACCCTCGACCTCGAAGGGGGCGGCCCGCCGCGGATCGAGGAGCGCGCCGAGCACGATCCCGCCGCGGCCCTCGAACGCCTCCTCGCTCCCTACCGGATCGCCGCCGCGGAGGGCCTCCCCCGCTTCTTCGGGGGTGCCGTCGGCTACCTCGCCTACGACGCGGTGCGCGCCTGGGAGCCGATCGCCGCCCGCACCGGGAGCGGCCCCACCGACGATCTCGGCCTCCCCGACGCGCTCTTCGTCGTCACCGACACGATGGTGATCTTCGACAACCTGCGCCAGACGATCCAGGTGGTCGCCACCGCGCTGACCGAAGGAGATTCCTCCGATCCGATCGACCGACGGGATGCCGCCTGGTCCGCCGCCTGCCGGCGCATCGACGCCCTCTGTGCCCGCCTCGCCGCCCCACCCCGCCCGCTGCGATCACTGGACCTCCATGCACCCGCCGGCGAGCCGCCCCGCTCGCGCACGCCGCGCAGCGAGTTCCTGGGCGGCGTTCGCCGCGCCCAGGAGCACATCCTCGCCGGTGACGCCTTCCAGATCGTGCTCTCCCAGCGCTTCGAGGCGGATCGCCAGGGCGCCGATCCGTTCGATATCTACCGCGCCCTGCGCGTGCTCAATCCCTCGCCCTACATGTTCCACCTCCAGCTCCCCGGCGTCACCGTCACCGGCGCCTCCCCGGAGACCCTGGTCCGCCTGGAGGGCGACCGCGTCGAGGTCCGCCCGATCGCCGGCACCCGCCCCCGCGGCGCGACACCCGAGGACGACGCCCGCCTCGCCGCCGAGCTCGCCAGCGACGAGAAGGAGAACGCCGAGCACGTCATGCTGATCGATCTCGGGCGCAACGATGTCGGGCACGTCGCGCGGATCGGATCGGTCCGCGTCGAGCAGGAGCGGGTGATCGAGCGCTACTCCCACGTCATGCATCTGGTCTCGCTGGTCGCAGGCCGGCTCGCCGACGGAAAGAGCGCGCTCGACGTGCTCCGCGCCGCCTTCCCCGCCGGCACCCTCTCCGGCGCTCCGAAGGTGCGGGCGATGCAGATCATCGACGCCCTCGAGCCGGTCCGCCGCGGGGTCTACGGCGGCGCGGTCGGCTATCTCGCCTTCCCGGACGCGACCGGTGCGAGCAACCTCGACATGGCGATCGCCATCCGCACCGTCGTCACCCTCGGCGATCGGGTGTTGATCCAGGCCGGCGCGGGGATCGTCCACGACTCCGTTCCCGAGACGGAGCTCGAGGAGACGGTCCACAAGGCGCGGGCGGCCTTCCGGGCGCTCGATCTCGCGCGCGCAGCGGCGCGTGACGCGCGATGATCCTCCTGATCGACAACTACGACTCCTTCACCTGGAACCTCGCCCAGGCGCTCGGTGGCCTCTCCGCGCCGGGAGGCGGCGAGGTGATCGTGATCCGCAACGACGCGATCACCGTCGCCGAGATCCTCGCCCGCAGCCCGTCGCACCTCGTGATCTCCCCCGGCCCCGGCACGCCCGACGAGGCCGGCGTGACCCTCTCCGCGATCGCGGCCTGCGCCGGCCGCATCCCGATCCTCGGCGTCTGCCTGGGCCACCAGGCGATCGGCCAGGCCTTCGGGGGGCGTGTGGTGCGCGCGCCGCGGGTGATGCACGGCAAGACCTCTCCCATCCTGCACGACGGGCGCGGCCTCTTCCGGGACTTGCCGAGCCCTCTGCAGGCGGGGCGCTACCATTCCCTGGCTGTGGAGCCCGGTTCCCTCCCACAGGTCCTTGAGGTCACCGCGCGTACCGCCGAGGGCGAGGTGATGGGGATCGCCCATCGCACGCTGGCTGTTTTTGGAGTGCAGTTCCACCCGGAGTCGATCCTCACCCCCGAGGGCGTTCGGCTGCTCGCGAACTTCCTCGCGATCGGTCTTATATAGTCCGCGGGCTTACCTGGGTTTTCCTTGATCAGCAGGCACGGACGGGCGTACATTCGGGCACCGTCGGCCACTTCGGTGGCCTAACACTTCGCCTGCGAGGTTCCCCGATGAGGCCTGTCCGTCTGCCGCTTGCGCTGGTCGTCTCCGGTGCACTGTTCTCGTCGCTGGCGCACGCTTCGACGGACACCTTCGGGATCGGGGACGGGCACACCGGAGCGGTGGTGGTCAACGCCGCGAACACGGTGCTCAACCGCTACATCCAGACCACGGTCTCCGCCGTCGCCGGTGCCAACAGCCTCACCGTCGCGGCGACCAACGGCTACGTGGTTGGCGACCTCGTCATGGTGTGGCGCCCGACCGGCCTGACCGCGCCACCGTCCGGCAACGGCACCGCGATCAACCTCGCCGCCTCCCCCGTCGGGGTCTGGGAGCTCGCGCGGGTTTCCGCCGTCGGCGGCGGCGCGCTCACCTTCACCGCACCGCTGATCAACGCCTTCCCCCTGGGCAGTCAGGTGGTGCGGGTGCCCGAGTACACCACGGTCACCATCGGCGCAGCGGGCAGCATCATCGCAACCCCCTGGAACGGCGTCACCGGCGGGGTGGTCGCCTTCCTCGCCACCGGCGCCGTCACCAACGCCGGAGCGATCTCCGTCACTGCTGCCGGCTTCCGCGGCGGCATCCTGGTCAACGACGGCGCGGGCTCCTACAACTGCGTCGGCATGGACGTGGCAGCCCCCCTGGGCTCGCAGAAGGGCGAAGGCATCGCGCTCTCCAGCTACGGCCCGACGCACACCGGGATGGGCAACATCGCCAATGGCGGCGGCGGCGGCAACTGCCACAACGCGGGCGGTGGCGGCGGCGCGAACGGCGGGTTCGGCGGTCGCGGCGGGCGTACCTGGAGTGGCGATCAGCCCAATGCCGCGGCCTCGCGCCTCGTCGGTGGCACGCAATCGGCCCCGCTCACCTACTCGCTCGTCAACCACGCCACGTTCGGCGGCGGCGGCGGCGCCGGCCAGGAGAACAACAGCCTCTCCACCAACGGGGGCGAGGGCGGCGGCCTCATCTACATTCGCGCCAGCTCGCTCGCCGGTACCGGCACCTTGAGCGCCAATGGCTTCGGCCCCCCGAACGCACCCAACCCCGGCAATGACGGACAGGGCGCCGGCGGCGCGGGAGGCAGCATCTCCCTCCGCCTGGTCGGCACCGGGGCCTGCGGCTCGGCCCAGGCCAATGGCGGCAAGGGCGGCGCCACCAGCTTCTTCGAGCACGGCCCGGGCGGCGGCGGCGGCGGCGGTCGCATCCTCTACCAGATGAGCGCCGCGGCCTGCGCCCGCACGGTCACCGGCGGCGCCGGCGGCGTGCAGGGCAACGTGAACGCGCTCGACGGCTCGACCTACGGCGCGCTCCCGGGCGGCGTCGGGGTCCTCGAGACCCTTTCGGGCGGCTACTGCTTCTTGAACGCCCAGTGCAGCGGCACCACCCCGGTCTGCAATATCGCCACTGGCGTCTGCGGGCCGTGCACCAGCGACGCCAATTGCGGTGGCGCCACCCCGGCCTGCCAGCCCAATGGCTCGTGCGGCCAGTGCTCGCAGGGCAACCAGGTGCTGTGCGTCGGCGCCGCCCCGGTGTGCAATGTCGCCAACGGCGCCTGCGGGAAGTGCACCAGCGACGCCAACTGCGGTGGCGCCACCCCGGCCTGCCAGCCCAGCGGCGCGTGCGGCCAGTGCTCGCTCTCCAACCACGTCCTCTGCGTCGGTGCGACCCCGACCTGCAACGTCGCGATCGGGATTTGCCAGAAGTGCACCAGCGACGCCAATTGCGGCGGCGCCACCCCGGCCTGCCAGCCCAGCGGCGCGTGCGGTCAGTGCTCGCTCAGCAATCAGGTCCTCTGCGTCGGAGCCACGCCGGTTTGCAACGTCGTCGCCGGGACGTGCGGAAAGTGCACCAGCGACGCCAATTGCGGCGGCGCCACCCCGGCCTGCCAGCCGAGCGGCGCGTGCGGCCAGTGCTCGCTGAGCAACAAGGTGCTGTGCATCGGTCAGACCCCGTCGTGCAAAGTCGTCGCCGGAGTCTGCCAGAAGTGCATGAGCGACAACGACTGCGGCGGCGCCACCCCGGCCTGCCAGCCCAACGGAGCGTGCGGCCAGTGCTCGCAATCGAACAAGAGCCAGTGCGTCGGCCAGACCCCGGTCTGCCTGGTGGTCGCCGGGATCTGCATCAAGTGCACGAGCGACAATGACTGCGGCGGCGCCACCCCGGCCTGCCAGCCCAATGGATCCTGCGGCCAGTGCTCGCAGTTCAACAAGTCGCAGTGCGTCGGCGTGATCCCCGTCTGCAACGTCGCCGCCGGTGTCTGTCAGAAGTGCACCAGCGACAACGATTGCGGCGGCGCCACCCCGGCCTGCCAGCCCAGCGGCGCGTGCGGCGAGTGCTCGCAGAGCAACCAGGTGCTGTGCGTCGGTGCGACCCCGGTCTGCAACGTCGCGTTCGGCCTCTGCGGAAAGTGCGCCAGCGACGCCGATTGCGGCGGCGCCACCCCGGCCTGCCAGCCCGGGGGCGGCTGCGGCGAGTGCTCCGCGCTGAACAATAAGCTGTGCGTCGGCCAGAAGCCGATCTGCAACCAGGCGATCGGAATGTGCGCGCCGTGCAAGAGCGACAATGACTGCGGCGGCGCGACCCCGGCCTGCAAGGTCAACGGAGCGTGCGGCCAGTGCTCGCAGTCGAACAAGGTCCTGTGCGTCGGCCTGAACCCGATCTGCAACGTCGCGGCCGGCCTGTGCGCGCCCTGCAAGAGCGATCTGGACTGCGGCGGCGCCACTCCGGCCTGCCAGCCCAACGGAGGATGCGGCGAGTGCGGCGCGAAAAATCAGCTACTGTGCGTCGGTGACAAGCCGACCTGCGACGTCCAGATGGGCAAGTGCCGCGGCTGCCTCGGCGACAACGAGTGCGGCGGCGCGACCCCGGCCTGTGAGCCGTGGGGCGCGTGCGGCGAGTGCTCGAAGAGCAATCAGGTGCAATGCACCCCGCAGAAGCCCAACTGCGACCTCGCGAAGGGCGTCTGCAATACCTGCAAGTCGGACGCGGACTGCGGCGGCGCCACCCCGGCCTGCGAGCCGAACGGCGAATGCGGCGAGTGCTCGCTCAGCAACCAGAAGCTGTGCGTCGGCCTGAAGCCGGTGTGCGACGTCGCCAAGACGGTGTGCGGGCCCTGCAAGAGCGACAACGACTGCGGCGGCGCCACCCCGGCCTGCCAGATGAGCGGCGCCTGCGGCGAGTGCTCGAAGAGCAACAAGGTGCAGTGCAAGGCCCCGAAGACCGTCTGCGACGAGGCCGCCGCGGTGTGCGTGCTCTGCACCCCGCCCGCGAACGGCAACCCCGGCGACGCGATGAACTGCGCGATGGTCGCCGAAGGCCACGCCTGCATCTCCGACGGTCAGAAGGGCGTCTTCTGCGGGTGCGACGTCGACGCCGACTGCGGCGGCAAGAACTCGGGCCGCATCTGCGACCTGATGCAGCACCAGTGTCAGGACGGCTGCTCGCCCGCGCCGAACCGCAACACCTGCCCGCTGATCCAGTTCTGCACCTCTCTGGACCTCACGGGAAAGATCACCGGCGTGTGCACCAATGCTTGCAACTTCGACGCGGACTGCATCCCGACGCCGAAGACCCCGCTCTGCTTCACGCCGGGCGGCGGCAAGCCGAACTTCTGCGTCCGCTGCAAGGTCGACAACGACTGCGCCAACGAGCAGGTGGACAAGGTCTGCACCACCGACACCCACAGTTGCGTCGAGTGCACGATGGCCAAGAAGGGTGCCTGCGACCCCAACGGCAAGGGCGGCGCCTGCCTGCTGCTCGGAAACTGCGGCTGCAACGGCGATCAGGACTGCGCGCCGATGAAGATGTGCAACCTCGTGCAGTCGGAGTGCGTGCCGGCGGTGATCGCCGATGGCGGCGCCGGCGACATGGTCAACGCGGAGGACATGGAGCCGCCCGACAGCGACGACGCCGCTGTCGAGGACGGCGGCCCTGCGGACGACATGGACATCCGGGCCGATGACCTCGGAGCGTCGGATGACATGGATGTGGTGCCGGCCAATGACCTCGGCGGCAAGAAGGACATGAGCAGCGCCAGGCCCGATCTCGCCACCAGCGAGGCCGACGGCGGAGGGACCCTCGCCGGTGGTGGCTGCAACTGCACCGTCTCGGGCCGCAGCGATCGCGGCGCCTTCGGTGGCCTCTTCGCGCTCGCCCTTTGCGCCTTCGCTCTCGGGCGCCGCGCCCGTCGTCGGAAGTAGAAGTCCAACGCAGGAGCAACACCAACCAACCACCCCAAAATGGGACGGAGGGGTCCGGTGCGATCTCGAATTCTGCAAGTGCTGCTCGGCGTGCTGCTGTTGTCGGGGCGCGCCCTCGCCGATGGGTTCCAGCTCGATCGCTACCAGCCGACGCCGGCCGGTGAGTGGTCGTTCTGGGTCGATCACCCGTGGTATTCATCCACCCGCCACTTCGCCGGCGGCCTGACCTTCGACTACGGGCACAACCCGCTGGTCGTCGGAAAGCACGATGGCGAGGACTTCTCCCGGAGCGGCGTCGTCGTCGCCCACCAGCTCTCCGGTCACCTCGACCTGGCGGCGTCGATGTTCAACCGCGTGACGCTCTCGGGCTCCCTCCCTCTCGTGCTGCTCGAGCGCGGCGGTACGCCCGCGGCCGGCGCTGCGGCGCTGAGCGGCGTGGCCCTCGGCGATCCACGCATTGGCTTCATGATACGGATCTACGGGGAGCCCGATCAGGACGCCTTCTCGATCAGCTTCGGCGGCCACGTCTGGATTCCGATCGGCTCGGACGTCAAGCACGCCGGCGATTCGGGCGTGCGCGTCCTGCCCAAGCTGGTGCTCGGCGGATTCAAGAGCCGGGTGCGCTGGTCATTCACCGGCGGCTACCTGGTCCGCAACACCGCCTCGATCGGGACCATCGCCGCGGGCGCCGGCAACACCGTCGGCAGCGAGTTCCAGCTCGGCGCGGCGATCGGCTACGGCAACCCCGACCGCACCTTCCACATCGGCCCGGAGGCGGTCTTCGCCACCGTCACGTCCGAGGGCCACGCCTTCAACCGCGACTACACCACCCTCGAGCTGCTCATCGGTGGCCACTACCTGATCGGCAATGCCGTTCAGCTCGGCGCCGGCGTCGGCATGGGCGTGCTGCGCGAGCCCGGAACGCCGGATTTCCGCGCGCTCTTCCGCATCGCCTACGCGCCGATCCGCCACGACAAGCCCCCCGTCGACAGCGACGGCGATGGCATCCTCGATCCCGAGGACGCCTGCCCGCAGGTGAAGGGCGTGCGCACCGACGATCCCAAGACCAACGGCTGCCCGCCCGCCCCGGGCGATCGCGACGGCGACGGAGTCCTCGACCCCGTCGACCTCTGCCCCGACGAGGCCAAGGCCGACTACCCGGACCCCGAGAAGCTCGGTTGCCCGCTGCGCGACCGCGACCGCGACGGAGTGCCGGATCGCGATGACCTCTGCCCCGACGTGTCCAAGGGCGAGACCCCGGATCCGGGTCGACTCGGCTGCCCGGCCGGTGACCGCGACGGCGACAAGGTGCTCGACCACGAGGACATGTGCCCGGATGTCCACTCCGGCCCGCGCCCCGATCCCGCGAAGCGGGGTTGCCCGCTCGCCGACCGCGACGGCGACACCGTCCCCGACGTCACCGACGCTTGCCCCGATGTGCCCGGAGCGCCCGATCCCAGCCCGGCGAAGAACGGCTGCCCCGGCCTGGTGACGGTCAAGAACGGAATGATCGTGATCCTCCAGCCGGTCTTCTTCGCCACCGACAAGGACGTGATCCTCCCGAAGAGCTTCCCGCTCCTGCAGGCGGTGGCCAATGCGCTGATTGTGCAGCCCGAGATCAAGCGACTCGCGATCGAGGGTCACACCGACGACCGCGGCAAGCCGGCCCACAATCTGGATCTCTCGGAGCGGCGCGCGAAGAGCGTGCGGCGCTGGCTGATCGAGCACGGCATCATCCCCGACGGCCTCGAGGCCCACGGCTACGGGCAGACCAGGCCGATCATGCCCAACGCCTCCGCCCCCGGGCGCGCGGTCAACCGCCGCGTCGAGTTCCGGATCGTCGACGTCGGCGCCGCCAAGCCGGCTGACTGAGCCTCACAGGCCCGCCGCAGGCGGCTCCACGGCGTCCCCTGGGTCTTCGGGGAGTCAACCACACCCCGGCGCGGGGACCCCACAACGTGCTACCCTCCGGGCGTGCGCCCGTCGCTGACGCGAGCTCCGTCGGTGGTTGCCGCCCTGCTCGTCGCCGCCGCGTCCGCCCGCGCGGACCCGGAGCAGCCCCCGCGCGAGCGCGACCAGCCTCCCTTCACGGCCCCGGAGATCGCCTTGCAGGTCGACGCCGAGTATCCGAAAGAGGCGATCGCCGCGGGCGTTGAAGCGGCGGTGATGGTCGACTTCTCCCTCGACGAGCGGGGCGCGATCGCCAGCGTCGAGGTCACTCGCGGCTCCGGCGACCCCCGCTTCGACGGGGCCGCGCTGGCGGCGGCGCGCAGGTTTCGCTTCCGTCCCGCGCGGCGCGGGGATCGCCCGGTGCCCGCCAGGCTCACCTTCCAGTTCCGCTTCGCCGTCGCCATCGTAGCGAAGCCCAAGGCCGCAGATGCTGCCCCGCGCCCACGCCTCGTGGGCCGCCTCCTGGCCAAGGGCACCCGCGCCCCGGTGGTCGGCGCGCGCCTCGCCGCCCGCGACGACGACGGCCGGATCGTCGACGCCGAGACCGACGCCCGGGGCGAGTTCACCTTCCACGATCTCGCGGCCGGCCGCTACCAGGTGGCCGTGCGCGGCAGCCGTCTCGTCGCCGCCACCTTCGAGGAGACGCTCGCCCCGGGCGACGCCACTCTGCGCGTCGTCTACTACGTCGACCTCACCTGGGCGGCGCGCTACGAGACCACCGTCCGCGGCTCCCCGGAGCGCGTCGAGGTCGCCCGCACCATCACCAACGCCGAGCTGATGCGCATGCCCGGCACCTTCGGCGACGCCCTGCGCGCGATCGAGAACCTCCCAGGCGTCGCGCGCTCGCCCTTCAACGCCGGCCTCCTCATCCTGCGCGGCGGCAAGCCCACCGACTCGCGCTCCTTCTTCGCCGCCGCCGAGGTCCCGCAGCTCTACCACTTCGGAGGGTTCACGTCGGTGGTGCCGACCCACCTGGTCGAGAAGATCGACTACCTCCCGGGCAACTTCGGCGCGCGCTACGGCCGCGCCATCGCCGGCGTGGTCGACGTGGATCTGCGCGTCGGCGCGCGCGATCGCCTGCACGGCTACATCGACACCAACGCCATCGACACCGGCCTCGGCGTCGAGGGGCCGGTCGGCAAGGGATCCTTCATTCTCGGCGCGCGGCGCTCCTACATCGACGCCGTGATGCGCGGCGCAGCCTCGCTGGGCGCGCTCGAAGGCTCCCCGGTCCGCTTCACCACCGCGCCGGTCTACTACGACTACCAGGCGGTCCTCGACTACCCGTTCGCCGGCGGAAAGCTCCGCGCGATCGCCCTCGGCTCCGACGACGAGCTGCGCCTCCTCTTCGACTCCCCCTCCGACGTGGATCCGGGCGTGCGCGGCTCCTTCCAGACCCACATCTTCTTCCACCGCCTCCAGCTCCGCTGGACCCGCGCCGCCGGCCCGTGGTCGTTCTACGTGCAGGCGTCCACCGGCTACACCGCCAACCAGGGCTCCCTCGGATCGGTGCTCAGCTTCTCGGTCGGCGTCCTCGGCTCCGACTGGCGGCTCGAGGCGCGCTACCGCTTCTCGGATCGCCTCCAGCTCCTCTTCGGCGCCGACACCCAGCTCGCCGCGGTGTTCCTCGACGCCGATGTGCCGCTGCCGCCGGCCGAAGGGCAGCAGACGCTGCCGCTCTCGGTGGCCCCGAAGTTCCACCGCAGCGACGTCCTGAAGATCTTCAACGGCGGGCTCTACGCCGAGCTGGTCTGGAAGCCCACCGCGCGCCTCACCATCAGTCCGGGCATGCGACTCGACTACTACAGCCCGCTCAGCCAGCCGTCGCTGAATCCGCGCCTGAGTGCCCGGCTCCAGGTGACACCGATCACCGTCCTCAAGGCCGGCATCGGCCTCTACTCGCAGGACCCGCAGCCGTTCGACTACGACCCCACCTTCGGCAACCCGCGCCTGCGCCCCGAGAGCGCCCATCACTACGCCCTCACCGTCGAGCAGGGGCTCTACCCGGGGCTGATGCTCGAGGTGACCGGCTTCTATAAGCACCTCTATGACATCGTCGTCCCGTCGAGCAGCCCGCGCCTCACCGCGCCCGACGCGATGGGAAATCGGTCGGTCGAGACGGAGCGCAAGTCGAACGAGGGCGGGGGCCGCGTCTACGGTGGCGAGCTCCTGCTCCGCCAGTCGCTCTCGAAGTGGATCTTCGGCTGGGTCTCCTACACCGTGATGCGCTCGGAGCGCCGCGACTGTGCGGCCTGTCCGAACCGCCTCTTCGATTTCGATCAGACCCATATCCTGATCCTCGCCGTCTCCGCCAACCTCCCGCGCGGCTTCGGCGCCGGCCTGCGCTTCCGCTACATCAGCGGCTTCCCCTACACGCCCGCGCACGGCGGACAGTTCGACTCCGACGCGGCGGTGTACGTCCCGGGCGTGGCGCCGGCCAACACCGCGCGCCTCGACGACTACCACCAGCTCGACCTGCGCGTCGACAAGACCTTCGTCTACCAGCGCTGGCTCCTGAAGATCTACCTCGACGTGAGCAACGTCTACAACCACGCGAATCAGGAGCAAATCCAATACAGCTACGACTTCAAGCTCCAGGTCCCCGTGACGGGCCTGCCGATCATCCCCAGCTTCGGCGTCCGCGGCGAGTTCTGAGCCTGATCGACCCGTCGCAGGCGGCGAAGCAGCGTCCCCTGGGTCTTCGCCGGCAATCGCCGGCGTGCAGCAAGCTCGGAGCGCAACGGGGACTGATCGCGCTCTTTCTCGTCGCTGCCGCCGGCCCGGGCTGCGGCTACACCTACGTCCGCGACCAGTGCCCTCGCTGCGTCGTCTTCGAGCGTGCGGTGCCTCCCCGGGCGGTCCCCGCGGGCACCCGCGCGGTATTTGTGCTGGTACCGGGGATGCTCGGCTACGGCTGGGAGTGGGACCAGCCGAAGGCGCTCCTCGACGCCGCGCCCGCGACGGTGACGCAGGTGTTCTCGTGGTCCCCATGGTCGTCGCTCGGGCGGGTCGCGGAGGACTTCGCGCACGGGATGAACGCGCTCTCGGCGCGCCTCCCGGAGAGCGTGGAGCGGGTGGTGATCATCGGCCACTCCGCCGGTGGATTGATCACCGCGTTCGCTGCGCCGCTCCTGATTGCCCCGCCCGGCCGGCGGATCCTGGTGGTCAACGTCGGCGCGCCGTACCCCGGGATGCACACCACGCCGTTCGATTCGCAGGGCGACGTCCTGTGGGCCCCATTCGTCTTCGCCCTCGGTGACGAGCTCAAGAAGTACCCTGCGCCCGCCGCGCGGATCGACTTCGAGAGCTTTGTCACCGCGTGGCCCGGCGACCCGGTGATGCAGCCGCGCTTCGGGCACCACCCCGACAACCCAGGGGTCGGACCGCCCGGCCCGCGCCGCCGTCTCCCGTCGGGGATCGATCACAACCACGTCCTCGAGGTCGTGATCCGGGAGCTACTCGCGCGCCGCAACGAACGACTGCCGTAGCTTCGCCTCGCGCAGGCGCCAGATTCGCCCGTCGAGGAGGAAATGATGAAGGTTGAGCGTCGCGAGCGCGGCGGCCAGCAGGAGGAGGTCCGATTCGAGGGAGCGCAGGCAGAGCCCCGAGGCCACCCCGACGACCAGCAGGAAGGCGGCATAGCCGAACAGCACCGGCAGGAGGGGACGGCCCGCCCGCCCGCGCGCGTGATGCCATCCGGTGATCGCGAGGTACTGCATGGCGTGCAGCGCCGGCACGAGGAGCACCGCGAAGAACGGGTCGTAGAGACCCCAGGCGAACCACAGCACCTGCGCGAGGAGCACCGCGTAGCACTGCGCCGGAAGCGGCGTTCCCCGTCGCTGACGCGCCGACGCCACGACGACCGGCCCGGCGAAGCTCGCCACCAGCGCCCCCAAGGCCACCGCGAGCGCCCAGTCCGGCATGCGGAGCGCTGGCAGCCCGTTGCGCACGTACTCGAAGGCCGCGTTGCGGCTCTCCACCGACGGGCGGAGGAATCCGCAAAGCGACACGATCCACGACCCGTAGAGCGGCAGCGCGAGCAGGCGCTTCTCCCACCTCGCCAGCGGCTGCCCTTGCCGGAGCGGATAGAGCATCGCGACACCGAGCGACTGCCCCGAGTAGTGGTAGCCCGACCACACCACGTAGGCGAGGAAGTAGAACGGCGCGAAGCCGGCCGGCGATCGCAGGGCGAGCACCGCCAGAAGGACGAGGCAGAGCGGCGCCGCGAGAGTCACGATCGGATGCGCGCGCAAGACCTCGCGTGAACCGTACGCCCGCCGGTAGGTGGCGGCGTAGTGCGGCCCCACCAGGGCGATCCACAGCGCGAGCCACCACTGCGAACTGGTGACCCCCGGCGCCAGCAGCGACAGCGTCTCGATCGTGATCAGGAGCACCAGCGTGCCACCCACGCCGAGGAGCAGGAAGTCGGCGCGCGGGCCGAGCAGCGCTGATCCGCGCGCTCCCGGGGCGGCCCCCGCGGGGCCAGGAGTGGGTGCTTCCGTCGCTGTCGACAGGGTCGCGATATCGCCACTATACTCCGCGCGTGCACGCTTCGGCAGCCCGACGGGGGCAATGGCTGGTTTCGCTCGCCGTCGCCTTCGCCGCCGCCGCGCTGTGCGCCCCGCTCCTCCGCTACGTCCCTTCGCTGGGCGACGAGGGCGTGTGGCTCCACGGCGCGCAGCGCCTCCTCCGCGGCGAGGCGATCTACCGGGACTTTTTCGAGTTCCAGCCGCCGCTCGCCTACCTGATCGTCGCCGCCTGGATGCGCGCCTTCGGCGAGACGCTGCTCGCGGCCAGGGTGCTCGCGCTGGCGGTGATCGCAGCCACCGCGGGCCTCACCTGCGCGCTCGCCCGGCGGCTCGGCGGCGGCGCGATCGCGTCGCCGCTGTTCGCCCTCGGATGGGTGGTCTGCTCGTCGGGGAAGATGATGATCAACCACCACGGGTTCACCCTCCTCTTCGCCGTCGCGGCGGCGCTCGCCACGGTGCGGGCCCTCGCGTCGGAGCGCCGCCTGTGGACATGCCTCGCCGGGCTCCTCGCGGGCGCGGCCAGCATGGTGATCCCGACGCGGGGCGCGCTGCTTTGCCTCGCTTGCCTGGGTGCGCTGCTCTGCGCGCGCAAGCGGCTCGCCGACCTCGTCACCCTCTCCGTCGCCATGGCGATCTTTCCGCTTGCGATCGCCCTCTGGCTGGCCGCCGCCGGCACTCTCGGCGACGCCAGCGCCCAGATCCTCGGCTTCTCGACTGCCCGCTACGCCGACATCCAGTGGCTCCCATTCGGCGCGCAGCCCGACGGGCTGACCTGGCCACTGGCCCTGGTGTTCCCGCTCGGCTTCGCCCTCGCTGGCGGGGTGCTGATTCTTGATCGAAAGGCCGCGCTTCGTGATCGGGAGGCGGTTGCCGCGGTGCTCTTTGCCGCCGCGGGCCTCGCCGGCTGCTGGCCTCGACCGAACCTCTTCCACATCGCCTACAGCGCGCCGCTCGGCCTTCCGCTACTGGCGGCCGCCGCGGCTCGGCTCGCCCCGCGCCTGCCGCGCTGGAGCCGTGTTGCCGCCACGGCGTGCGCCCTGCTCACGGCGCTTCCCGTTGCCGTGGTCTACCGCCAGCTAATTGAGTCGGCGAGCGCCCCGGCGATCCCTCTCGCCGCTGGAAGCGCAGTCCTTGGCCCGGGAACCGATCCGCTCCTCCTCGAGCCGCTCCTCGCCCGCCTCGCCGCCGCGCCCGCCCCCGACCGCTACTTCTTCTATCCCTACGACCCGCTGCTGGCCTTCCTCACCGCCCGCCGGCACGCACCGTCGCTGGACCTCTTCGTCCCGCAGTACACCACCGCAGCGCAGTACCGCGCCACCTGCGACCAGGTGGTTGGAACCGTGGAGTGGGTGGTGATCGACCGCGAGTGGACCTACCCCGCCAGGCTGACCGCGATCTGGCCGGCGATGACCGACGCCAGCCCGCCCGAGAAGGAGGCGTTCGAAGCCGCGCTGACGGCCAGTTTCGCCCCCCGGTGGACGAACGAGCGCTACGGGATCCACCAGCGCCGCGCCGCCGCGGATCGGGCGATCTGCCGCCGGATCGAGGGCGCTAGCTCTTCGGCTTCAGCGCCGCGATGACCCCGTCGAGGCGATCGCGGATCTGGAAGCCCACCATCAGGTTGCCGACGAGCGCGACCAGTACCGCGAGCAAGAGCACGGCTTCAACGGTGACCATCGGATACCTCCTGGGGCCTCTTGGGAAGAGTCTGCGAGGACGAAGCGGGGAACCGACTAGTGAACGAGCGAGAGGTCGGAGCTGTAGCCGACGCCGACACCGGCGGCGAAGTCCGCGCCCATCTGGGCGCAATCGGCAGGAGCGGCCTGGATGACGCTGATCCCGCCGCCCTGGGTCGCGGAGTTGATCTTCACCTTCACGTAGGCAACGATCGGCTTCGCGCCCGCGACGAGCGGGGCCTTGCAGTCATTGAGCTGCGTCACCGGCACGCTCACGATCAGGCCACCTGGGCCGGCGGCGGCCACGGCGGCGTTGATCTCGGCGACGCCCTGTGCGTCGAGGTACTGACCCGTCGTGGTGTAGACCGAGCCACCCGAGGCGGAGGGCTGCTTGCCGGTCAGCGCATCGTGGATCGCCGTCTGGACGCCGCCCGCAGTCGGCGCTCCGGCGCTGCACGACGTCGTGCCGCCGTCCCCGGCACACGGCCAGCCCCAGGCGCCGCCCGCCCAGGTGAAGAACGCAGGGCACTGGAAATTGCCGTTCACGTCGGTGAGCTGGCACGAGGCGACGGCCATCGGGAACTGGCAGTTCGACGGTGAGCTCCCGACCGCGATGGCCTTGGTGCTGAGGCTCTTGCTGCCGGCCCCGAACACCTGGGCCAGGAAAGGCGCCACCGCGCCGCCCGCCGACGCGGTGCGGGCCTTGACCTCGACCGCGTTGACCGACGCAGGGGGGGTGAGCGCCGTGGCGGCGGTGAAGTCGCGGGCCACCGGATTCCAGGTGCCGAGGACGATATCGCCGGTGGGATCGTTGGTCGCGTTCAGGTTCAGCGCGAGCTTGGCGCCGTTCGCGCCGTGCTGCGCGCCGTACTGCTTCGCCGACTGGCGGGCCAGCACGAAGCCAGCCGGCGTCCCGTTCAGGTCCCGCACCGCCGCGAGCGCCGCCGAGTCGGCCGCGCTCTGCAGGTGGCTCTGGACCTGCCCGTAGTGCCCGAGATCCACCACCATCGCCATCACGCCCACGAGCACGGGGATCGAGAAGGCGAAGAGGACCGAGAACTGTCCACGCTGCCTTCGGCTACCGGGGATGCTGCTGCGATTTCGGGTGGTCACGGGAGGCCTCCTCATGGGTTGACGGAGTAGGGTGCCGGGGCGCTGCCCGCAGCACCGGGCGGAGAGAGCATGATGATCGGCGAACGATTCGCCGGTTCGTCGTCCTTGCTGGGGGAGAGCGACTTCTTGTAGGTCTTGAGCACGATCGCCGCCTCTTCCGGATCGAGCCCGACCTGGCTGTTGCTCCGACTACCGCTGGCTGTCAGGTCGACCTGGGCGTTGAACGCATGGCGGACCGACTTGCCGTAGCCGGCTGCTAGGTGGGTACGATCGCAGCCCACCATACATACGGCGGGCAGCAAAAGCAAGACAAGTCCGATCTTCATGGACGGCTCCTGGGCGGGGGAACGGAGGACGGGGGAACGGAGGGAGGGCCATCGGGCGCCGCCGGCGAAGTGACGGCGGCGGTGCGGAGGGCGGGCGGCCCGGTCCCGCAGGTGCGCGCGAGGTTGGCCTGGACAACGGCCAGCGTCGGCTCGAGCCGCGCGGCCTCGCGATAGCGATCGCACGCGGCGGGGGCGTCGCCCGACTGCTCATACACGTGGCCGAGGTTGTTCTCCGCCTCGCCCTTGCTCCCCGCGCGGTAGAACTCGCGCTTGGCGTGGTTCCAGTGGCCCAGGCGGCCATAGGCGAATCCGAGGTTGTTGCGCATCCGTCGCACCGTCGGGTCCTGCTGCAGCCCCTTGCGGTACGCCTCGATGGCCTCGAGATCGCGCCCGCGCTTGTAGAGCGCAAAGCCGAGGTTGTTGTAGAAGGCTGGCTGGCCAGGCTGGAGCTCGATCGCCTTGCGGAACTCGTCGATCGCCTTGTCGGCACCGTCGCCGCGCGCCTCGAAAAGGATGCCGATCCCGCTGTGCGCGTCGGCGCGCCTGCCGTCGAGCTGCAGCGCGAACCGATATTCCCGCTCGCTCTCGTCGTGGAGCCCCTGCTCGCGGTAGACGTCGCCCAGCATCACCCGCACGTCGGGATCGCGAGGCTTCATCACCACCAGATCGCGCAGAGGCTGGGTGGCGGCCGCGAAGGCGCGGTGCGCGATCAGCGTCGCCGCGAGCTGCTTGCGGAGCGACGCCGGATCGCCGCCCGCGGCGAGCTGCCCTGCGCCGGCGGCGCAACCCGATGCCAGCGCCGCCATGCAAGCGACGATGGGAAAGGCCCGGCTCATCTCGCCAGCGCCGGTACGAGAGTCTGCGTGATGCGGATGATCGCCGGCCCGAGGATGACCGCGAACAGCGACGGGAGGATGAAGAAGATCAGCGGGAGCATCATCTTGACCGCCACGGTTGCAGCGGCCTCCTCTGCGCGGTGGGTGCGCCGCGTCCTCATGGCATCGGAGTGGATGCGGAGCGCCATGGCCACGCTGGTTCCGAACATCTCGGTCTGGATCAGCGTCGCCGAGAGCGTCCGCAGCTCCGAGAGACCGGTGCGTTCGGCGAGCTTGCGGAACGCGTCGGCTCGCGCCACGCCGGCCTGGATCTCGTTGGTGGTCTGGCGCAGCTCGGTCGACAAGAGCGGCGACGAGAGCGCGATCTCGATCATCACCCGCGAGAGCGCAGCCTCGACGCCCAGCCCCGCCTCGACGCAGGTCACCATCAGATCGAGGGTATCGGGGAGCGCCTTCGAGAGCTTGATCTGCCGCTCCTTGACCTTGCCGTCGAGCCACAGGTTGGGCGCGAAGAAGCCGATCGCCGCCATCAGCACGCCGAGCATCCAGAGCTTGGTGCTGGGATCGCGGCGCATCGCATTGAGGAGCAGCGGGTAGATCACCAGGATCGCACCGGCGAGCGTCACCGAGAGCGCCACCTTCGAGCCGAGGAACACCTCCACCGCGTACTCTCCGCGGTACCCGGCGTGCGCCAGCTTCAAGCGTGCCTTCGAGAGCTCCTTCCCATCCTCGGGCTTGATCAGGCGGCTGAGGGGGCGCACAGCGGCGGCGATCAGGGAGCGGCGCGGCGCGCGCGAAGCGTGCCCGCCAGCGACGGGAAACTCCGCACTGGTGGTCACGCGGTGGACGCGCTCGAGCACCTCGTCGCGCGGCGTCACGACAATCGACCGGATGCCCACGAACAGCGCCACGATGAAGGTGAAGCCGAGCACCGCGATGAGGAGGACCGCCGGGTCCATCAGTATTCGACCTTCATCAGCGAGCGGATCCAGAGAATTCCGATGCCCCACATCGTGATTCCGGTGATGAGGATTCCCCGTCCCATCCCCGGCTTGAAGAGCTCGAGCAGGTAGCCCGGGTTGGTGATCATGATCGCGAAGGCAACCCCGAACGGCAGCGATCCGAGGATCCACCCCGAGATGCGTCCCTCGGCGGTGAGGGCGCGCAGCTTCGAGAAGAACTTGAACCGCTCGCGCATCGTGCGAGCGATGTTGTCGAGGACCTCGACGAGGTTGCCGCCGGTCTCGCGCTGGATCATCACGCTGACGGCGAACAGCCGCAGATCGAGGTTGGAGGGCACGCGCTCGCACATGTTCAGCACCGCGGTCTCGAAGGAGAGTCCGAGGTTCTGCTGCTCGTAGGCGCGCGCGAACTCGACCGCCACCGGCGTGGGGCACTCCTGCGCGATCAGCTTGAACGACGACGGCAGCGCGTGACCGGCGCGGATCGCGCGCGACATCATCTCGAGCGCGTCGGGGAGCTGCTCGGAGATGGTCAGGGCGCGCTTGGTGCGCGCGTTGGCGAGCAGGATGATCGGCACCATCGCGAAGCCGGGCCCGAGGAGCGGCATCGCCATCCAGTTCTGGAGAATCGCAGCGACCAGCAGCCCGGCGAAGAACAGCCCGCCCATCGCTCCGAGCACCTGCGCGACGGTGAGGTCCTGGTCCGCCTGCTCGATCAGCTTCTCGATCTTGCCGAGAACCGGGATGCCCGAGAGGGTCTCGTTCAGCCAGTCGTTCGCCGCCATCCGACGGCGCCTGAGGATCTGCACCCCCGCCGACACCTCACCGACGGTGCGCAGGCGACGCTTGAGCTCGTCGCCCTTGCGCTCGCCGAGGAAGCGGGCGGCGTAGTAGACGCCCTCCGCGAGAGCCAGCGCGGCGACGATCAGCGCCACGAGCAGCGCTGGACCGACTGCCTGGATGAAATTGCTCACCCGTTCACCGCCGTGGCTGCGGGCGGAAGGTCGTCGCGTCGAGCGTCGCGCCGGCGCGCTCGAGGCGCTCCATGCAGCGCGGCCGCGCGCCCGTCGCCGCGAACTCGCCGAGCACCTTGCCGTCGTCGCCGAGGCCGCGCTGGACGAAGGTGAAGATCTCCTGGAGCTGGATCACCGTGCCCTCGGCGCCGGTCACCTCGGTGATCGACGTGATCCGCCGCTTGCCGTCGGAGCCGCGATTGAGCTGGACGATCAGATCGAGCGCGCGCGAGATGGTCTGCGACGTCACCGACTCGCTCATCGTGATCCCGCTCATGCCGATCATCGCCACCATGCGATTGAGCGCGTCGCGCGGGGCGTTGGCGTGGATGGTCGCCATCGAGCCCTCGTGGCCGGTGTTCATCGCCTGGAGCATGTCGAGCACCTCGGTCGACCGGATCTCACCGACGATGATCCGATCGGGCCGCATGCGCAAGCTGTTGCGCACCAGATCGCGCGCCAGGATCTCGCCGCGCCCCTCGACGTTCGACGGCCGGGTCTCGAGGCGGACCACATGAGGCTGCTGGAGCTGCAGCTCGGCGGCGTCCTCGATGGTGATGATCCGCTCGTTGGAGGGGATGTAGGAGGACATCGCGTTCAGGAGCGTGGTCTTGCCCGAACCGGTGCCGCCGGAGATGAGGACGTTCAGGCGCGCCTTGACCGCCCCCTCGATGAACTTGGTCATCGGCTCGGTGCAGCTCTCGAAGATCAGCAGATCCGCCATCCGGAGGGGCTTGCCGCCGAAGCGGCGGATCGAGAGGATCGGCCCGTCGACGGCGAGGGGCGGGATGATCGCGTTGACGCGCGACCCGTCGGGGAGGCGGGCATCGACCATCGGCGAGGTCTCATCGATGCGGCGGCCGACGCGCGCCACGATGCGATTGATCGTCTGGAGGAGGTGCTCGTTGTCGCGAAAGCGGAGGTTGGTCAGCTCGAGCTTGCCGAAGCGCTCCACGTAGATCGTGCTGTAGGTGTTCACCAGCACGTCGGAGATCGACGCCTCGTGGATCAGCGCCTCGAGGGGCCCGAGGCCGAGGATCTCGTCGAGCAGCTCCTGCACCATCTGCTCCCGCTCGCGGCGGTTCAGAGGCACGTTGCCGTCGGTGACCATCTGCCCGAGGAGGGTCGCGATCTCCTCGCGGAGCTGGCCGGGGCTGAGCCGGTTGATCGTCTCGAGGTCGAGCTTGTCGACGATCCGCTCGTGCAGCGCGATCTTCAGGTCGTAGTAGGATTCGAGGTCGGCGGCGGTGGGAATCGCCGAACTACTTCCAGGCGGGCCGACGGTGGGAGTTCGCGCCGTCTCAGACTGCTTCAGGCGCTGGCTCAGGCTCATCGCTCTCGTCTCCTGTCTTGGTTACACCCTCGATCGGGCGCGGCGCGCGCTCCGATCCACGACCGCCCCCGCCGAACAGCCCGCGCAGGAAGCCCCCGCCGCGCGGCTTGCCGGGCGACACGCCCGACACCAGGCCGGCCAGCTTGCGCAGATCCTCGGTCACCTTCGCGCGCGGCGCCGCGTCGGCGAGCAGGATCCCGCGATTGATCGCCCTGATCACCGACGGGTAGTCGTTCGCCACCACGCCGGTGACCTCGACGCCGAGGTTGTCCTCGATCGCGTGGAGATCGATCTTCTCGCTCTTCTGGTAGCGGTTGAGGACCACCCGCACCTTGTCGCCCTCGTAGTTCAGGCGACGGAAGACATCGAGGCAGCGCTGGGCGTTCTTGATCGACGGCACGTCCTGGGTGAGCACGAGCAGCACGCGATTCGAGGCGTCGAGGGCGGCCAGCGCCATCTCGTCGAAGCCGCGGAGTCCGTCGACCACCACGAAATCGTAGTGCCGGGCCAGGAACTTCAGGAGCGGGCCGATGCGCGCCGGCGTGACCTTGTCGGCCTCCTCGAGGTGATCCGACTGCGCCAGCACGTCGACCCCCGAGCCATGCCTCGCCACCGACGAGAAGAGGAGCTCGCGATCGAGCCGCTTCATGTGGTGCAGCACGTCGGCGATGGTGTAGCGCGACGCCATGTCGAGGAACACCAGCACGTCGCCGAGCTGGAGGTCGAGATCGACCAGCACCACCCGCCGCTCGTCGCTGAGCAGCATGCTGGCGAGGTTGGTCGCCATCGCCGTGGCGCCCATCCCGCCCTTGGCCGGAAAGAGCGTGACGATCATCCCGCCCGGCTCCTTCGGCTCCAGATCGCGCGCCAGATCGCCGACCACCCGCTGCAGCTCGCCGAGCTTGTCGAGAACCACGAACTCGCCCGCGCCCGAGCGCATCGCCTGCAGAATCAGATCGGGATCCTTGGCCGCCGCGAGCGCCACGACCTCGATCTCGCCGTCGGCCGACTTGAGCTCGTGCATCGCGCGCAGCGCCAGGTCGGACTCGGGAACCAGGTCGACCAGCGCGATCTGCGCGCCCCACTTGCGCGCGCTGGCCGGTCCGGCGGTGAGGCTGGGCTCGACCCGCAACTCCGCGAGCTCGCGAAGAGCGTTCTTCACCGTCGCCTCGCGCTGCGGCGTGGCGCCGATCAGGATCACCGTGGGACGGTCGTTCATTCGCGCGTTCGCCGCATCAGCGCATGTACCCGAGGTCGCCCGAGGGACCGCCGCTCCGATCGCCCTCGACCGGGATCGCCTGCCCGCGCACCGCGTCGAGGGTGGGCTTGCGTCCGGTGCGGCCCATCAAGAACAGCTCGAAGTCGTCCGGATCGTTGAGCTCCTCCTCGCCGGGGAGGAAGGGCGCATCGTGCGCAGCGACGGGACGGGCCAGCCGCGCGGTGATCACAACGAGGAGCTCGGTCTCGTCGCGGCGGTAGCTGGTGGAGCGGAAGAGCGCGCCGAGAATCGGGATCTCGCCGAGCAGCGGGATCTTCCCGATGGTCGAGCGCACCTTGTCCGAGAGCAGTCCGGCGATCGCGAAGCTCTGGCCGTCGCGCATCCGAACCGTGGTCGCGCTCTGCCGCTGGGTCAGCCCAGGGACGGTGTAGCCGCCGATGCTCACGCCCAGGGACTGGTCGATCTCGGAGACCTCGGTCTCGAGGTGGAGGTTGATCACGCCGTCGGCGAGCACGGTGGGCAGGAACTTGAGCTGGATGCCGAACTTCTTGAACAGCACCGAGACCTGCCCGAGGCCGCTCGCCATCGGGATCGGGAACTCGCCGCCCGCCAGGAAGCTCGCCTCCTGGCCGGTCATCGCCACCAGCGTCGGCTCGGCCAGCGTCTTCGCGAGCTGGTTCTGCTCGAGCAGCGAGACCATCACCGAGAAGGGGAACTGCCCGAGGCCGGCGAAGAAGAGCGAGAAGGCGCTGCCGAACGACGGCTGATGCACCGCCGGCACGCCCGGGATGCTGGTGTCGGGGATGCCGTTCTGCGGCGGATTGATGAGGAAATTGCCGGGGGGCGTTCCGGGGCTGACCACGCCGGCCACGCGCTGGCCCGGCGCGTCGTGAAACCAGTTCACGCCCATCTGCCGGAGGCCGGCGCGCGACACCTCGGCGAACTTCACCTCGAGCTGCACCTGCTGATTGCCACGCACGTGGAGCAGGTTGGCCAGCTTCGGAGAGTGCAGCTTCGCAACCTCCGCCATCCGCTGCGGAACCCGCAGGTCGGACACATCGCCCGACAGGATCACCAGATCGCCGGCCGCCGAGATCGACACCTGCTCCTCGGGGAACAGCTCCTTCAGCTGCTTGCGCAACGCCTCCAGGTTGCGCGTGACGTGGACCGACAGGACCAGCGGCTGCTGGGTCTTGTCGAACAGCGTGATGTAGGTGTCTCCGACGCCCTTGGCCGAGAGCAGGACCTGGAGGTTCGACGAGAGGAGCTTGACGTCCGCGACGTCGGGGTTCGGGATCGACATGCTGCGGAGTGGAAACGACAGCTCGAGCAGCCGGTCCTGACCGACCTCGAGCGAGATCCGCGTCGACGACGAGACCCCCTGCTCGACGACATGGGGAAGCCCGGGAGCCCGCGCGTCCGGTGGCGGGGGCGCCTGCGCGCTGGACGACGACGAGACCAGCACCAGCGCCATCGCGGCGGCGCGGGCGCAGGGGGAAACGGGAAAACGGGACATTTAGGGCTGCTCCTTGGCGCGCAGCTTACGCTCAGACAGGACATCTCCGCGCAAGATCTCGACGACATCGCCCTCCCGCTTCGGAGGCGGAGCGGCTGTGACGGCGGGGGTCGGACGGGGACGAGGCCGCCCGCGCCCTGCGACCGGGCCCTGCTGCGGAGCGGCGGCGGCCACCAGCGGCGGTGCGCCCACCATCGGGCCCAGCAGATCGATCGGCGATACGCCGGGCGTGTCGATCTCGGCGTGGTCCACTCCCGACCGCATCGTCAGCTGCAGCTCGCCGTGCGTCGCCGCCAGGGCGAGCCGCTCGGACTGCTCGGGTGTCACCAGGAGGATCACGACCGGCACCTTGACCGGCTTGGCGTTCTGGGTGACCAGCTCCTCGCCCACCGCCTTGACGGTGATGTTCTGGAGCACGATCTTCGATCGGTAGACGTTCTCGCCGCTCTTCCCGATCGGCTGCTGCATGGTGGTAATCACGTCGACGAAGTCGCCCGGGTGGAGCCACCCGAACAGTCCGCTGACATCGTTCACCTTGACCGCCATGATCCGCATGTTCAGCGGCACCACCGCGGCGATCCCCTCACCCGAGCCCTTCGCTGCCAGGCGCGTTTCGACCACCAGCTCGCCGCGCACCATCGCGTTCGCGGTCACCCGTCCCTCGACCGCCTTCGGATCGGTGAACGATCCGGGCGGAAGCGAATCGGCAGGCCAATCGATCACCGCCGCGTTCTCGGGGGTGATCGTGGTCGCCAGGGGAAGGTCCGCACCCGCAACCACGACCTTCGACATCGGGGCGCGCACCTCCTGGACCGCGCGCTTCGACAGCACCTCCGTGATCAGGTAGGCGGCGGTGAGCCCGGCTGCGAGGGCGATGGCCATGAACGCCATCGCGCGCGCGCGCACGCGCCTGCCGGCCACATCGCTGCTTCGCCGCTTGGGGGACTTCGAGAGCTGCCCCTCGTCTGGAAAGATGGCCATTTCTCCGTGGGATCCTTGGGTCTACGAGCCTCGCATGACCGCGACCGCCTTGGCAACGGTGTTGCCGGGGGTGGTGGACGCGGGCATGAGGCCCTTGAGGAAGCCGGTCAGCTGCGGGTAGTCGGTGACCACGTTCACCTGCCAGGTCGGATCAGCGAGCGGGAGGGTGTTCAGGCAGGTGACCGTCACCGTGGTCTTCGGCGCACCGTACCCGATCAGCTGCATCCGCTGGGCGGCCACGCTGGCGCCCGCCGCCTTGGCCGCCCCCGCGCCGCCGCCCCCGCACCCGCCGTTGGTTGCGACGGTCGCCGCGGCGCGCGCGCCCTCCTCCGCGGCCGCGGTGACGCTGCGGTCGATGTGGTAGTACCAGCCGTACTCGATCGCCCCGAGCATCATCAGCATGAAGACCGGGAGAATGAGCGCGAACTCGAGCGCGGCGACGCCACGCTGCTGCGAATTTCTTGTCTTCATGGTGCCACCTTCATGTAGAGGAACCCGGCCGCGCTGATCGCCAGCGCCACCCCGAAGGGCACTCCCCGCGGGCGAGGGAGGTCGGCAGGAGCCGGGACTGGCAGCTCGTGGTTCAGCGCGGCGTAAAGCAGGTTATGGCCCACCTCGGCACGCTGCCGGCGAGGCGCCAGGATCAGCGCGCCCACCGCCAGCACACCACCCAGAATCGACCCGATCAGCAGGATGTACAGGGCTCCCAGCGCGCCCGCCCAGGTGCCCATCGCGCCCAGGAGCTTGACGTCCCCTGCGCCCATCAGGCCCTTGGTGAACTGGAAATAGAGCAGGGCGACACCCGCGGCGCCGCCGAGCAGCGCGGCGCCGAGCCCTCCGGCACCACCCGCGACGACAGCGTGTCCCACACCCGCCACCGCGATCACCGCCACCAGCAGGTTGGGAATCCTGCGATAGCGGATATCGGACACAGCCACACCCCCCAGCGCTGCCATCAGCGCGGAGAGTGCAGGCCACCCGATCGCCGGCACATCCATTCAGCAATCCTCCCCGTGCACGCTGCTGTCGGGGTTGCGAGGCGCGATCACCGTTGCACGTCGTTCGAAAGGGACGTTTCGTCCCCCTACGGGAACGACTTCTCTACCTTGTTGAAGCTGCCCGCCACCTTGCCGCCGAGTGTCGCCACCGCCGCGACGATCGCCACTGCGACCAGCGAGGCAATGAGGACGTACTCGATCGAGGTGACCCCTTCGTCCCCCTCGAGGAGACGCCGGAGGTTCATGGCATCGCGGCGGCGACCTTCGTGAACGTGCCGCTGATCTTGCCACCGAGGGCGGTGACGGAGACGATGATCGCGACGGCGATCAGGGCGGCGATGAGCGCGTACTCGATCGCGGTGACGCCCTCTTCTTCCCGGACGAGCTTCTTCAGGCTGTTCATGGTCGGTCTCCTTTTTCCCCAGCTTCGCTGGATGAGGACCCCTCCACTCGGAGGAGTCGGAACGTGCGCGAATTTAGCACGGCCGACCCTGCGCCACAAGAATTTGCAGCCCAATCAGGATTTTTTCATCGGCGGCATGGTAAGGGCGCCAACGGTCGGCTGCCGGCGATCGGTGGAGGATGCAGCACCCCAGGCGAAGGTTTCAAGCGACCGCGCCGACGAGCACCACGCGGTCGCGCCCCGCCTTCTTTGCCCGGTAGAGCGCGGCGTCGGCGGACTCGAGGAGCGCCTCGGCGGTGGCGGCGTCGGCGGGGCAGGCAGCGATCCCGACGGAGATGGTGAGGTGCCCGCCGGGCTGCAGCGATCCGTGCGGGAACGGGAAGGCCGCCACGCGTGCGCGAAGGCGCTCCGCGATGGTCAACGCCGCCGGCTTGTCCACGTCGACCAGGAGGATCGCGAACTCTTCTCCGCCGTAGCGCGCCACCAGATCGTTGACCCGCCGCTCCTCGGTCAGAAGGGTCGCCAGCTGGCGCAGGATCTCGTCGCCCGCCGGGTGGCCGTGGCGGTCGTTGTAGAGCTTGAAGTGATCGACGTCGATCATCAGGAAGCCGAGCGGCAGGCCGGTGCGCTGGGAGCGCAGGGTCTCGAGGGCCAGGTGCTCGCGCAGGTAGCGGTGGTTGTAGAGGCCGGTCAGACCGTCGGTGATGGCGAGCTGCGAGAGGCGATGGTTGGCCTCCTCGAGCGCGCGGGTGCGCTCGCGCACCTTCCCGTCGAGCTCGCGGTTCCAGGATTCGAGCTCGATGTTCTTGGTGCGCAGATGATCGACGAGCTGGGCATTGACCCGGTGGAGGCGGAAGATCTGCAGCAGGCCCTCGACGGTGAGGCGGAGATCGGGCTCGTCCCACGGCTTCGGGATGTAGCGGTTCAGACCGGCGCGGTTGATCGCCGCGACCACCGCGTCGAGGCCCGCCTGGCCGGTGAGGAGGATCTTGGTCGTCGAGGGGGAGCGGCGGTTGATCTCCTCGAGCAGCTCGACGCCCTTCATCCCCGGCATGATCTGGTCGGCGATCACCAGCGCCAGCGGCTCGCCCTCGCGCTCCAGCTCGTCGACCAGCTCGAGCGCGTCTTTGGCCGACTGGGCGACCGAGATCTCGCACTCCTTGCCGAAGCGCACGCCGAGTTGCTGGCGGAGCGCCGTCAGGATGCCCTCCTCGTCGTCGACGCAGAGAATGTGCTCCCGCACCGCGCTCACGAGGCGCTCGCGGCGATGGGGGGC
Organism: Myxococcales bacterium; assembly: GCA_009692555.1. Classification (GTDB taxonomy): domain Bacteria; phylum Myxococcota_A; class Polyangia; order Palsa-1104; family SHYY01; genus SHYY01. Next base: position 40,712 of record SHYY01000024.1, read on the forward strand.
CCGGCGACGGGGAGCCGCACGGTGAAGCGGGTGCAGCCGGGACGGGAGGTGACCGCGATCCCGCCGCCATGCTTCTCGACGATCTGACGGACGATGCCGAGGCCGAGGCCGGTCCCCTCCCCCATCGCCTTGGTGGTGAAGAAAGGCTCGAAGATCCGCGGCAGGTTCTCCACCGCGATGCCGGGGCCACTGTCAACGACCGCCACCTCGATCTCGGCGCCGTCGAGCCGCGTCTCGATCACGATCTCACCGCGCCCACCGAGCGCCTGGACGGCGTTGTGGATGAGGTTGGTCCAGACCTGGTTGAGCTCATCGACATAGATGGTGACCGGCGGCAACTCGGCGTACTTCCGGACGATCGATATACCATACTTCAGCTCGTGGTGGAGGATGACGAGGGTGTTCTCGATCCCGTCCCGCACGTCGCTGGGGGCGGCCCGCGCCTGGTCGAGGTGCGAGTAGCTCTTGAGCGCGCCCACGATCCTGGTCACGCGCCGGATCGCGGTCCGGATCGCAAAGGTGTTGCGATGCAGCCAGGCGAACTGCTCGAGGTAGCCGACCAGCGGTTCGATGCCGTAGACCCTGCCGAGGGTGGCGATCTCGCCGGCCGCCTCGGCGGCGCCGATCTCGACCAGGGTGCGCGAAGCGGCGTCGGCTCCCGGCACTCCGAGCCCGGCGAGCCGCAGGGATAGCTCGCGGGTCTGGCGCCGCACCGCCATCGGTGACTCGACGCGGGCGCAAGGCAGGCGCGGGCCGAGCTCCTCGAGGAGGGCGAAGAAGCGGGCGCGGTCCTCGGGGGTCATGGCGAGGTCCTGGAGCTCGCGGGTGCGACGGACGAAGTGAAGCACATTGTCGCCGAGAGTGTCGACGGCACCCTGGATCGCCCCGGCCGGGGAGTTGATCTCGTGGGCGATGCCGGCGACCAGCGCACCCAGGCCGGCGAGGCGCTCCGAGAGGACGAGCTGCGCCTGCGCCTGCTGGAGCTCGGAGAGCGTGCGCTCGAGCTGGCGGTTCGCTGCCACCAGCTCGACGGTGCGCTCCTCCACCTTGCGCTCGAGGTCCTCCGACGATTTCTGGACCTCGCGGTACAGGCGCGCGTTCTGGATCGCGGTCGCCGCGTGATCGGCGAAGGTCGCCACCAGGCGCAGATCGGCGTCGCTGAAGCGGGTGAACTCGCGGTGGCAAAGCAGCAGGCCGAGGACGAGGTCCTTCTGCTCGAGCGGGACCGCGAGCAGCGGACCGAAGAGGCCGGCAGCGGCGGCAGAGGCGACGACGGCAGGGTCGGGATCGAGCGCGAGGTCGTCGATGCGCGAGGCGCCGCGCGGCGCGAGGATCTCGCCGAAGTGGGCGAGGCTGACCTCCTCCGCCGCGCCGGCGCCCGCGCCGACCCGTAGCCGTCCGTCGGCGCCGGCGAGGAGCAGCACGCAGCCGCGCGAAGGCAGCACGAGGGCCACCTGCTCGACGATCTGCGTCAGCACCTCGTCGAGGGCGAGCACCGACGAGACCGCGCGGCCGATGTCGTGGAGAGTGGTGATCTCGCGCATGCGGGCGGCGAGGCGGCTCTGGTGCTCGCGCACCGCGCGGGTCATCTTGGCGAATGCCTCGGCGAGGTCGCCGATCTCGTCGCCGGTCTCGCGCCGGAGCTGGACGTCGAGGTCGCCGCGGGCGACGGCGCGCGCCCCGGCGTGAAGGTGCGAAAGCGGGCCGGTCAGGCGGCGCGTGAGGAAGGCGGCGAGGAAGAGCGCGAAGAGGATCGCCGATGCGCCGCCGAAGAACAGCGAGCGCCAGGCCTGCGACTTCGCGGCGACCAGGTTCCACTCGTCGCGGGCGACGGCAATCATGCCGACCGGGCGCTGCTCGAAATCGACCAGCGGCGCGAAGCCGACGGAGAAGGTGCGGCCGTAGTCCGCGGCCTCGGCGACGGTGGTGGCGCCGCGGGAGAGATCGGCGCGGGCCGCTTCGGGGAGGGCCAGCCCGGGCTCGCGGTGCCCGTCGGCGGCGACGAACGAGGAGGCCACCGGCCGGTCGCCGGCGTAGAGCACCACGTCGACCGCGAGCTGGGCCTTCAAGCGATCGGCGAACTCGGCGTCGAGCGGGACGGTCACCACCACGGCCCCGCGGAGGCGGAAACCCTCATCGAGCACCGGAGCGGCGGCGCGCACCACAACGCCCTCGCGGCCGAGGCCTCCGTCGACCACGCGCTCGAGTGTCACCCGCCGCTCGTAGGCCAGGGCGCGGCGGATCGGCTCCGCACCGTCGGTGAGACGGAGGCCGTCGGTACGGAGCGAGCCGATCGCGCGGCGGCCCACGACCTTCCCCTGGAGGTCGGCCACCTCGACCAGACCCTGCGGGAGCTGATCTTCGCGGCGAATCAGGAGCGCGTCGAGCCGCTCGGCCTGGGCGCCCGCCGCGCCCGCCGCCTCCCGCGGGTCGATGGCGGCCGGGAGTTCGGCGACCTCGGCCAGACGGGCGGTCGCCTGGAACACCTCCTTGACGTGATCGAGCACCAGGTTCAGCGCCACCCGCAGCGCGCGGTCGGTCTGCTCCTGGGTCCCCGCCTGGAGCGCGGCGAGGACCAGCCGCACCGCCACGGTCGAGACCGCCGCCACGGGGACCAGCGCGCCGAAGATCAGGCTCAGCGCCAGCTTGTGGCCGAGGCGCAGGCGGAAGACTGTCCTCGGCCCCGGCGTGCGGTCACCCGGTGGGGGCGGCTGGGCCCACCGGACGGGGGTGCTGTCACGGTCGCCGCCCGGTTCGCTCACCTTCGCGCCACCGAGACGCCGCGGAAGAGGAGCATCGCCGAGGGGTCGAGGCGGAGGCCGGCGACGTCGCGGCGATGGGCGATCAGGA
>SHYY01000219.1 GCA_009692555.1 Myxococcales bacterium
GCATCCTCCTTTGAGGCCAGGGGGGTCGGTTGGCAGGAGGAATTTGTTGCGGGAGGAAGTTCGATTGCCGTCGCTGCGGACGGGACGACTACGACTACGACTACGACTACGTGACGAGCAAGAGCCAGCAAGAGGGCCCCCTCCGCTGTTAAGCACCCCTGGGCGCGGCCCCGCTTGACCGCACCCGCCCGCGCGCGCTACGAGAGGCCGTGGAGTTCCGCGTCCTGATCGTCGACGACGAGGAGACCTATGCCCGCTCCCTGATGCGCCTGCTCGCGCGGCGGGGGATCTCCGTCGACCACGCCGCCACCTGTGCCGACGGTCGCGCGCGCGCGGCGAGGCGCGGGTACGACCTGGTGCTGCTCGACTTCCTGCTCCCCGACGGCAGCGGGCTGGATCTGATCGGGCCGCTCCGCGCGAGCCGGCCGGAGTCGCGGCGCGAACCGCCGCGCGTGCTGATGATGACCGCCTTCGGCACCATCGAGAACGCGGTCGAGGCGATGCGCCGCGGGGCCTTCGACTACGTGACCAAGTCGACCGCCATCGATGGGATCGTCGAGCGCGTGCTGGATGCGCGGCGGGTCGCGCAGGCCACTCCGGGCGAGCTCCCGGGCGAGGAGGCGGTGCGCGCGCCGGGGCTGCTCGGCGAGTCCCGGGAGATCCGCGAGGCGCGCACCCGGATCGTCGAGGTGGCGCGCGCCCCCGACACGACGGTGCTCCTGGCGGGCGAGAGCGGCACCGGGAAAGGGGTCGCGGCGCGGGCGATCCACGCGCTCGGCGCGCGGTCCGGCGAACCCTTCGTGGCGATCGACTGCGTGGCGCTCCCGGCGACGCTGGCGGAGAGCGAGCTGTTCGGGCACGAGAAGGGCGCCTTCACCGGGGCCGAGCGCGCCAAGCCGGGCAAGCTCGAGATGTGTGGCCGGGGGACGGTGCTGCTCGACGAGATCGGCGACATGGAGATCGGGCTCCAGGGCAAGCTCCTGCGAGTGCTGGAGGAGCGCACCTTCGAGCGCGTCGGTGGGGTGAAGCCGCAAGCGCTCGCGGCGCGCGTGATCGCCGCCAGCCACCACGACCTCGCCGCGCTCACCGCGGAGGGGCGCTTCCGCCTCGATCTCTTCCATCGCCTGTCGGTATTTCCGATCGCGATCCCGCCGCTCCGCGAACGCGGCGACGATGTGGTGCTGCTCGCCGAGCACTTCACGCGTGACTTCGCGGCGCGACTGGGCAAGCCGCTCCATCCCCTCGGCAAGGCGGTGCAGGACGCCCTCCGCGGCTACGACTTTCCAGGCAACGTCCGCGAGCTCAAGAACGTGATCGAACGCGCCGCGATCCTCGCCTCGGGGCCGGAGATCACGGTGGATCTGCTGCCGCCGCGGGTGCTCGCCGGGCGGCAGCGCGCTGCCCTCCTCGGGTCCCTCCCCGGCGAAGGTGGACGCACGATTCGCCCCGTCCAGCCGGGCAGCGCAGGCGGGTTGACCGTCGAGTTCCGTCCCGGCACCGACACCCTCGACGGCCTCGAGCGACGGCTGCTCGAGGAGGCGCTCCGGATGGCGGACGGCAAGAAGGGCCGCGCCGCTGAGCTGCTCGGGATCAGCCGGTTCGCGCTCCTCCGCCGGGTCGAGAAGTACCGGCTGTGATCGGCGCGCACCTCCGGTCGCGCAGGAAAGGATCTCCGTGACCCTCGAACTCCCCGCCTACCTGGAGGCCCGCCGCCGGATCGTCGAAGACGCGCTCGCCAGCCGCATGGACGTGGTGTGCGCGGGCGCCCCGCCCACCCTCGGCGAGGCGATGCGCTACAGCCTGCTTTCGGGCGGCAAGCGGCTCCGTCCGATCCTTGCCCTGGCGGCCTGCGAGGCGGTGGGCGGGCAGCCCGAGGAGGCGCTCGACGCGGCCTGCGCGATCGAGATGATCCACACCTACTCGCTGATCCACGACGACCTGCCGGCGATGGACGACGATGACTTCCGCCGCGGACGCAAGACCAGCCACAAGGTGTTCGGCGAGGCGGTGGCGATCCTGGCCGGCGATGCGCTGCTCACCGAAGCCTTCCGCGTCGCAGCGACGGCACGGGCGGGGCGCGAGGCGCGGGTGGCCGAGGTGGTGTTCGAGGTGGCGCGGGCCGCGGGAGCGGCGGGGATGGTCGGCGGCCAGGTGATTGACATCGAGGCCACCGGACGCAACGTCACCGTCGGGGGTCTCGAGGCGCTCCACCACGCCAAGACCGGCGAGCTGCTGCTCGTGTCGGTGCGCGCCGGCGCCTGGATGGGCGGCGCGGGGCCCGAGGATCTCCAGCGGCTGACGGTGTACGGGCGCGCCCTCGGCCTGGCGTTCCAGATCGTCGACGATGTGCTCGACGTCACCGCGGACCTCGCCACCCTCGGCAAGGACCCCGGCAGCGATCGCGCGGCAGGCAAGACCACCTTCGTCGATCTCCTCGGTGAAGGCGGGGCCAAGGCGCGGGCGCGGGAGGTGATGGACGCGGGCATTGCAGCGCTCGCTCCGTTTGGCGATCGCGCAAGGCCGCTCGAGGCGCTGGCGCGCTACACCGTCGAAAGGGATCGATGAGGGCGCGTCCCGGAGCGGCGGCGCTGGCGCTCCTTCTGGGATTCCCCGCCGGGGTCCTGCTCCGATCCCAGGCGGCGCGGGCCGATCACGAAGGCGATGCGCTGCGGCTGCTCAACCAGGGGGCGCGCTCTACAACGCGGGCGACTACGCGGCGGCCAGACCGCTCTTTGCTGCGGCGCAGCAACTGGCACCGGAGCGACCGAACCCCTACCGGATGCTCGGTCTCACCGACGCGCACCTCGGGCGCTGCGCCGACGCGGTGCAGGAGCTGGAGACCTTCCTCAAGCTCCTCAAGGCGCAAGACGATCCGCGGATTCCGGAGGCGATCGTGGCGCGCGACCGCTGCCGCGCGGAGCTGTTGCCGCGATTCGGGACGCTGGTGGTGGAGTCCACGCCGACGGGAGCGGAGGTGCGGCTTGACCCGGAGGCGCCCTTGCGGGATCGGGCCTCGGGGACGAAGGGGGGCGGGCCGGCGGGCGTGACGCCGTTTCGCGACGAGAAGGTCACGCCGGGCGAACACCGGGTGGCGCTCCGGCAGGTCGGCTTCGCGCCGCTTGAGCGGGCGGTGACGGTGCGCGCCGGTGAGACGGTGCGCCTCGATCTTCCGCTCACACCTCTGCCGTCACCGACGGTGGAGACGCCGCCCGAGGCGTCGCAGGCGCAGCCCGAGGGAAAGCCGCCCGGCCTGGTCCTCCTGCCGGCGGCCCCAGCCGCGGCGCCGCGGCGCACCTGGCTGTGGGCGCTGATCGGCGTGGGGGCGGCGGGCGCGGTGGCCGCGGGGATCACGCTCGCGATCCTCTTCGGCGGACGCGCGGAGCCGGCGCTGCCGGCGGTGGTCTTTCCGTGACGCGCGCGGCGGCGGCGGGCCTCCTCGCCCTCCTTCTGGGCTGCGAACGTCCCGCCGATCCCTGTGCGAAGTACCCGGGGGTCGCCTGCCTCGCGGTGCACGTTCGCCCGTCGGTGGCGACCGAGGTCGATCGGTTGATCATCGCCGTGGCGGGCCCGGGGATCGAGCTCACCGGCGACTCGGCCGGCGCGAAGGCGGTGCTGCTGCCGGCGGCGGTGGCGCTGGTCTTCCCGCGCCTCGACGCTGCCGCAGAAGTCACGGTGCGCGTCACCGGCGTGCTCGGCGGGCGGGCGGTCGGGGCAGGCGAGGGCGCCGCGTCGATCGCCCCGGCACGGCACGACCGGATCGAGGTGACGCTCGGCGATCCCGGCGACGCGGGCGTTCCCGACGCGGGAGCTGATCTGGTGGGGCCGACCTGTTGAAGCCGCCTCCCGGGACCCTGGTTCTCGTCGGGAGCCACCCCGTGGGTTTCGGGGCCCGCTCGCTCCTGGCCGGCGACCTGACCGGCGATGGTCGGACGGATCTCGTGAGCTTCAACAGCGGATCGGACACCGCATCGGTGCTGGTCAACCTCGGTGGCGGAAAGTTCGAGCGGCGTGCCGATGTCGCGTTCGGCGGCTTCACCGAGGTGGGAGCGCTCGGTGACATGGACGGCGACGGCAAGCTGGACCTGATCTTCGTGGCGGGCGCGATCACCGTGCGGCTCGGCAACGGCGACGGGACGTTCAAGGGGATCGTGCTGACGGGCGATCCGATGGGTGGCCCGGTGGCGCTCGCGGTCGGCGATGTGGACGGCGACGGCAAGCTCGACGTCGCGGCGGCCCTCTACGGCGACGAGACCGCCAAGCCGATCCTGGTCGGCGCGGTCGCGCTGCTGCGGGGCGCCGCGGACGGCTCGCTCCTCCCGGCGAAGCTCTACAGCGCGGACTTCAACCCGGCGGCGATCGCGATCGTCGACCTCGACGGCGAAGGGAAGCGCGACCTCCTCGCGGCGTGCGCCAATCCGCTCAAGATGATCGACACCCTGGCGGTGCTGCTGAACCAGGGGGGCGGCTCGTTCAAGCCCGCGGCGCTCTACCCGACCGGCGGCCAGTTCCCGACCTCCCTCGCGATCGGGGATTTCAGTGGAGACGGGAAAATCGATGTAGCCGTTGGAAACGAGTACAGCGAGCTGGTCAGTCTGTTCGTCAACCAGGGCAGCGGGGCGCTCGGCAAGGCGCTCAATTTCCAGGGCGCCTCGATCCGGATCGCCACCAGCGACTTCGATCGCGACAAGCACCTCGACGTGATCGGGATCGCCGCGTCGAGCGATCGCCCGGCGGTGGGGATCGTCCACGGCGAGAGCGGCGGCTCGTTCAGGACCCCGGCGATCTTGCACCCCACCCGCAGCGGCCTCTCGTCGCTGGTGGTGAGCGATCTCGATGGCGATGGCGTGGAGGAGGTGGCGGTGACGACCTACGGGATCGCCGAGGTGCCGGACGGCGGCGCGCAGGTCGCGGGGACGGTCGAGGTCTTCCTGACGGCGAAGTAGGGAGTGGGACTGCCGCTAGACTGCCGCTCAGGCGGCGTCGGCGTAGGCGTCGGCGGGGGACTGCGCGGCGGCGGCGGCTTCCGGCGCGGTCTCGGGGCGGCCGACCAGGTTGCGCTCCAGCATGTACGCTGGCGGCTTGCGGAGATCCCACACCAGGCCCAGGGCGGCGAGCCCGCGCAGGAGGTAATAGGTGAGGTCCACCTCCCACCAGAAGAAGCCCTGGTTCGCCGAGTTCATGTAGTGGTGATGGTTGTTGTGCCACCCCTCGCCCATCGTCAGGAGCGCGAGGTACCAGTTGTTGCGGCTGGTGTCGGTGGTCTCGTAGCGGCGGGCGCCGAAGACGTGGGCGAGCGAGTTGATGGTGAAGGTGGCGTGCCAGCCGATCACCGTCGACCAGGCGAAGCCGACGATCACCCCGCTCCAGCCCGCGGCGAGCCCGCACAGCCCGGCCAGCACGAGCGGCGGCACGAAGTGATATTTGCCCAGCCATACCAGCTCCGGATAGTGCGCGAAATCCCTCACCGAGCGCATGTCGGTGACGACGTGATCGCCGGTGGTGATCCACTGCACGTGCGAATACCAGAAGCCGCGGTGCCGGGGCGAGTGCACATCCTCGGGGGTATCGGAGTACTTGTGGTGCTTGCGGTGGGTCGACGCCCACCACAGCGGGCCCTTCTGCACGGTGGTCGTGCCGAGCAGTCCGAGGAGGAACTGGAAGGCGCGCGAGGTGCGGTAGGTGCGATGCGAGAAGTAGCGGTGGTAGCCCCCGGTGATGGCGAACATCCGCAGGAAATAGAGGACGATGGCGATGATCCCGGCCCGCCAGGAGATGCCGGTCCAGATCGCCGCGAGGCACACCCAGTGGATCGCCCAGAAGACGACGAAGCTGATGCGCTCGCCGAGGGCGCTCACGTTGCCGGAGGGGAGGTGGGCGTCGGGATGTAAATCTGTTGCCATGGCGGAATCGTAGCCCGCCCCGCCGGAGGGCCTCGTCATTCCTTCGTCACCGGTTGGTAATGCGGACGACGAACGTGTCACGGATCAGGCTCGGCGCACGCCGATGCGGACGCGGCGGCCGGCGCGCTCGATGCGGCGCTCGGCGAGCTGGCGGATCACCTGCGGGTAGAGGCGGTGCTCCTCGGCGAGGATGCGGGCGGCGAGCGCCTCCTCGTCGTCGTCGTCGCGCACCTCCACCGAGGCCTGGGCGATGATCGCGCCGGTATCGGTCCCCTCGTCGACGAAGTGGACAGTGCAGCCGGCGATGCGGGCCCCGTAGTCGAGCGCCTGGCGCGGCGCGTGGAGGCCGGGGAAGGCCGGCAGCAGCGACGGGTGGATGTTGATCACGCGCCCCGGGAAGGCGGCCAGGAAGTCGCCGGTGAGCAGGCGCATGAAGCCGGCCAGCACCACCAGATCGACCGCGCGGGCGCGCAACGCGTCCTGGAGCGCGGCGTCGAACGCCGGGCGCGACGCGAAGGCGCGATGATCGATCTCCAGCGCCTCGACGCCCGCGTCGCGAGCCCGCTCGAGCGCGCGCACACCCGGGACATTGGAGATCACCACCGTCGGGAGCGCACCGCCGAGGCGGCCTTCCCGCGCCGCGTCGAGGATCGCCTGGAGGTTGCTGCCCGAGCCCGAGACCAGGAGTCCGAGGCGCATCACGCCAAGGAGGCGTCGGAGGAGATGAAGTCAACCCGCGCCTCGCCGGCGCCTGCGATCACGTCACCGACGAGAAAAGCGCGCTCCCCGGCGGCTTCGCAGGCGGCGATGCAGGCGTGTTCATCGCCCGGCGGGACGACCAGCACCATGCCGAGGCCGAGGTTGAAGGTGCGGCGCATCTCCGCGAGGGCGACGTGGGCGCCCCGCGCGATGCGGTCGAAGATCGGCGGGACCGGCCAGCTGCCGTCGCGCAGGCGGATCACCAGGCCCTCCTGGAGGATGCGCGGCGCGTTCTCGCAGAGACCCCCGCCGGTGATGTGGGCGGCACCGCGGAGGTCGGACGCGGCAGCCGCGGCGCCCAGGGCGCGGACGTAGATCCTCGTCGGGGCGAGGAGTTCGCTGGCCACCTCCGCGATCGGCAGCGCCATCACCTCGAGGAGCGCCTTGCGGGCCAGCGAGTAGCCGTTCGAGTGCAGGCCGCTCGAGGCCAGCCCGATCACCTGGTCGCCCGGGGCGATGCGGCGGCCGTCGAGGATCCGGGCGCGCTCGACCACGCCCACCGCGAAGCCCGCGAGGTCGTACTCGCCGTCGGCGTACATCCCGGGAAGCTCGGCGGTCTCGCCCCCGATCAGCGCGCAGCCGGCCTGGTGGCACCCCTCGGCGATCCCGGCGATCACCGCCTCGGCGACGGCGATGTCGAGCCGTCCCGAGGCGAAGTAGTCGAGGAAGAAGAGCGGCTCCGCTCCCATCACGGCGATGTCGTTGACGCACATCGCGACGAGATCGATCCCGATCGTGTCGTGGCGCCCGGTGGCGAAGGCGATCTTGAGCTTGGTGCCGACGCCGTCGGTGCCGGAGACGAGAACGGGATCGGTGTAGCCCTTCGGGACCGCGAACAGGCCGCCGAAGCCACCGAGGCCGCCGATCACCTCCGGGCGCAGCGTCCGGCGGACGTGCGGCTTGATCCGCTCGACCAGCGCATCCCCCGCGTCGATGTCGACCCCGGAGTCGCGGTAGGTGAGCGGCTTGTCGCGATCGGTCATGCGGCCCTCGTTGCCGTTGCCGTCGCCGGATTCCCGTCGCTCATGAACGCGCCGAACGTAGCGTGGCGTGGTTGCGGAGTCAACGCGTGGTCCCGCTCAGTCGACGGTGACGCCCGCGTAGCCGACCACCCGATCGCGCTCGCCGAAAGCGTCGCCGGACGTGGCGTAGGCGATGAGGTCGGCCCGGGTCGCTCCGCGGGCGCGCGCGTACTCGAGCATCACCGTCGCCGGGATCACTCCGCACATCGAATGATCTTCCGCCAGGACCCGCTCGTGCAACCCGCGCGCGTCGAGGCCGAGCACGGGTTCGAGGACGCGCCGATCGAGCCGCCGCGCGGAGTCGTCGTCAAGGTAGTGGTTCAGGTCGCTCGAAGCCACCACCAGGAGCTCCTCGCGTGGCAGATCCGCTGTCGCTGCGGCGATCGCCCGCGCCACCTCCGCGCACGCTGCGTGATCGAGCGGACCCAGCACGATCGGCGTGATCCGTACGCCAGGCTCCCGGGCGCGGAGAAACGGCAGCACGACCTCCAGCGCGTGCTCCCGGAGGTGCGCCTCCCGATCGTCGACCATCCCCGCCCGCCCGATCAGCGCCGCGCAAAGCTCCTCGTCGACCGGCAGGGCTTCGCCCGGCAGCAGGAAACGGCCGCGCCCCCACACCGCCGCCCGCGCGCCCCGCCCGGTGTGGTTGGGAGCCAGCACGATCACCCTCCGGGGCACCACCGTCGCAGCGAAGACCTGGCCGGCCACCCTGCCGGAATAGACGTACCCGGCGTGCGGCACGAGGAGGCCAAGGTGCGGTCGCGCGCCTGAGGTGTCGCCGAGCAGTCCCGCCACCTCCGCAGCGAGCGACGCCGGCTCGGCGGGGTAGAAGGTCCCCGCTACCGCGGGCGGGCGCCGGTCATGGTCCATTGCCCCTGGGCGTGCTCTGGAAGGTCCAGCCGCTCGGCGTGCACACCGCGATGCGCGGCGAGGTCACGCATGGGACGACTTCCGCGCGCGTGGCGTCGTCGCACGGGCGGAAGTGGGTGCCGTCGCAGATCGCCCGGTCGCCGTCGAGCGCGCAGAGGTGTTGCTGATCGCATGGCTGGGTGCAGCCGACGATGGCGAGGGCGGTCAGCGTGGCGAACAGCAGGCGCAGCATCCAGGCTCCTTGAAGTCGCTACTCGGTCCCCACATCCGGGGGACGCTGTCGGGCCGCATTCGGCGGGTTGATTGAGCAAACTCAGTAGCAGACGCGAAAGCAGGCCGTCAACCGGGCGGGGAATCCCGGGTGCTCAACGGAGAAGGGGGTCCCTCCGCTCACGTAGTCGTAGTCGGAGTCGGAGTCGGAGTCGATTCAGGGGCACTCGCGCGCGGGGGATCACCTCTCCGGCACAAGCGCGTGAGCATCTCCACGATGCGGGTCAGCAGCTCCATGGCCTGTCGCGGAGTGTCTTCCAAGGCGAGTTGCAGGACCGCAAAGGCATCCACGATCGCCTTGCACTCCATCGCGGAGCCCCGGGCGATGCGGT
>SHYY01000220.1 GCA_009692555.1 Myxococcales bacterium
ACAGCGGAGGGGGCCCTCTTGCTGGCTCTTGCTCGTCACGTAGTCGTAGTCGTAGTCGTAGTCGTCCCGTCCGCAGCGACGGCAATCGAACTTCCTCCCGCAACAAATTCCTCCTGCCAACCGACCACCCTGGCCTCAAAGGAGGATGCCCCTGCTGGCCGACCAGAAGCTCGACGTCTCTCGCCGCGCCATCGAGTTCCTCGCCCTTGCGTCGCAGATCGCGGGCCGGTTCGGAGCGCCGGATGGCGCCCGCATCTACAGCATCGCCCGGGGCTCCGCGATGGAGTGCAAGGCGATCGTGGATGCCTTTGCGATCCTGCAACTCGCCTTGGAAGACACTCGGCGACAGGCCATGGAGTTGCTGATCCGCATCGTGGAGATGCTCACGCGCATGTGCCGGAGAGGTGATCCCCCGCGCGAGAGTGCCCCTGAATCGACTACGACTACGACTCCGTGAGCGGAGGGACCCCCTTCTCCGTTAAGCACCCCCGCGGATAGCCCTCCTTGACCCACGCTGGCGTAGTATGTATGTTTTCTTGATAGATACACACGCAGCGGAGGGCGCCATGCCGAAGCTGATCCGAAAGAACGTGTTTCTCGATCCAGCCGAGGTGAAGCGGGCGCGCCGGATCCTCGGCAAGGCGACCGACTCGGAGGCGATCCGGGAGGCGCTTCGTCTGGTGACCTTCCGACAGCAGGTGATCCGGGCCTACGATCAGGTCGCCGGAGGGGCGCCCGACTTCGGATCTCCCTGGCCAGGCTCCGAAGACTCCGAGGACGCAGGCTCCTAGCCGTGGCGACCAGGGTCCTCTTCGACACCAGCGTATACATCGCCGCGCTGCGCGACCTGGCCTTCGCCGCCGAGCTTCGCCCGCGCTACCTGCGCGAATTGCCGCGCACCTCCTTCTGCTCCGTGGTCATCGAGGAGCTCCTCGCCGGAGCGCGGACCCCGCTTCACCGCAAGCAGGCGGCCGCCCTCTATGAGCCCTTCGAGCAGACCGGACGGGTCATCACACCCGCGCATGTCGTCTGGAAGGAGGCGGGAACGATGATCGCGAAGCTGGCGCTGGAGGCGCCCGAATTCGTGACGAAGCTCCGCTCCGGCCTCTTGAACGACATCCTGATCGCGCTCACCGGCCGCTCCCACGGCGCGCTGGTCGTCACCCGCAACGGGGAGGACTTTCGCCTGATTCGCTGCATGAAGGACTTCAAGCTCGAGGTTCTGTGATCGCCCTCCCGGCCAGCGTTGCTAGTCGTTCACCTGGGTGATCCGCACGCCGATCTCACCCTCCACGTCCACCAGCTCGCCGCGCGCCACCACCCGCCCACCGACGGCGAGATCGACCGGACCGGCGAGTGGCCGCCCGACCGGGATCACCGCACCCGGACGCAGCTCGAGCAGCTCGCGGCCGGTCATCGTCACCCGCCCGAGCTCGCACACCACCTCCACCGGCAGCTCGCGCAGCAGGGCGTCGGTCGAGGCCTGCGCCTCCGGGCGCTCGGGGTCGTCTTCGGCATCTGGCTCCAGCTCGGATCCGGTCTGCTCTTCCATCTTCCACGCTCCCAGTCGAAAGTGCGAAACGATGGTCAGCCCATCGCCGCCCAGCTGCGCCGCGAAGCCGCCCCGTCCGAGGCGGAGCGCCACCGGACCGCCGAAGGGCGGGCGCGGCCCGAAGTTGTCGAAGAGGACCACGTCGCGCGCCGCCATGCCCGCGAAATCGGCGCGCCCCAGACGGGTCCGGCCCACCTCCATCCGCAGCGCCACCCGCGCATCGCCCAGGCGATCGCGCCGCGCGAGGATCGATCCCACGCGGCGCGGAAGCGGCGTCCGCACCCGCAGTCGATCGGCCGCCAGGAGGCGCGCCCACCCGTCGCCCACCGGGGTCGAGAGCCTCGCCTCGAGCGCGAGCACCCACGGATCGGGGAACAGGTAGGCTACCTCCTCCTCGCGTTCGATGAACCCATCGACCCGCAGCGCCGTCCCGTCGCACAGCGCCGCGACCAGGAAGGCGAGCGCCCCCTGCTCGGCGACCGTCAGCGGGCGTGCCGCCGGCAACTCCGCCCCCTCGACCCCGAGCGCCCGCCGCCCCAGCCGCGGGGCGAGCGCGGGATCGATCGCCACCAGCGCGCAGCGGCCCGCCGGAGCCGCGAGGCGAATCAGCACGCCGCCTCCCAGCCGCGATGGCAGCTCGCGCACCGGAAAGGCGTACGCCTCCTCCAGGGAGAGCCGCACCGGCCCGCCGAGCGACGCCGCCGCCTCGGCCCACGCCGCCCCGGGCTCGAGCGGAAGGTGTGCCAGCAGGGCCCGGCCCGCCTCCACCTGCGCCCGCGCCAGCCGCGCCACCCGGTCGAACGGGTAGGGGCGGACGCGCTTCAACCGAGCCGCCCCATCACCCACGCCGCGCGCTCGAAGTGTTCGATCACCGTCGGAATTTCCCGCTCCATCCGCCGCGAAGATCAAGGACCCCAGGCGGACGGTCAAGGTGTTTTTTTGACCTTCGCCGCCGGATCGCCTACAATCACCTACATCAACCCACCCCACGAATTGATCGGGAGGCCACGATGTCTCTGAACCGCCGCGATGACCGACGCGTCCCTGTGCAGACCTACCTCAACGAGTACCTCGGCGATCGCCTCTCCCGCGGGATGATCACCAACGTCTCCGAGCGCGGCCTGCGGGTGCAGCGCCTCAACCGCCCGCTCCACCGCTCCAGCCGGATCGTGCAGCTCGAGTTCGAGCTGCCGGGCACCGGCGAAACCATCTGGGCCAAGGGCGAGGCCTGCTTCGACGAGCTGGAGCTGACCCCGTTCGGCGCGTCCGGCGAGGGTCCAGTGGCGACCATCCACTCCAGCGGCATCCACATGCTGGCGATGGCCACGAGGCACGCCCGGCTGATGCGTGACTACGTGATCGAGCGCCGCCGCGTGCACCTGAAGGACGCGCTCGCCCGCATGACCCGCCGTCGCTACCACTAGGAACCAGCCCCCGCCGTGGCCCTCTCGGGCGCCGCGCGCTACACTCCCGGCTGCCGATGCGCTGGCTCGCCACCCTCGGGATCGCCCTCGCCCTCGCCGGCTCCGCGCGGGCCGACTGGGAGGTCAAGCGCTCGCCTTTCAACGCGCAGCTGATCGAGAGATATCGCGCCATGCTGCGCCGCGATCCCGACGACGCTTTCCCCTGGAAGCGCCTCGTCGGCCTCTACAAGAGCCACCGCACCCTCGACGAGCTGGAGCGCGACCTCCAGGCCCGCGCCGCGAAAAGCCGCGAGTTCGAGGACCTCTACCTGGTCGGACGGATGGCTCTGGAGCGCGGCGATCTCGTGGGATCGCTCGCCCGCCACAAGGAGGCGCGGACCGCACGTCCACTGGACGTACGGGGCATGATCGCCGTGGCCGAGGTGGAGAGTCGTCTCGGTCACCGGGAGGAAGCACGCCGGAGCTTCGATGCGGCGCTTGAGCGGCTGGCCGCGAAGGATCCGCGGCGACGCGCCGTGCTGGTCAACCTCTTCCGGCTGGTCTCCTCGGAGGAGGACTCCCAGAGGCTGCTGTATTTCACCCGGACCTTGAAGCAGATGGAGCCGAACGATCTCGAGCTCCGCCGCGAGATCGCCGAGGCGCTGGCCAAGGATCACCCGGTCGAAGCACTCGCCGAGTGGACCGAGCTGGCGAGCCGGTGGAAGGCTCAGCCCGAGCGGTGCGCGGGGGCGTGGAAGCGGATCGGCGAGCTGTCGGAGACCACCGCCGGCGATGTGGCGGCGCTCGATGCCTACCGGAAGGGCTTCGCCCTCCTCCCGCCCGGCAATTACCTGCGACGCGAATTGATCGACAAGGTCATCGGCGTCTACCGGCGCAAGGAGGATCTGCGATCGCTGGTGGCCCTCCTCGAAAAGGGCCAGCACGGCTTCGCGGGGCGCGGCTTCTTCGAGTGGGAGACGCTGGCCCGGCTCCACGAGGAAACCGGCAACGCCGTCGCTGCCACCGCGGCCTACAAGAAAGCGCTGGCCGCCGATCCGCACGCCCAGGGCGCGCGCAAGAAGCTGATCGCGCTTTACGAGCGCACCGGCCGCGAGGACGACGCCTTGGGCGAGTACCAGAAGCTGTGCGCCCAGGCGCCCGGCGAGGCGCGCTTCCAGCTCGAGCTCGCCGAGCGCCACTCCCGCCGCGGCGCCGAGGGACGCAAGAAGGCGCTCGAGCTGCTCCAGAAGGTCGCGGCGCGCTTCCCCGGCGATCCGTCGGTGCACTCCGCCCTCGCCGAGCTCTACGGCCGCTGGGGGGACAGCGAGCGGGCGCAGCGCGAGCAGGAGCTGCTGGCGAAGCTCGAGCCGAACGAGGAGACCCACCTCGTCGACCTCGGCGAGATCTACTACCAGCGCGGCAAGAAGAAGCTCGCCGTCGACACATGGCAGAAGCTGGTCACCCTCGGCAAGGACCGCGCGACCGGTCTTTCGCGCCTCGCCGATGTGCTGGTGGATCACGACATGGCCGGCGAGGCGGTGGAGCTGTACGAGAAGGCGGTCACCCTCGCACCGAAGGACTTCGCGGCCCGCCGCGGGCTGGCGGCGGCGCTGGAGCGGATGCAGCGCACCGCCGAGGCGGAGCAGCGCTGGATGGAGATCTACGACCAGGCGCGCGACCCGAAGGTCCGCTCGGTGCGCCAGGAGGCGCGACAGCGGCTGGTGCTGATCGCCCATCGCGAAGGGCGACTGGCGGTGCGGATCAGCGAGTTCAAGCGGCGCTTCGACGGTCCGCCACCCGACGACGACTTTGGTCTGGTGCTCGCCGACGCCTGGCTGAAGCACGGGCGCACCGATGAGGCCGAGCGGACCCTGGCGATCCTCTCGCAACGCGCGGTCACCGACGATGCGAAGGGCGAGGCGGAGCTGGGGCTGGCGCAGGTGCTGAAGGCCCGCCACAAGCTGAAGGAGGCGATCGCGGCGTTCGAGCGGGCCGCAAAGCTGCTCCCGTCGCGGGCGCGCGAACTGTACGGGCAGGCCGCCGAGCTGTCCCTTCAGCTCTACCGCGACGACGATGCGCTGGCGTACGCCCACAAGGCGGTGGCGCTGGCGCCGAACGACGCCCAGGCGCAGGTGCGGCTGGCCGAGATCCACGAAAAAAAGGAGGACGATCAGGCGGCGATCGGCGCCTACACCCGGGCGCTGGCCCTCGACGGGCGACTGTTCCGTGTCGACTTCGCGCTGGCGCGCCTTCACCTCCGGCGCGGCCAGCTCGCCGACGCTGCCCGGCTCTACCGCGACGTGGTGCTGCGCGCGCCCGAGGAGGAGCTGGTGCTCGACGCGGCGCACCGGGCGATCGATCTCGAGGAGTACCTCGGCACGCTCGGTGATCTCGCGCGGGCGCTCACGCCGCTCGCCTACCTCCACGTCCAGAAGCCGGTCTACCGGAAGCTGCTGGTCGAGCTCTACGACCGCTACGCGACCCCGCTGGCGATCCTGGCACGGCGCGGCGACCCGGCCGCGGAGCGCGAGCTGCAGCGCCTCGGCGAGTACGGACTGAAGCCGCTCCTGGAGGCGCTGGTCGACGGCGAACCGGGGGAGCAGAAGGTGGCGGTGGCGCTGCTCGGGGAGCTGCAGAACCGGGCCGCCGCGGCGCCCCTGGCGAAGCTGGCGTGCCGCGCTCCCGAACCGGGCGCGCCCGATCGCGGGAGCAACGCCGCCGACATCGATGTGCGGATCGACGCGGCGCTCGCGGCGGCCCTGCTCGCCGACCCGAAGACGCTGCCGGAACTGCAAAGGCTCGCCGGCGACCGCGAGAAGCACCTCCGCGTGGCCGCCCTCGTCGGGCTGGCGCGGATCCGTGATCCCCGGGCCCGGAAGGCGCTGGAGCGAGCGCTCGGCGACTCCGTGCCCGATGTCCAGGCGATGGCGTGCCTCGGGCTGGCGCAGAGCGGGGCCGACGCCCGCGCACGAGGCCAGATGCGCGCCCTCCTCATCGACGGCGCGCGCCCGGAGACGGTCCGGGCGGCCTGCGCGGCGGCCCTCGGATCACTCGGCGACGGCGCCTCGGTGGATGCGCTGATCGAGGCGCTTCGTCAGGGCAATGACGCCGGGCCACGCGCCGCGGCGTGGGCCCTCGGCGCGATCGGGGATCGCCGCGCGGAGCCAGCGCTCCTCGCTGCGGTGTTCGTCAAGCACGAGGACGTCCGGCAGGTCGCCGCCGCGGCGCTCTCACAGCTCGCGGACAGCGGGCCCAAGGGCGCCCTCGGCGCGCCCGCGATCGCCGCCCCCCTCCTCGCGCTGCCACGACGACCCGCGCGCGCCTCCGATGGTGGCGCAGGCCTCGATGTGGCCGCGTTGGTGGCGGGGCTCGCGCGGCCCCCCGCCGCTCCCGATCGCCTGCGATGGGCCGGTGCTGACAGCAAGGGGCTGCGCGCGACCGGAGTTGCCGCGGCGCTCGAGGGCGCCCTCGCACGCCACCGCGACCTGCAGCTCCGCACCCTCGACGATCTCGTTGCACTGGCCCCGGGCGGCCGGATCGGCCTCGGCCCACTCACACCGCCGGCCTTGGGCCTCGCGGAGCCGGAGCAGCGCGCCGCCGGGCAGCTTCTGGATGACGTCGCCGCGCGCCTCGAGCCATCGCTGCTCGAGCTGGCGCGGACCGGCGACCCGCTGGTGCGGGCGCGCGCGCTGGAGGTCATCGGCCGGCTCTCCTCCCCCGCGGCATCGACCGCCCGGCTCGCCGCCCTCGACGATCCGTCGATCGACGTCCGCCTCGCGGCGATCGCCGCGGTGGCGACCGACCGTGCGGCCGAAGGCGCCCTCGCAAAGCGGCTCGCCGCGCCCGAGTGGCGTGAGCGGGCCGCAGCCGCCGAGGCGCTCGCGAAGCTGCCTTTCGCCCACGGTGCCGCCGACCGCTGCCAGGCGATCGCCCGCCTGCTCGACGATCCGAACGGCTACGTCCGCGAGCACGCCGCCCGCGCGCTCCGCCTCCTCGGCGCGCCCGCCATCGCCCCGCTGGCCGATCACGTCGGCGACGAGATCCCCGAGGTGCGGCGAGCGATCGCCCGGTCCCTGGCGGGTGCTCCTCAGGGCTCGACCGGGCGCGGCCGCGCGGCTCTCTTGCGCCTCGCTCGCGACCCGGATCCGTCGGTGCGGGAGGCCGCCGCGCCCGCCCTCGCCCCGCCGCCAGCGCCGTGAGTGCGTGATCAGCGCCGCTCGCGCTTCACAACGCCGGAACTTTTGCTAGGATGCGCGCGATGACCCTCGGGCTGGTCTGTGACGCGTGCGATGCGCTGAGCCCGCTCACCGCCAGGGTTTGCGCCGGCTGCGGCGAGCCGCTCGGCGTCCCGGCGCCGCGCACCACCACCGGCGGCGGCCGACCTCCGGCGGCCAGCCCGCCGCAGCTCCGGACCTCCTCCTGGCCCGACATCCCGAACCCGATGGCGCTCCCGGCCACCGCCCCGATCGCCGTGGCCCCCGTCGCTGGCCCCCGCAAGTGCACCCGGTGCGGCGGCGAGCTCGTTCCCGCCCACCGCTTCTGCGGCGTGTGCGGCGCGCAGGTCGAGCTGCCGCCCCCCGGCCCGACGCCCAAGACGATGTTCTTCGGACGGATGCAGGCCCCGGGGCGCGCCAAGCTGATCCTGATCAAGGGCGAGAGCCTCGACGGCGTCTCCTACCACCTCGCCGGCAGCGAGCACATCGCCGGCCGCCTCGAGGGGGCGATCCTCTTCCCCGAAGATCCACTTCTGTCACCGCGCCAGGCGAACT
This sequence comes from Myxococcales bacterium, assembly GCA_009692555.1. GTDB lineage: Bacteria > Myxococcota_A > Polyangia > Palsa-1104 > SHYY01 > SHYY01. Next base: position 7,725 of record SHYY01000220.1, read on the forward strand.
TCTTCTACCGCGAGGGCCGCCTGATGGTCCGCGACGAGGGCTCGCTGAACGGCGTGTTCATCCGCATCAACGCGCCGATGATGGTCAACGGTGGGGCATCCTTCCTGGTCGGCGAGCAGCTCCTGCGCGTCGATGCCTGCCCGCCCGACGCGGTGCCCGCCCCCGACGACGACGGCACCTACTTCTACGGCTCCCCGAAGCGCCCGGCGAAGATGTCGGTGATCCAGCTCCTCGTCGGTGGTGATCCCGGCATGGTCTTCCGCGCGCGCTCCGAGTCGATCTCCCTCGGGCGCGAGGGCAACGACATCAACTTCCCCGACGACCCGTTCATCTCCGGCCGTCACGCGCAGGTCACCGCTCTCGACGGTGGGCGCTTCCAGATCACCGACGCCGGCTCCAAGAACGGCACCTTCGTCCGTGTGCGCGACGAGGAGCCGCTCCAGCACGGCGACTACGTCTTCCTCGGTCAGCAGCTCCTGCGCGTCGAGATCATGTGAGCCTCACGGCAGGGGGCAAGCCCCTGCCCTACGTGAGGATGCTGCGGTAGAACGCGGCGTCGGTCGCATCCGGCGCCAGCTCGAGGTAGCGACGGTACTCCTGCTGCGAGCGCGCGCGCTGACCGAGCCTGCTGTAGCACTTGCCGAGCTCGCGATGGACCAGGGCGCTGTCGGGGCGGAGGTGGGCCGCCTCCTCGTAGCGCGCCGCCGCCTTCGCCGTATCTCCGGAAGAGAAGAGCGCCTGCGCGTCGGCGAACACGGCGGCGTAGCCGGTGCGCCCGGAAGCCGAAGGAGCGGTCAGCGGCGGCGGGGCGGCCCTGGGCGTCTCCGCAGGGACGGGCGCGACTGCCTCCGGCCCGGCGACCGGGCGGTCACGAGCCGCGAGCCTCTTCCCCCGTGAGCGCTCCTCCACCCGCGGGACCGCGACGGCAGCCGCCGGCGGAGCCACAGCGACGCTAACTTCCTTTACCGCGTCAGCGGAGTTGTCTCGGCGGGAGCCGAGGGGAACGGCAAAGGGAACGGCGACGGGAACGGGAGCGGGAGCGGAACGGGAGCGGCAACGGGAGCGAACGCGGCAGGACGGGCTGCCGATCCCTCCCGGCGCGCAAGGAGACGCGGACCATAGCATGCGCCTCGCCAGTCCGCGCCTTGGGTGCTTAACAGCGGAGGGGGCCCTCTTGCTGGCTCTTGCTCGTCACGTAGTCGTAGTCGTAGTCGTAGTCGTCCCGTCCGCAGCGACGGCAATCGAACTTCCTCCCGCAATAAATTCCTCCTGCCAACCGACCCCCCTGGCCTCAAAGGAGGATGCCCCTGCTGGCCGACCAGAAGCTCGACGTCTATCGCCGCGCCATCGAGCTCCTCGCCCTTGCGTCGCAGATCGCGACGAGCGCCCCCAGGGGGAACTCGTTTCTC
>SHYY01000221.1 GCA_009692555.1 Myxococcales bacterium
CTCGCGCGGTGGCTTCGTCGACCTCGGCTCGGCCGGCGACGTGGTGGCCTTCGCGCGCATCGCCGGCGGCGAGACGAAGGTGGTGGTCGCGTCGCGATCCGACGAGCCGCTGACCGTGGCTGTGCCGGTGGGCGGATTGCCCGGTGCCAGGGCGGAGTGGATCGAGGTGGAGCTGCCGGCGAAGAGCGCCCGGATCGTGTAGGGAAGGTCGATCTGGTTGCGCAGGCACAGGTCGACGAGCGTGGCCATGCCAATGCCGCGGCCTTTCCGTGAAGGCGGCTGCATCAGGCTCGCATGACGGTCCGAGATCGCCGCGCCGAAAGCGCCCCATGAGACTCGCCCTCACTCCTCCCTCATCGCACCGACGTCGACCTTGATCCCCGCCTTGTCCAGCATCAGGCGGAACTCGTCCTTGTTGGTCGCCTTCGAGAACGCCTCCTCGGGGGTGATGGTGTGCGACATCACCAGGGCGAGCAGCGAATCGGCCAGCAGGATGTTTCCGGCCGCCTTCCCGGTCTGCATGATCGAGAAGAGCTGCACCGTCTTGCCCTCGCGGATCAGGTTGGCGACGGCGTGATTGGAGATCAGGATCTCGTACGCGGCGACGCGGCCACCGCCGATCTTCTTGCAAAGCGTCTGCGCGATCACCCCGCGCAGCGACTCCGACAGCATGATCCGGATCTGCTCCTGCCGGTCGGCGGGGAACTGATCGATGATGCGATCCACCGTCGACGGCGCGGTCGAGGTGTGGAGCGTTCCGAACACCAGGTGGCCGGTCTCGGCGGTCTCGGTCGCGATGGCGATCGTCTCGAGGTCGCGCATCTCACCGACGAGAACGATGTCGGGATCCTCGCGCAGCGCCGCCTTGAGCGCGCGCTTGAAGCTCCCGGTGTGCTCGCCGGCCTCGCGCTGGCGGATAAGGCAGCGCTTGGTGTCCGGGTGCACGAACTCGACCGGATCCTCGATGGTGATGATGTGATCGCGGCGGTTGGAGTTGATGAAGTCGATCATCGTCGCCATGGTGGTCGACTTGCCCGAGCCGGTGGGGCCGGTCACCAGCACCAGCCCCTTGGTGAGCCAGCACAGGTCGAGCACCTTCGGTGGCAGGCCGATCTGCTCGGGCGTGAGGATCTCGAACGGGATGCGGCGGATCACGGAGAAGGTGCCGTGGCGATCGCGGGCGATGTTGCAGCGGAAGCGCGAGAGCCCCTCGATGGCGTGCGCGAAGTCGCCGTCCCAGGTCTCCTCGTACTTCTTCCGCACCCGCTCCGGGAGGATCTCGTAGAGCATGCCGCGCAGCCGCTCCTCGGTGAGCACCTCCATGCCGGGGACGGGAACGATGCTTCCCGAGACGCGATAGCGCGGGACCTGCCCCGCGGTGAGATGGAGGTCGGCGCCCTTTTCGGCGACCAGGCCGCGCAGCAGGCGGTTGATGTCGGGCTCGCCGGCCACGGAGGGCGTCGGGACGGCCGCCCGCTGCCGGGGGGCGACGGGTGCCGGGCTGGCGGCGGGTGCCGGGGTGGCCACCGGCGCGGCGGCAGATCCCGGGACGGGCGCATCGCTCGGCACGCGCTGCAGCGTGATCCGCCACTGCCGCACGCCCGCCTCGACGCCCACGCCGAAAGACTCTCCCTTGAACGAATACAGGTAGGGGTCCGGCGGGCGACCGCTGAAAATCAGGTCGTGGTTCTTTTGCGGCGCCGATTCCAGCAGGATCTGCGTGAGCTCGTCGTGCGAGAGCGTCTGCTGCGCGTAGCGGTCGCCGGAGGAGAAGCGCAGCAGGACGGCCTTGCCGGACGCGAGCACGACCTTTTCGGCGAGCAGTCGCTTGAGGTTGCGGGCGAAGTAGTCGAGGTTCATGGTGCCACCTCCGCCACCCACGAGACGTAGCGTTTGTGCAGGAAATAGAGCTCGTCGCCGGTGAGGATCTCGAAGTAGCTCCCTGGCCGTTGATGAAATCAGCGAGCGGCGCGTTCGGGTCGCCGACGCTGTAGACCACCGTTCCGGCCAGCGTCGTCCCGTCGCTGAGACCCACCTGCACGCCGCGGCTGGTCGCGAACAGATCCTGCAGCGTGAGGTCGCGCTCCGGGGTGCGCACCTTCAGCCACAGGAGGGCGTCCTTGCACAGCAAGCGCTCGGCGGCGGTCGCGCGATCAAGCACCGAGAGGAAGGTGGCGGGATGCTCCAGCAGGTCGTCGAGCCGGCCGGGACGGAACTCCTCCTCGACGTGATCGGGGATCGCGATCGCGACCTGCCAGGGCGCGTTCTCGCCGGCCATGCGCGCCTCCACCTCCACACGAAACCCGAGCGGGCTGCTGGTCACTATGCGCGAAATCTACCACGAGGGCTGGCGCCTCCGGAACCGGCTGTCAGGGCCCCGGGGTCGGCGGGCGGGTGATCTCGACGATCCCGCGGAGCGACTTCGACATGTGGACGCGGTTGTCTCGGTCGACCACCACAGCGCCCACTCCGGGGAGCGCCTCGATCATCTTCAGGCCCTCCTCCACGCCGAGGATCAGCACCGCGTCGTCGAGGCCGTCGGCGGTGAGGGCATCGGGGGCGTAGATGGTCACCGAGCGGGCGCGGGTCGCCGGCCAGCCGGTCTTGGGGTCGATGATGTGGTGGTAGCGCTTGCCTCCGAGGAAGAAGAAGCGCTCATAGTCCCCCGCGGTGGAGAAGGCGTGATCCTTCACCGCAGCGACGGCAAAGTACGAATTCGCAGCGCCGCGCGGGTCGCGGATTCCGGCCTGCCACGGCTCGCCGCTCTTGGAGCCCGAGAGCATCAGGTCGCCGCCCGCCTGGACGATCGCGTCGGCGAAGCCGCTCTTGCGGAGGATCGCCGTGGCTCGGTCGACGGCGTAGCCCTTGGCGATGCCCCCGAGGTTGACCTTCATCCCGCGCTCGCGCAGGAACAGCGTGCTCTTCCCGCGGTCCACTTCGAGCTTGCGGTAATCGATCAGCGGGAGCCTCCGCTTGAGCTCTTTCGCGTCGGGCAGCTTCGCCTCGAGGTCGTGGTCGAACTTCCACAGGCCTTTCAGCGCGTAGAAGGTGATGTCGAAGGCGCCGCCGGAGCGCCGTGAGAAGTCGAGCGAGCGTTCAACGCACTCGAGCGTCTCCTTTGCCACAGCGACGGGCGCCACCCCGGCAGCGGCGTTCAGGCGCGCGATGTCGGAGTCCTCCTTCCAGGTGGTCATCAGCCCTTCGAGGCGGGCGATCTCCGCGAACGCCTCGCCGATCGCCGCGCGCGCGGCCGGATCGCGATCGGGCGGGGTCCACACCTTGATCTCCACCACCGTTCCCATCGCCTCGCCCGCGCGAGCGACGAGGTGGGGCGGACCGGCCGGCGCCGCGAGATCGTCGCGAGCGATCCGCTGCCCCGCGTCGACGGGTGGCGCCCGGTCGCCCCCGGGAGCGCGGCAGCCCGTGCCCACCAGCGCGGCGCAGCCGATAGCCGCGGTTCGAAGGACCTTGCCGACCACTGGCGCAGCCTATCACGCGGTCGATCCCGTTTCCCCTTTACACACCGACGGCGGCTACCTAGAATGGCCCTCGAATTTCAAAGCAGGGTTACACCTTCGGCGATGGCAAAAGTTATCCTCACCTCTAGCGAGAACCGGCAGGAATACGAGTTGGGGCCAATCAACACCCTCGGTCGCCACCCCGACAACACGATCCAGATCCTCGACCGGATCATCTCGAAAGAGCACTGCCAGATCCTGCGCGCGCCCGACGGGCGCTTCATGCTGCGCGACCTGGGCTCGCTCAATGGCACCTACGTCTCGGGCGCCCGCGTCGGCGAGCACTTCCTCAACCACGGCGAGGAGATCGTGCTCGGCTCGACGCACCTCACCTACGTCGAGCACTCCGACGCCGAGCAGTCGCTCCAGCGGGTGACCTTCGCCCCCGGCATCACCGAGAGCCACATCCGCCAGAAGATCGACGCGGCCGCGCAGCGCGACTTCCTGCCGGAGAAGCAGGTCCACGAGAACGACGCGCTCCGCCGCGACTACGAGAAGCTCCGCATCTCGCACGAGCTGTCGCGCGCCATCGTCGGCGTGTTCGATCTCGAGGAGCTGCTGCCGAAGATCCTCGACAAGTCGTTCGAGCTCCTCCCGGCCGACCGCGGCGTGATCCTGCTGGTCGAGCCCGACGGGCAGCTGAAGACGCGCTACGTGAAGCAGAAGGCGAGCAAGAGCGAGGAGCAGATCGTCCTCTCGAACTCGATCCTCAACGAGGTGATGCAGCACAAGAAGGCGGTGCTCTCGTCGGACGCGACGATGGACTCGCGCTTCTCGGGCGCGCACTCGATCATCATGCAGGGGATCCGCTCCACGATGTGCGTGCCGCTCCTCCACGCCGAGGAGCTGCTCGGGATCATGCACCTCGACTCGCAGATCGCCTTGAACGCGTTCAGCGAGAAGGACCTCCAGATATTCACCTCGATCGCCGGTCAGGCCGCGGTGGCGATCCAGAACGCGCGGCTGGCGAAGAAGATCGAGTCGGAGACGCGCACGCGGGCGCAGTTCCAGCGGCTCCTGTCACCGCAGCTGGTGGAGCAGCTGGTGAAGGGCGATCTGGTGCTGGAGAAGGGCGGCGAGCAGCGCGAGGTGACGATCCTCATCTCCGATATCCGCGGCTTCACCGCGATGAGCGAGAAGAAGCCGCCGGCCGAGATCGTCGAGATGCTGAACGAGTACTTCGAGGTGATGGTCGAGGTGCTGTTCAAGATGAACGGCACGCTCGACAAGTACGTCGGCGACGAGATCATGGCGCTGTTCGGCGCGCCGGTGGCGATGCCCGATGCGCCGCTGGCGGCGGTGCAGTGCGCGCTCGAGATGCAGAAGGCGCTCCGCGAGTTCAACCGCACGCGGATGGCGGAGAACCTGGAGCCGATCCGGGTCGGCATCGGGGTCAACACCGGGATCGTCATCACCGGCGCGATCGGGTCGACGCGAACGCTTCAGTACACCGCGATCGGCGATCCGGTGAACACCGCGTCGCGGCTCTGCTCGATCGCCAAGGCGGGCGAGATCATCATCAGCGCGACGACGATGAGCCGGGTGGCCTCGCGGGTCGAGTACCAGGTATTGCCGCCGACCAAGGTCAAGGGGAAGGTCGACGCCCTGCAGATCTTCAACGTGGTCGCGATGAAGGGCGAGGGCGAGTGGCAGCGCGAGCTGACCCGCCCCATGTAAACAGGAACGTATGGATCGTGAGACAAGCGTCAGCCGAGGAAGGCGCGAGGAGCCCGCGCAGCGTACCCGAGTACGTGAGCAGGCACCGGAGCGGCTGACGATGGATCACGCGATGGATCGCGGTCCAGGCGTTTCTGTTTAGCTTGGCCCCCGTTCGCGCCGTTTCCCTCGCCGCTGCCCTGATTCTCGTCGCTGCGGCGCCCGCCCGGGCCGAGTACTTCGCGCCGCCGTTCCTGATCGATACGTCGTTCGGCTTCGGGATCGAGCCGCACGACCGTGCGCCCACGCAGTGCTCGAAGAGAGTCACCACCGGCGGGGTCACCGAGACGGTCGGCGTGCCGCAGTGCAACCTGGTGCTGGCGTTCGGCGTCGGCGTCGAGGCGCTCTGGCGCGGGCTGATCGGGGTGGGGATCGGGCTCTACGCGGCCGAGGGATCGCCGGTGCAGGTGGTGAACAAGCCCTCGTTCGGCGACCGGGTCTCGGTGCCGCTCGCCGTCGCTGTGCGGCCGTTCGCGCCCCTCTCCTGGCGGCGCGGCGATGGGTTCGCGTGGCGGCTCCTGGCGGGCGTGGGGCTGCAGGTCGGCGTATCGGTGGAGCACACCCGCACCGCCCTCGAGACGCAGACCACCGCCGGCTTCCACGGCGCGCTGCTCCTCGACGTCCCGCTGCACGGCGGAAACACCCTCTCGGGGCTGTCGCTGCGGCTGTCCGCGCGCATCCTGGCGACCCGGGACGCACAGCTCGTCAAGGATGAGCGGACCGGCGCTTTTGCCGTCGACCAGCCGGGGACGGCGGTGCAGCTGATGGCGGGCATCGCGTACTATCTTTGACCTTGGCTTTGACCTTGGCTTTGACCTTGGATGTGACCCTGGCTGTGACCTTGGCTCCGACCCTGGGCGACGCGGTCGAGATCGAGGTCTGGAATCATCTCTTCGCGCAGGTGGCGGAGGAGATGGGGGCCACGCTTCGCCTTGCCGCGCTGTCGCCGAACATCAAGGAGCGGCGCGACTACTCGTGCGCCATCTTCGATGGGGAGGGGCGGATGATCGCCCAGGCGGCGCACATTCCGGTGCACCTGGGGTCGACGCCGCTCTCGGTGCGGGCGGCGATCGCCGCGGTGGCGATGAGTCCGGGCGATGTCGTGATCCTCAACGATCCCTTCGCCGGCGGGACCCATCTGCCCGATGTGACCCTCGTCGCGCCGGTGGACGTCGGCGAGGGCCAGGGCGAGGCGCAGACGCGCTTCTACGTCGCCAATCGCGCCCATCACGCCGACGTCGGTGGGACGGCGCCGGGCTCTATGCCGGCCGGCGTCCGGGGCCTGCCGGGCGAGCTGCCCGAGGCGCCTCCGGATACGATCTCCGTCGGTGCGCGCCGCGCAGGACCAGGATGGGAAGGCGCGCTCAGCATCGACGAGGAGGGGATCCGCCTGCCCCCGATGCTGCTCACCGCCGAGGTGGCGGACCGCTTCGCCGCGGCGAGCCGCACTCCGGACGAGCGCCAGGGCGATCTGGCCGCGCAGCGGGCCGCGCTCGCGCAAGGTGGCCTCCGCCTCGCCGAGCTGGCGGCCCGCCACGGTGCGCGCACGCTCGAGCTTCGTGGCGCAGCGCTCCGGGCCTATGCGGCGCGCCTGATGCGTGCGGCGATCGAGGCGATCCCGGACGGCATCTACGCCTTCGCCGACACCCTCGACGAGGGCGAGGCGATCCGGGTCTGCCTGACCATCGCCGGCGCGCGTGCGATCGTCGACTTCTCCGACTCCGATCCCGAGTCACCGGGCTCCCTGAACGCGGTGTACGCGGTGACCGTCTCGTCGGTGCTCTACGCCTTCCGCCTGCTCTGCCCCGACGACACGCCGACCAACGAGGGGATCCTCGATCCGATCGAGGTGATCGCGCCCGAGGGCACGATCGTCGCCGCACGCCCACCGCGCGCCGTCGCTGCGGGCAACGTCGAGACCTCGCAGCGGATCGTCGACGTGGTGCTCGGCGCGCTGGCCCAGGCGCTCCCGGGGCGGATCCCGGCGGCGAGCGGCGGCACGATGTCGAACCTGATGTTCGGCGGCGCACTGCCGCCGCCGGGCAGCAGAAGCTCGGAATGCTCCGGCGGCGCACTGCCGCCGCCGGGCAGCAGAAGCTCTGAGCCTCATCGGCCCGCCGCAGGCGGCTCCCCAGCGTCCCCTGGGTCTTCGGGGACGGAAAGCTCCGCGGCCGGCAGCAACGGCTTCGCCTACTACGAGACCATCGCCTGCGGCGCGGGTGGCGGGCCGACGCGGGCCGGCGCGAGCGCGATCCAGACCCACATGACCAACACCTGGAACACCCCCGTCGAGGCGCTCGAGCACGCGCTCCCGGTGCGCGTGATCCGCTACGCGATCCGCCGCGGCTCGGGCGGAGGCGGCGCGCATCCGGGCGGGGATGGGGTGGTGCGGACGCTGGAGTTCCTCGCCGCAGCGACGGTGACGCTGATCGGCGACCGGCGCCGCAGACCGCCCTACGGCCTCGCCGGCGGCGGCCCGGGCGACCCCGGGATCGACACCATCGAGCGCGCCGGCCGCACCGTCCGCCTTCCCTCCAAGGTCACCTTCGAGGCGCAGCCGGGCGATCGCCTCACCATCGCCACCCCGGGCGGCGGGGGCCACGGCCGCACCCGCCCGCTCCCGTGATCCGATGAATCACACGTCCTACTTGATGATGTAGGTCTCGCGCACCTTCTCGCCGACGGCGGGATCGAGCGTCTCGCTGCCGATCATGATCGGGCTCTCGGCTTTGTAGTTGACCGACCGGCCGCCGCTGCTCTGCATCAGCTGCTTCTTCGCCTTGCGCGATTCGAGGAAGAACTCCTTCGCCGCGACGGTGCTGAGCGGCGCGGCGTCCTTCATCACCTTCTGCCCGAGCGCCTCCAGCACGTAGGCGGAGAGGAGCTTGTCGCGCAGGTCGGAGAACAGCTCCGGATTGCCGAACAGGTCGGCGACGCGGATCTGGCCGTTGATCGCGAACACCAGGCCGGCGGTCTCCTGGCCGGCGGCCATCTGCTCGACGATCCGCGCGCGATAGGGCGCGATCTGCGCGCGCAGCTCGGGCTTCTGGATCGTGCGCCGGTAGGTGCCGCTCTGGCTCTGCGTGCCGTGCTGCAGGTTCTTGCGCGCCACCTCGGCCCACACCTGCGACTGGTCGCCCGAGAGCGCCGCCTGGCGCAACCCGACATGGGCCAGCGCCTCGCCGGGCGCGAAGTCCATGTTCTGGCCGCGCCAGCGCCCCTGCTCGACGCAAAAAACCGACACCTTCTCCCAGCCTCCGCTTGGGGGCACGACGGTGTCGCGCTCGATGATCCGGTCCTGCTGGCCGCCGAGGATCATCTCGCCGCCGAGGAGATAGACCGGATCGGCGCCGCTGTTCCGTACCTCGACCGCGCTCACCTGCGCCTGCCCCGACGTGCCCCTGAGCTCGCGCACCGCGAGGGTCTTCTTCGCGATCCCCTGCTCGAGCAGCGTGTAGCGCTGGAACGGACCCTTGCGGGTGGTGGCGACGGGGACGAGGGTCAAGTTCTGGTACTTCACCGGCGCGCCGAACACGAGATCGTCGCTGCCGGCGTCGCGCACCGCGTTCGGGGAGGCGATCCCCGGAGCGGCCGGCGGGGCGGGTCGCTGCGGCGTCGCGCCTCCCTTTTGTCCCGCGACGGGTGCCTGCTTGCTCTCGCCGTTGGACCCGGTCTTTCCGCCGCCGGCAGCGGCGAGCAGCGGGACAGCGACGGTGAGGGCGATGAGCAGGGTGCGCAATGGATGCATGGCGAGCCTCCGGCTTCGAACGCGCGACGGCGCTCGATCTCGCGCGCCGGGTTCGTTCGATGGAGCACCCGGTTCGGCAGGGCAGGGGTGGCGGTTGTGTCGGTTCCGTTTCCGTTTCCGTTTGCGTTTGCGTTT
>SHYY01000222.1 GCA_009692555.1 Myxococcales bacterium
CTCGCACAGAGCGTCGCGCACCAGCTGCTCGAACAGCTCGGGATCCTTCGGCAGCGCGCCGGCCCGCAAGACCACCATCGGCGCCTCGGGGAGGAGCGCCGCGCAGAGCGCCTTGCGACCGCTGTGACGCGGCGCGATCAGGCAGATCGGATCGAACGTGCCGTCCTCCTGGCGCGCCGCGGCGAGCGCTCCCGCGACGCGATCTCCGACGGTGGCGGGCAGCACCAGCTCGCCCAGGCCGCGGGTGGCGGGCTGGAGCGTGAGGCAGGCCGGGAGGAGGCGCGGCGACGGGGCGATCTCGCCCTGGAGGTACGACCCGAGGCGCGCGCCGAGCTTGACGCGGAGGTAGAGCAGCGGGGCGCGGGGGACCCAGGAGCGATCGGGGGCGAGGGTGACGAGGCCGTGGCGGCACAGCACGCTGGCCGGTTGCAGCGCCTGCTCGAGGGCGAAGCGATCGTCGCCGCGACCGCCGACCAGCTCGCAGAAGAAGGCGACGTCACCCTGCTTCACCGAAGCGTCACCCCAGGCGCGCATGTAGGCGCGGTGGAAATCGGGCTCGCACTCGGCGGCGGCGAGGGCGACCAGGAGATCGACCTCGATCGGCGAGAGCGAGAGCGAGCGGCGGAGCTGATCGAGCGGCAGGAGGACGTTGGCGCGGCGGCTGGCCTGCTCGCGGCTGGCGATGTGATCGGAGAGCGCGCGCAGCTCGGTGTCGAGGGCGGTCAGGGTGTCGGGGCGAGCGCGGTTCTCGTCGCTGGCGTGGCGATCGGGGAAGAGCAGGCGGTGGCGTTCGAGCCAGCGCTGCACCTTGCCGAGCAGCTCGCCGAGATGCTCGCGCGCGCCCGCATAGGGGCTGGCGAAGGTCGCGGGGGCGGGGGTCAGACGTGCCGGGCTCGCCTCGGTCGGCATCGCGGCGGAGGATAACACGACGCGCCTCCTCCACCGCCCCGGGGCTCCATCGCCGGCCGTTCCCGTGGGTGTTCAGATTCAGAACGGCAACGGGAACGGGAACGGGAATGAACGGCAACGGGAAACAACGGCAACGGGAACGGGAATGAACGGGAACGGCGACGGGAACGGCAACAATGGGATTGAGGACCCGCTCACCGGAGACATCATCGGCGCCTGCATCGAGGTTCATCGGCACCTGGGGCCGGGCCTTCTCGAGTCGGCGTACGAGCGATCTCTCGATCTCTTTGCCAGGAGCTTGCGCTGCGCCGCCTCCAGTTCGAGCGCCAGAAGCCGCTCCCGCTCCTGGACAAGGGGGACCCGCTCGGCTGCGGCTATCGCGCCGACCTGGTGGTCGAGCAGCGGGTCTTCGTGGAGCTGAAGACTCGTCGAGCAGCTACTCCCTCTCCACGGGGCGCAGGCCGCGACGAAAGCTCCTCTGCGGACCGCCAGTGCTGATCCGCCTCCTCCTCGCCGACGAGGACGCGCTCCTCCGGGACGGCATTCAGCAGGTCGAAGCTCTGTTCAGCGCCTGCCATACCTGCTGCATTTTGTCGGCGGAGACCGGGCTCCGCGATCTTGGGGCAATGAACTTGGCGACGATTGCCGGCCGGGGCCTGGGTCGGAACTCGCGCAACACATCAATCCTGTTCGGCCTCGGCCTGGGCGACGGTTTCGTCAAACGATGCCACAAATGAGGGAGCGTGAGCGGCGAGATACGCGCGACATCGCTTCGTGTCGATCCCTCCCTTGATCATCTCGATCACATCCACCTGGTCCTTGCGGCGCGGCGACTTGAGCTTCATGTAGACCAGCGGCGCGGCTTCCATCATCGTTCCCGGCGGCGCGGCGAGCGTCGCCTCAAGGAAGTCCTCCCCTGCTTCCGGAGAAAGCAAGTCCACGGCGACCCCGTTGACCTGGAATGGGATCTCCGGGCGCATCGTCACGAGGCCGTTCGCGTGGTGGTGGAAGGCTTCGGCGCCGACGAGGAAGTCCACGTCCTTGGTCGCACGCGGGTACCCGTTGGCCCCGACGGCGAGCCCGCCGACGACCACATGTCGCACGCTCGCGCGGGTCAGGGCTTCCGATGCCAGCTTCAGCGCCTCGAGCACCTTGGAGGCGACCACATCGATCAGCAACGTCGGATCGGGCTTCGTCATGCGACTCCTTCGCGGGCCACTGATCGAGAGATGAGGTCGCGCCAGCACCTCGCCAGTATGCCAGATTCGATCGTCGACGCAGGCGGGCAAGCGAGGTGCTCGCCGCCGTGCGCGGGGAGCGCGTGCGCGCCGAGCCGTTCGAGGCGATCGAGCTGCCGGTCGGGGTGCTCCTCGGCGACGAGGAGGACGAGTGATCCTCCGGCTCGGTCCCTGGCCGCGCAGTAGGAGCTCGACGAGGCGGAAGGCCAGCTCCAGGGACTGGATGGCGGTCTGGCAAACCTCGAGCCGTTCGTAGTCGAGCCTGGCGGCAATTATCGGTCAAAGTCGGCGGGGAGTTGCGCGCGGGAGTGGGGGAGGAGCCGCGCACGCGCACGCGCACTTGCCGCTGCCGTTGCCGTTGCCGCTGCCGTTGCCGTTGCCGTTGCCGTTGCCGTTGCCGCTGCCGCTGCCGCTGCCGTTGCCGTTCCTGTTCCCGTTCCCGCGCGGTCGATTCTATCTTGACACCATCAACTGTAACGCTTACTGATGTCTCAATCGCTGGTGACTCACCAGCCAGGAGGACATCATGGGACATCCCGACCCGCTTCCCACCGCGCGCGACGACGCCGGCCCGCCCGCGGAGGCGGATGATCGCCTGCGCCGCTTCGGCGAGGAGATCGACTCCATCCGTCGCCGCGTCGAAGGATCCCTCGGCGACGAGGACGTGCAGAGGGTGCGACGCCTCGACCGCTTCTCCCGCGCGATGGAGGTGGTGGGCCGCCTCCTGCTCCACTTCTCCTTCGAGCCGGCCTCCTTCGCCGCGGGCGTGCTCGCGCTCTGGATCCACAAGCAGCTCCAGGCGATCGAGATCGGCCACGCGGCGCTCCACGGCGCCTACGACGGCCTCCCCGGTGCCGAGCGGTACCACCAGGAGCGCTTCGCGTGGGACCTCCCGATCGACGAGGCGTCGTGGCGCGCCGCCCACAACGTGCGCCACCACCAGTACACCAACGTCGCCGGGCGCGACCCCGACATCCACTTCGGCACCGTGCGCCTCACCGAGCACGCCGCGCCTCGCGCCCACGGCCTCCGCCTCGCGACCGAGCTGCTCCTGGCCATCCCGAACTTCGGCACCTCGATGAACCTGCACGTCACCGGCATGCTCGACGTGTACCTGCGCGACCCACGGGTCGAGCGGCTCGACTTCCTCCCCGATCGCTCCCCGGCCAGCGTGCGCGGGGCAAAGCGGCGGGCGCTCCGCAAGTTCGTCCCCTACTGGCTGAAGGAGTACCTCCTCTTTCCGACCCTCGCCGGCCCCGGCTTCCTCAAGGTGGCGCTCGGCAACTGGCTCGCCGGGACGCTGCGCGACGTCTACTCGGCTGCCACGATCTACTGCGGCCACGTCGGCCAGGAGACCGCCGCCTACCCCGAGGGCACCCGCGCGCAGGGGCGCGGCGCCTGGTACGCGATGCAGGTCGCGGCGACCAACAACTTCGAGGTCAGCAGGCCGCTGTCGATCCTGTGCGGTGGCCTCGACTTCCAGATCGAGCACCACCTGTTCCCGCGCCTCCCGCCGCACCGCCTGCGCGCGATCGCCCCCGAGGTGCGCGCGGTGTGCGAGCGGCACGGCGTGCCCTACCGGAGCGCGAGCTGGGGCGCGACGCTCCGGGGGGCGCTCGCCCGCGTCGTCGAGCTGTCCCGCCAGGGCGGCGTACGCGCGGTCGCTCGGGAGATGACATGACCAGCGCGCAAGGCGGAGGGATCGACGGGGCGATCGGCGCGGGCGCGCTTGCCCCGCCGCCGGGGTTGCCGGACAATCGGACCGCCGTGCCCGACGACGCCACCGCCACCGAATACACCATCGATGAGCTGGCGACGGCGACGCGCGTGCCAAGCCGGACGATCCGCTTCTATCAATCGAAGGGCGCGCTTCCGGGCCCGGAGATCCGCGGCCGCGTCGCCTTCTACGGCCCCGCGCACGTCGAGCGCCTCAAGCTGATCGGCTCGCTGCAAGATCGCGGGTGGAGCATCCGCGCGATCCGCGATCTCCTGCAGCAGGCGGACAAGGGCGAGCCGTCGCTCCACGAGTGGCTGGGCCTCGAAAACCAGCTGCAGGAGCCGTGGGCGAACGATCGGCCGCGCGTGGTCACCGACGGGGAGCTGCGCGAGCTGCTCGGCGTGCGAGGGCCCGGCGCGATCGCGGAGATGATCCGCTTGAAGCAGATCGAGCGCCGCGGCGACAGCTACCTCATCCACAGCCCGGCGCTGCTCCAGGTGGGGCTGCGCCTCGAGGCGGCCGGGGTCGACTTCGAGACCGGCGCCGGCGCCGCGGCGATCCTCCGCAAGCACCTCGGGCGCGCGGCGGCGGAGCTGTCGCTCTACTTCCAGAAGCGCGTCGGCGCCGGGTTCGGCCGGGCGATCACCGCGACCGACCTCGGCGAGGCCTACCAGGCCCTCCGCCCGCTCGGGCAGGAGGCGGTGCGGGTGGTGTTCGCGCAGGAGATGGAGCGCGAGGTGCGCAAGCTGGTCGACTCCGGCGCGGCGACGGAGCTGGCACGCGCCCGGAAGAAGCGGCGCTGAACTCTCAGCTCACCGTCGCCCGGAACTGGTCCACCAGATCGCGCAGCGTGTCGAAGCCGAGCTGCCAGAAGCCGGGGGCGTGGAGGTCGATCCCGACGCCGCGGAGGAGCTCCTCGGGGGTGCCGGAGCCGCCGCCGGCGAGCAGCTCGAGGTAGCGCGGGACGAACGCCTCGCCCTCCTCGAGGTAGCGCCGGTAGAGGGCAAGGACGAGGAGCTGCCCGTAGGCATAGGAATAACAGTAAAACCTGGAATGGATGAAATGCGGGATTCCAATGAATCCCCAGTGATCGAGCTCGCCGAGCTTCACCGCGTCGCCGTAGAGGCGTTCGGTCTGGGCGCGCCAGAGAGCGCCGAACCCCTCGACGGTGACCACGCCCTCGGCACGCCGCGCGTGGGCCTCCTGCTCCCAGCGCGTGTACATCACCTGGCGGTAAACGGTCGCGATGATGTCCTCGATCCGCTGGGCGAGGAGCGACCGGCGGGCGGCGGGATCGCGCTCCTGCTCCAGCAGGCGGCGCGCGAGGACGATCTCGCCGAACACCGACGCGGTCTCGGCCATCGGCGTGGTCGGGCCGTAGTTGAGCAGGGTCTGGCGCTCCCCGGCGAGCACGAAGTGGACCGCGTGGCCGAGCTCGTGGGCGACGGTGGAGACGTCCTGGAAGCGCTCGTTGTAGTTGGTCAGGACGTAGGGATGCAGGTCGGGCAGCCAGGCGGCGCAGAAGGCCCCGCCACGCTTGTTCTGGCGCGGCATGACGTCGATCCAGCGACGGTCGAAGTGGCGCTCGGCGATCTCGGCGATGCGCGGGGAGAAGGCGCGGAAGCTGTCGAGGACCAGCGTGCGCGCCTCGTCGAAGGGGATGGTGCGGTCGCCGCCGGGCAAGGGCGCGAGCAGGTCGTGGCTGGCGAAGTCGGGAAGGTCGAGGGCGCGCGCCTTCAGCCGGTAGTACTCCTGCGCGAGGCAGTAGTTCTTCTCGGTGGTCGCCATCAGCGACTCGGCGATCGCCGGGGTGAGCTCGTCGTCGAGGAGGGTGGGCGCGATCGGCGACTCGTACCGGCGCAGGCCGAGCTCGATCTTGTGATCCTGGAAGAGCGTGTTGAAGACGAAGTTCAGGACGTGGCTCTGCCCGGCGTGGGCCTGGTGGATGGCGCGGGTGGCGCGAGCGCGCAGATCGCGGTCGGGGCTCCCGCGGAGGGCGCGCGCCTCGTCGACCGTCAGATCGCGCGCCTCGCCTTCGACGGTGAGCGGGACGCGGATCGCCGAGACCGTCTCGTCGTAGAGCTGGTTCCACGCCGCGGCACCGGAGAGCGACTTCAGCGTGGCGAGGTTCTCCTCGGCTTCGGAGAGGGTGTGCGGGGCGTAGCGGCGCGTGGCGCGGAGGAAGTGCCGGTAGCCGGCGAGCGCGGGCGCGGAGGCCCAAGCGTCGAAGATCGCATCGGGAGCGGTCTTCAGCTCCACGTCGAGGAACTTGACGGTGGTCGAGACGTGGGCGAGCGCCTCGCGCGCCTGATCGAGCAGCGCCTGCCCGGCCGGGTCGGAGGTGTTCGCGCTGAAGAGGAGCGAGGCGTAGGCCGACGGCCGGTAGGCGCGCGCGAGCAGCGCCTCGAACGCGCGAAGGAGGTCTGCCAGCGACGGGGCGTCGAGCGTGGCCACCTTGCCGCGATGGCGGGCCGCGAGAGCCTCGGCCTCCGCCAGCGCCGCGTTCGTATCGCGGGCGATGCCGGGGTCATCGGTGGAAGCGTAGAGGTCGGACAGGTCCCAGCGAAGCGCTTCGGCGGCTGCGTTCACGGCTCACTCCCGGGGGGATGGCGAGGAAGAGATCGGCAGGTGCGGCGGGGCGGCGGATCTAGAACGGGATGTCCTCGTCGGGCGGGCCGGCGTCGCTCATCGGCGCGACGCCGCCGCGCTGGCGGGTGATCTCCGCCTCGATCGCCGCGAGGAGCGTGCGCTCCTTGTCGTGCCAGCGCGCCTTGCTCTCGTCGGAGAGCGTGCGGCGGCAGCCGTTGGCGTAGTACTCGAGGTCCTGCATCGAGGCGCCGGCCACGGGGGCGTTCTTGGAGCGCCCGTAGTTCGGGAGGGTGATCCCGCCGCCGCCCGAGGCGCCGATCGGCGTCTGCCGGGGCGCCGCTTGCTGCGATGCAGCATCGGGGGTGGAGCCGATCGCGAGATCGCCGAGACGGAGCGTGAAGCCCTCGCCATCGCGGTAGGCGGTGCCGACGCGCACATGTTCGACTCGGCCGTCGGCGCGCGCGACGGGAACGGTGACGGGGAAGCCAGGGTCGCTCACCCGCCTTGCATGCCACTTCGCGGGCCGGCCGTCAACGGGGAGTCCCCAAAACCCAGGGGACGCTTTGGTGCCGCCTGGGGTGCTTAACAGCGGAGGGGGCCCTCTTGCTGGCTCTTGCTCGTCACGTAGTCGTAGTCGTAGTCGTAGTCGTAGTCGTCCCGTCCGCAGCGACGGCAATCGAACTCCTCCCGCAACAAATTCCTCCTGCCAACCGACCCCCCTGGCCTCCAAGGAGGATGCCCCTGCTGGCCGACCAGAAGCTCGACGTCTATCGCCGCGCCATCGAGCTCCTCGCCCTTGCGTCGCAGATCGCGACGAGCGCCCCCAGCGGGAACTCGTTTCTCACCGAAGAGCTCAAACCTGCGGCGGTCTCCATCCCCTGGAACATCGCCGAGGGAGCGGGCCGCTTCGGAGCGCCGGATGGCGCCCGCTTCTACAGCATCGCCCGGGGCTCCGCGATGGAGTGCAAGGCGATCGGGGATGCCTTGGCGGTCCTGCAACTCGCCTTGGAAGACACTCGGCGACAGGCCATGGAGTTGCTGACCCGCATCGTGGAGATGCTCACGCGCATGTGCCGGAGAGGTGATCCCCCGCGCGAGAGTGCCCCTGAATCGACTACGACTACGACTACGACTCCGTGAGCGGAGGGACCCCCTTCTCCGTTAAGCACCCTGCCGCCTGCGGCGGGTCGGCGAGGCTCAGGGCGAAGTGGTAGGATGGGTGCTCGATTCCATGCCAGAGCGCCGTCCATCATGAGAGAGGCGGGCGATCCCCGGCTGGGGACGGTGCTCAATGGCACCTATCGCCTCGAGGCGGTGATCGGGAGCGGCGGGATGGGGACGGTCTATCTCGCGCACCATGTCCACCTCGGCACCGAGTGCGCGGTGAAGAGCCTGGTGCCGCAGTTCATGTCGAACGTCGAGGCGGTGAAGCGCTTCCAGCGGGAGGCGCTGATCTCCTCGCAGCTCGGGCACCCGAACATCGTGCGGGTGACGGACTTCAACTACGACGCGGACGGCTCGCCGTTCATGGTGATGGAGTACCTGCGGGGCGAGACGCTGCGGACGCGCATGATGCGCCTCGGGCCGCTCTCGCTGCCGCAGCTCCTGCCGATGGCGCGCCAGCTGTGCGACGGGCTCGACGCGGCGCACGCGCGCGGGGTGGTGCATCGCGACCTGAAGCCGGAGAACCTCTTCCTGTGCGAGCGGAGCGACCAGCTCAAGATCCTCGACTTCGGCGTCTCGAAGGTGCGCGACAACAAGACGCAGCTCACCAAGCCGTTGTCGATGATCGGGACGCCCTACTACATGTCGCCGGAGCAGGCGACGGGGAACATCGCCGAGGTCGATGCGCTGTCGGACGTGTGGGCGGTGGGGGCGATCCTCTTCGAGGTGCTGACCGGGCGGGGCGCGTTCGCGGCGGACAACCCGGTGGCGGTGTTCTACAAGATCGTGAACGAGCCGTTCCCGTCGGCGTCGGGGCACGGAGCGGCGGTGTCGCGGACGGTCGACCGGGTGCTGGCGAAGGCGTGCTCGCGGCCGGCCTCGGCGCGCTACGCGACGACGGGAGAGCTGTTCCAGGACCTCGCGCGCGCGGCGCTGATCGTCGAGACGCCGCGGGTCGGCGTGGTGCCGATGCCGGCACAGCCGCTGGCGTCGGATGCGACGCGGTTGATCACGCCGCTGGCGTTGCAGGCGGGGCGGCCCTTCGGCGCGGCTCAGGACAGGCCGTCGCGGGCGGTGGAGCCGAAGACCGAGCTTTTGCGGCCGATCACGACGCCGCCGGAGACGCGCGCGCCGACGCGGCCCGCACCCGAGCCGCAGACGAGGCTGATCCGGGTGACGACCCCGGCGCCGGTGACCCCGCCGGGCAAGGACATCTCGAACGAAGCGACCTCGCTTGCCCACGCACCCGCGCGGCCCGCACCGACGGGAAAACCGGGCGGCTTCGAGGAGAACGAGAAGACCGACCTCAAGATCGGGGCATCGCCTGCGGTGCGTCCGGTCGAGGAG
>SHYY01000223.1 GCA_009692555.1 Myxococcales bacterium
TCGCCGAGGGAGCGGGCCGGTTCGGAGCGCCGGATGGCGCCCGCTTCTACAGCATCGCCCGGGGCTCCGCGATGGAGTGCAAGGCGATCGTGGATGCCTTTGCGGTCCTGCAACTCGCCTTGGAAGACACTCCGCGACAGGCCATGGAGCTGCTGACCCGCATCGTGGAGATGCTCACGCGCATGGGCCGGAGAGGTGATCCCCCGCGCGCGAGTGTCCCTGAATCGACTACGACTACGACTACGACTACGACTCCGTGAGCGGAGGGACCCCCTTCTCCGTTAAGCACCCACGGGCCGGACGTGAACGGTGGGACCCCGGGCGGCGACAGAGGGGGTGATGGAAAAGTTCGGCATCGATCGCTGGATCGGAGTGGCGCTGATGATCGGGCTCGGCGTGTTCGCGCTCCTGCATCGGTTGGAGGCGGTCTGGTAACCTCCGCAGGATGATCCGTCCGCGGCTCTGCGCCGCCGTACTCGTGATGCTCCCGTCGCTGGCGGGCGGGGTGGATATCCCGTGCGGCCCGGTGGAGCCCGACGTGATCCGCGTCGACGGGCTGCTCGACGACTGGGAGGGCGCGGCGGGGATCGACGTCGGCGGGCGCGCGACGGATCTCTCGTTCACGGTGCGCTGCAACTACGACGCGAAGACGCTCTACCTCGCGGTCGACGTGCGCGACGACTACCTGGTGCGGACGAAGGAGGGGCGCGCGTCGGAGGACCATCTCGAGCTCGCGTTCGCTGACGGAGAAAAAGTGGATCGACTGGTGATCTACCCGGCCGATCCGGCAGCCAAGGCGAAGCATGGCGTGCGCTGGTCGTCGGGGCGTTCGGTGAAAGGGATCGAAGTGGCCGAGGCGAGGCAGCCCGCGGGGTGGGCGGTGGAGGTGAGGATGGCGCTCGCGGGGGTCCCGGGATGGACGGCCGGCGCCCCGCGATTGAAGCTCGGCGTCGCGGTGTCGGACTGCGACTCGAAGGGGAAGCCCACCGTCGAGGCGACGCTCTCGTCTTCGCCGCTCGACACCGTCGCGACGCTCGGCGTGACCGAGTTTCCGGAGGCGAGCGCGGCCCTCGCGGCGCTGCTACGCGATCTCCACGCCAGCGACGGGGACGTGGTCTTCGATCGCACCGCGGCCGGCGGCGCGCGGGTGGTGATCGTCGGGCGCCACCTGGCGGTGGTCTCCGACGAGTACAGCTACGTCGCGCTGCCTTTCAAGGACCGCGGGGACCTGCTCGAGGTGCGGCTGATCGATCTCGCGGGCGACGGGCGCGAGGCGGTGGTGGTGCGCTACCGCGAGCGCTCCGGGGCGGGGACACGAGAGGTGCTCGCGGCCTGGCGCATGACCGGCGACGGACTGCGCCGCACCTTCGGCGTCGAGGTGGGGAAGGTGCTTGGCGAGAAGCGCCTCGAGGCGACCGTGTCGTTCGTCCGGAAGGGGCGCGCGACGGAGATCGTCGTCGAGCCGAAGCCGGCGGTGGGCTGGACGGCGGCGACCTACCGCGAGGCGAGGACCGAGGATCTGGTGCCGATCCCGCTGCCGTGGGCGACGGCGAAGCGGGCGCGCTTCCAGTTCCGCGGGGACAACTACCTGCGCGCGGACTGATTGACACGAAGTTCGTGTAGCACTAACTTCGTGGAATGAGGAACATCACCATCAGCGTCGACGAACGGGTCGCGAAATGGGCGCGGGTGTGGGCGGCGGAGCACGACAGCAGCGTCTCCAGGATGGTCGGCGAGATGCTGCGCAAGCGGATGGAGGAGGAGTCCGGCTACCAGGCCGCGATGAAGGACTGGATGAGCTCCCGGAAGCCGATCCGGTTCCGTGAACCCGGGGAGCCGCTGCCGACGCGCGAGGAGCTCCATGAGCGACGCCGTCCTCGTTGACACCAATGTGCTGGTGTACGTCTTCGATGGGAGCGCGCCGGAGAAGCGCCGCCAGGCGATCCGGTGGACGGAGTTCTTGTGGCGGTCGCAGCGGGGGCGCGTCAGCACCCAGGTCCTCCACGAGCTCTATGCGGTGCTGACGAGGAAAAAGCGGCCGGTCGCGGCGCGCGAGGAGGCGCGCGCGGAGGTCCGCCGGTACCTGGCCTGGCGCCCGATCGCGGTCAACGCGTCGGTGATCGAGGGGGCGTGGGACCTCCAGGATCGCTTCGCCCTGTCCTGGGGGGATGCGTTGATCGTTGCCGCGGCCCGCGACTCGGGATGCCGCCACCTCCTCACCGAGGATCTGCAGGATGGGCAGGATCTCGACGGGGTCGAGGTGGTCGATCCTTTTCGCCGCGCGCCCTCCGACCTGTAGTCTCGGCGCCATGTATCGCGCCCATTTTCGCTGCATTGCCGGCTGCCCCGGCGAACATCCCCTCGATGAGCCGCTCTATCGCTGCCCTGCCTGTGGCGATCTCCTGGAGGTCGCCCATGACGTGGCGGCGCTGCGGGATCGCTCCGCCGCGGCGTGGATGAAGCTGTTCGACGACCGCTACAAGCGCACCACCTGGCCCTACGGATCGGCGGTGTGGGGCAAGAAGGAGTGGGTGTGCCCGTCGGTGCGCGATGATCAGGTGGTGTCGATGGACGAGGGCGGGACCAACCTGTTCTGGGCGGAGCGCTTCGGCCGCGCGATCGGGCTCGACGATCTGTGGGTGAAGCAGTGCGGGAACTCGCACACCGGGTCGTTCAAGGACCTCGGGATGACGGTGCTGGTGTCGGTGGTGCGGCAGATGATCAGCGACGGGCGCACGGTGCGCGCTGTGGGATGCGCGTCGACCGGGGATACCTCGGCGTCGCTCGCGGCCTACGCGGCGGCGGCGGGGATCCCGGCGGTGGTGCTGCTCCCGCGCGGGAAGGTGACCACCGCGCAGCTGGTGCAGCCGCTGGCGCACGGGGCGCTGGTGCTGGCGCTCGATACCGACTTCGATGGCTGCATGGCGATCATCCAGCGGCTCGCCGCGGAGGAGGGGATCTACCTCGCCAATTCGATGAACCCGCTGCGCCTGGAAGGGCAGAAGACCGTCGCAGTGGAGATGGTGCAGCAGTTCGACTGGCAGGTGCCCGACTGGGTGATCATCCCGGGCGGCAACCTCGGCAACGTGAGCGCGCTGGGGGCGGGATTCGATCTGATGGAGGCGCTCGGGATCACCACGAAACGGCCCCGGATCTGCGTCGCCCAGGCGGAGGCGGCGAATCCGCTGTACCGCGCCTTCGTAAATGGTTTCGATACCTTCGCACCGATCAAGGCGGAGGAGACGCTCGCCTCGGCGATCCGGATCGGCAACCCGGTGAGCGTCGAAAAAGCGATCCGCGTGCTGAAGAACTACGACGGGGTAGTCGAGCAGGCGAGCGAGGCGGAGCTGTCGGACGCGGCGGCGCGCGCCGATCGAACCGGGATGTTCAACTGCCCGCACACGGGGGTGGCGCTCGCGGCCCTTTGCAAGCTGGTGGCGCGCGGGACGATCGCGCGGGGCGAGCGGGTGGTGGTGGTCTCGACGGCAAACGGCCTCAAGTTCACCGATTTCAAGGTGCGGTACCACGAGCAGGCGCTGGCCGGGATCGATGCCCGCCACGCCAACCGGCCGGTGCAGCTCGCGAACGACTACGATCAGGTCCGCCGCGCCCTCGACGCGATTCGACCGTGAGCATCTTCGCTATCGGACCGGGACTTGAAGGAAGCCCGCGGCGGCGAAGTCCCCATCGAAGGCAAATGCCTCGCCGAGCTCCATCGACTGCATCAGCGCGAAGGAAGTGCAGTCGGTGAACGAGAAGACCTGATCGTCGTAGCGAACGAACAGTTCCCAGGCGGCCGCGCGAACTGGCGCAT
The DNA here is from genome assembly GCA_009692555.1 of Myxococcales bacterium. Taxonomy (GTDB): domain Bacteria; phylum Myxococcota_A; class Polyangia; order Palsa-1104; family SHYY01; genus SHYY01. The sequence goes on from SHYY01000223.1 coordinate 3,815, forward strand.
CCACCTCCAGCACCCGACACCAGCGTGCGGAGAGCAGCCGTTCGCCGAAGCCGACCGCCACGGCGTGGCCGACCCGCAGCCGGAGGAGGGTCAGCGTTTCATCGACGATGTAGGTGGACGTGACGAGAGGGCGTCCCTTGCGCGCCAGATCCTTCAGGAGCCGCTTCGCGCGTCCGTGGCGTTCGTCGTCGCGATCCACCAGCGCCACGAAGGCCCCGGTGTCGATGAAGACCGCCTTCATTTCTTCCTCGGCGCCCCGTAGAGGTAGTGATCGACGTTCCGCGAGAGGTCTCCCTTCCCGCTCTTTCCGAGGCCAACGATCCCCCACAGCGGATCGCGAGCCAGGTCGCTCTTACCGGCCCCGTCGTCGGGGATTTGCCGGTCGAGCGCCTCGCGAACGATCTCGGCCTCGGCGCGTCGTTGCCGCACGGCCGCTTGCCGCAAGCGTCGATCCTGATCCGGGGTGAGGTAGATCTGCTTCCGGACCATCGGCGCCATGCGATGTATATACATTGCGCCGCGGCCGGTCGCAAGCCGATCAGCGAGTGGCCCACCTTCCACAGGATGGCGCGATCTGCCGGCGCGCGCGATCTCGTCGTGGAGCGCCTGCGAGCACTTCACCTCCGAGACGAATGTCGCGCCCGGCTGCTCGGCGAGGATCGGCCGCGCGCTTGTGCCCGTGGGGATGGGCTTCTAAAATCGCCGTCATCGAAGGGCCGTTTGATGCGATTCTCCGTCGGCATGAGCTTGCGCTGATCCCTCAGTTCGGGTCGGGGCTGAGGCCGGGGGAGTTGTTGCGCGCGATCGGCTGGTGCCTGGTGATCGCGATCGCCGTGGCAGGGTGCCGCTCTTCGCTCGTCGAGGAGCGCAGGTGTGCGGCCGCGGGCGAATGTCCCCCGGGTGCGAACGCGCAAGCGGTGTGCGCGGCCGGGCGCTGCGGCCTCGCGTGCGATCCGGGGTGGGACGACTGTGATCGCGATCTCAACAATGGCTGCGAGGGCGATCTCGCGAGCGGTGCGCATTGCAGGCGCTGCGGGCACGACTGCCTCGGCGGGGGCTGCGAGCGCGGCGCGTGCGGACCGGTCGTGATCGCCACCGGCCAGGACAACCTGAAGCAGATCCAGGTGGCCCCGACGGGGGTCTACTGGGTCGCCGCGGGCGAGGAAACCTCCGCCTCGACCGGCGCGATCATGCACGCCGATCTCCAGGGTGGACCGCCCATGGCGCTGGCGACGCACCAGGCGAGCCCCTATGTCCTCGCCCTCGATGCGACGAGCGTCTACTGGACCAACGCCAGGTTTCCACCCGATGGCGCGGTCATGAAGATGCCACTCCGCGGCGGACCGCCGGTGGTCCTGGCCCGGGAGCGCGTCATACCGGCGGGCATCACCGTCGACGGGAGGCACGTCTACTGGGTCGACTACCAGCAGGCCAAGGTGCTCAAGGTCCCGATCGCCGGCGGCGAGGTGGTAGCGCTGCACGAGGAGATGGTCGAGTACAGCGGCCTGCTCGACATCGCCGTCGACTCCACCTCCGTGTATTTCAACCATCGCAACGGCGGCCACCTGAGGAAGGTGGCAATTGGCGGTGGCAGCGTCGTCACGCTGCTGGATACATCGAACCCGCGCCACATCGCCCTCGGAGGCGGCGTCCTCTTCTGGACCGATCGCAGCAACGTCATGCGAATCGATGTGGGCGGCGGGACGCCGACGACGGTGGCGGCCAATCAGGACGACCCCCAGGACATCTGCCTCGACGGCCAGTTCGTCTACTGGACGAACTCGAAGGGCGGAACGGTGATGAAGGCGGCGCGCGCCGGCGGCTCGCCGGTGATCCTGGCCGCCGGCCAGAGGCTGCCGTTCGGCATCGCCGTCGACGACGCGGCGGTCTACTGGACGAATGTCGGGTCATTCGTCGGAGCGAAGGATGGCAGCGTCATGAAGATCGCCAGGTAGACTCGCGCGACCAGGTCGACCTCTCCGGCACGCCGAGGTCCGACTACCGGACGAAGAAGTCCATCTGGTTGATCCCGTAGTAGCCCTGGCTGACGATCGCCGGGGCGCCGCCGCAGACGTCCGCGAGCTTCTTGCCGTTGAGATCGGCGGCGTCCTTCAGGTAGCTCGCCATCGGGTGCGGCTCGTCGTTCCAGTAGCCGCCCTTGTAGGTCGGGCAGGTGCTGCAGCAGCCGGAGTAGAACCAGGGGACGCCCTGGGCGCTGACCACGCAGGCGGTGCCGGGGCCGGAGTTCTTCGTCGAGAAGGCAGCCTGATCGGCGATAACCACCAACTGCTTGAGGCCGTTCAGCGCGAAGGCGTTGCTGTTCGGATCGGCGGCGATGGTCCCGCCGGTGGCCTTGTAGTAGAGCGGGTCGCAGCTCTTGTTGTCGTTGGCCTTGCGGGCGCGATTGACCAGCAGGTACTCCTTGTCGCGCGCGAAGATCGCCCACAGGAAGCCGGCGGCGCGCCACGCCCCGCCGAGGGTGCCGACGGTCTGGGTGTAGAACGGGCTGTAGTCGGTGTGGAGCATCTGCGAGGAGGCCCAGTCCCACACCGTGCGCTGCACCATCGTCCAGCCGCCACCGTCGGTGGTCATGTCGCAGTAGACGTCCAGGGCGCTGACTCCGACGTCGGGCTTGACGGTGTAGACGCCGTCGCCGGTGATGCCGGCGTAGGTGCGCGCGCCCGCGGGCGGGTTCTTGTAGTCGGCGCACGAGCGGGCGAGGTTGCCGTCGGACCAGGTGCGACCTGCCCCCTTGGTGACGATGGTGATCGGCGCCAGCGGCGCCTCACGGATGTAGAGCCGGTGGGCGTAGGCCTGCACGTTCCAGCCGGCGACGGGCTGCATGCCCCAGGTGGTGGTGAGCGGCGAGATCGCCGGGCTGCGGAGCAGCATCTGCGCGTCCCACGGGCCGAAGTCGCAGCCGGTGTTGGCCATGTCGTTCGGGGTGGTGGAGGTGCGGCCGAGGAAGGGCAGGCCGGCGAAGCCCTGGTAGCTCCGCGCGTAGGGCGACACCGTCGGGGTCCAGCAGATGCGCTGCTTGCGTTTGGTGATCGCGCCGTCGGTGTCGATGATCCCGGTGGTGAGGTATTCGGACTGGTAGAAGGCCACGGCGCTGAAGAACTTCCGGGTCTCGACGGTGAGCGGGTAGATCACCGCGCCGGTCTTCAGCAGCTTCTGGGTGTCGGTGACCTCGACCAGGAAGTGGCCGGCCGAGGTCAGGCTGGCGAGGGAGAGGCCGATCGCCCACGACTTGTTGGCGGCGATCGCGCCGTAGTCGGAGCCGAGCCAGTCGACGTTGTAGACGTAGGCGTTGCCGACCTTGCAGGCGTCGCCGGGGAGGCACTGAAGGAACTGGGTCCAGCCGCCACCGTCGGTGGTCTGATCGCACACCACGTTGACCGGGGCGTTGCCGCCGGGGGGCTGGATGGTGTAGGCGCCCGACGGGGACATGGCATCGTGCTTCTTCAGATCGGCGCACGACGACGCGTACTTGCAGGCGCCGCCGAGGCACAGGTTGGGCTTGCAATCGACGTCGACCTTGCACGCCTTGCCGATCGCGCAGGGCGGGCAGGCGCCGCCGCAGTCGAGGTCGGTCTCGTCGCCGTTCTTGACCAGATCCTTGCACGACGGCGAGGCGCACTGGCCGGCAGCGCAGACGCCGCTCGCGCAGTCGCCGCTCTTGCCGCACTTCTTGCCGATCGCGCAGGCGGGGCAGGAGCCGCCGCAGTCGGCGTCGGTCTCGTCGCCATTTTTGACCAGGTCCTTGCACGACGGGGCGGCGCAGACGTTGGCGGTGCAGACGCCGCTCTGGCAGTCGCCCGACTCGACGCACTTCTTGCCGTCGCCGCAGGGGCCGCACGAGCCGCCGCAGTCGAGGTCGCTCTCGTCGCCGTTCTTGACCAGATCCTTGCACGAGGGCGAGGCGCACAGGGCGGCGGTGCAGACACCGCTGGTGCAGTCGGCGGCCTTGCCGCACTTCTTTCCGTCGCTACAGGGGCCGCAGGCGCCGCCGCAGTCGAGGTCGGTCTCGTCGCCGTTCTTGACCGCGTCCTTGCACGACGGCGCGGCGCAGGCGTTGCCCGTGCAGACGCCGCTCGAACAATCGGCCGCCATTGCGCACTTCTTTCCGTCGCTGCACGGGCCGCACGAGCCGCCGCAGTCGGCGTCGGTTTCGGTGCCGTTCTTGATCGCGTCCATGCAGGAGGGCGCGGCGCAGGCGTTGCCGGTGCACACGCCGCTGGCGCAATCGGCCCCCATCGCGCACTTCTTGCCGCCTTCGCAGGGGCCGCACGAGCCGCCGCAGTCGAGGTCGGTCTCGTCGCCGTTCTTGGTTTTGTCGGCGCACGAGGCGGGGACGCACTCCATCATCGCGCACACGCCGCTCGCGCAATCGGCCGCGCCGTTGCACTTCTTGCCCGTCATGCACGGGCCGCACATCCCGCCGCAGTCGATGTCGCTCTCGCCGCCGTTCTTCACCCCATCCATGCAACCGGGGGCCGCGCAGGCGCCGCCGCTGCACACGCCGCTCTTGCAATCCGCGGCCATGCCGCACGTCTTCCCGTCGTCGCACGCGCCGCAGGAGCCGCCGCAGTCGGTGTCGGTCTCGCTGCCGTTCTTCACCTGGTCCATGCACGAGGGCGCGGCGCACAGGGTCTGGCTGCACACGCCGCTCTTGCAGTCGCTGCCCTTTCCGCAGATCTTTCCGTCGACGCAGGGGGTGCAGGCGCCGCCGCAGTCGACGTCGCTCTCGTCGCCGTTCTTCTTCGTGTCGCTGCAGCTCGGCGGGAGCGCGATGTCGGGCGGGAGGGCGAGATCGGCCAGGGCCGCGAGATCCATCTTTGCGACGGAGGCGTCGTTCATCCCGCCGCCGCCGTCAGTGCCCGCGGGCTCGGAACCGCAGCCGATCGCGAACGAAGCCAGCACCACGAAGAACCGCATGCGCATCGCAACCTCCTTCGACCGTCGCCGGGCGAGCGCCTACTATCGACGGTAGACCGCGACGTTGTCAACGCGCCCGGCGTGGGGGTGCTTAACGGAGAAGGGGGTCCCTCCGCTCACGGAGTCGTAGTCGTAGTCGTAGTCGATTCAGGGGCACTCTCGCGCGGGGGATCACCTCTCCGGCACATG
>SHYY01000224.1 GCA_009692555.1 Myxococcales bacterium
GGGCATCCTCCTGGGTGGCCAGGGTGGTCGGTTGCAGGAGGAATTTGTTGCGGGAGGAAGTTCGATTGCCGTCGCTGCGGACGGGACGACTACGACTACGACTACGACTACGTGACGAGCAAGAGCCAGCAAGAGGCCCCCTCCGCTGTTAAGCACCCCGCGCTGCGGGTGCGGTTCTCAGCTGGAGGGACAGCGGGCGAATGTTGATCAATCGTTCCAGGGCCCACCGCCTGTCCCTGCAGCTGCTCGCTCGATCGGGCGATCTGCCACCGGGTGCGTGACCGCGCGATCAGCCCTTCACGCCGCCGGCGGTGAGGCCGCCGACGAGCTGCTTCTCGAGCGCGAAGAAGAGCGCCATCACCGGCAGCGACACCAGGATCGCCGCGGCCGCGAAGTGGCCCCATTCGGTCGAGTAGTCGCCGACGTAGCGCTGGAGGGCCACGGGCAGGGTGAAGTGGGTCGGTTCGTTCATGAATGTCGCGGCGAGGATGAACTCGTTCCACGCCGACAGGAACGAGAAGAGCGCGGTGACCGCGAGCGCCGGGCGGGCCAGCGGCAGGGCCACTCGAAAGAAGGCGGTGAAGCGCGTTCCACCATCGAGCAGAACAGCCTCCTCCAGCTCCCGCGGGAGCGCGTCGAAGGTGCCCTTCAGCATGAACACGCAGAACGGGATGGAGGTGGTGGCGTAGACCAGCACCAGGCCGGCCAGCCGGTCGAGCAGCCCGAGGCGATCGAGCAGTACATAGAGCGGGATCGACGTGACCACCCCGGGGAACATCTGCGAGAGGAGGAAGGCGCGCAGCGTCGCCCGGCGGCCGGAGAAGCGGAAGCGGGAGAGGGCGTAGGCGGCGGTGGTCGAGAGGGCGAGCCCGACCGCGGTCACGGCGGCGGCGACGATCACCGAGTTCAGGAGCTGGCGCCCGAACAGCCAGCGCCCTGCCATGTCGCGGGTGGTCAAAACGTCGCGGAAGTTGTCGAGCGTGGGGTGCTCGGGCCAGGGCGAGCCGGCGGCCGCGAAGCCCTGCGACGGGGTGATCGCCATCTTCACCACCCACAGCACCGGGTAGAGGGTGGCCACCGTCGCTGCGATCAGCGCGGCGTGGATCAGGAAAGTCTCGATGCTGCGGCGCATCAATCGTCCCCCATCATTCGTCCTCGGGGGGCGGGGAGAGGCGCCGGGCGAGCGCCGATTGCGCGGCCAGGACGAGGAAGATCAGCACCGCGAAGGCGGCGGCGTAGCCGTAGCGATGGCCGCGGGTGAAGGCCCAGCGGTAGGCCTGCGAGACCAGGATGTCGGTGGCGCCGTCGGGCTCGCCGCCCGAGACGAGGAACACCACATTGAACATGTTGAAGGTCCACACCGCGCCCAGGATCACCGATGGGAGCAGGGCAGGGCGGAGGAGCGGGAGGATCACCTTGCGGAGGAGCTGGAAGCGGCTCGCGCCGTCGAGGCGGGCCGCCTCCTCGAGCTCCTTCGGGATCTGCGACAGCGCGCCGAGAGTCACCACCATCATGAACGGAAAGCCGAGCCAGACATTGGTCGCGAGGTTGGCGGCGAAGGCGGTCCAGAAGTGCGAGAACCACGCCACCGGTTCGAGATGGAGCAGCGCGAGCAGGCCGTTGATCGCGCCGAACTGGCGATGGAACATGCCCTTCCAGATCAGCGCGGTGATGTAGTTCGGGACCGCCCAGGGGACGATCAGGAGCACCCGGTAGACACCGCGCAGCCGGAGCAGCGGGTTGCGGAGGAGGAGCGCGAGGGTCAGCCCGAGGAGCAGGTGGAGGGCGACGTTGGCGACGGTCCACAGGGCGGTGACGGCGAGGGTGAAGTAGAACGACAGCGGATCGCCGATCGGCTGGTCGCGCGAGGAGAGGATCTCGGCGAAGTTCGAGAGGCCGACGAAGCGCCACCCGGTGCCGTCGTGGTGGAAGACCGACATCCCCGCCCCGACGGCGAACGGGATGAACACCAGCGCGACCATCGCCACCAGCGCCGGGGCGAGGTAGGCCCACGCGCGGTCCCGAGGGCCGATCGCGGGGCGTGTCCGGGCCCGCACGAGGCGCAGCGCATGGATCGCCGCGAGGGTGAGCAGCACACCGAGCGCAAGGAGATAGGGAGCGGCGCCGGCCTCGGGAGGAGCGGCACGGAGCGCGATCGCGATTCTGCGATCGGCCTCGCGCAGCGCCACCTCGGGATCGGCCGCCCCGCGCAGCACCCGTCGCAGCGCCTGCTGGGCCGGCTCCCACACCACGCGCATCGTCGGTGAGTTCGACATCGGCACCGTCGCGTCGAGCTGCGCGCGGAAGGCACCGAGGATCGGGTCGCGGGCGATCTGCGGATCGCTCCACGGCGCCCTCGCAGCGACGGACTGATGGCCGATGCGGGCCCGGATCAGCGCCCCCTCGGGTCCGGCCAGCCAGGAGAGGAAACGGAGCGCGGCCTCCCGGTGCTCGGAGCGCGGAGAGAGCATCCCCGCTTCGATGGTGAGCAGCGGCGCGGCTCGCCTTCCGGTGGCCGAATTCCTTGGCAGCGGAGCCACGGCGAAGGGCGTTCCGGGCTTGAGATCGCCGAGGAACCAGGGGCCGTTGATCGCGAAGGCGGCGCGCCCCTCATTGAACAGCTCCGACACCACGGCGCCGGTGGTCTCGTCGGGGATGAAGCCCTCGTCGACCAGGCGGCGGACCGAGGCCAGCGCGCGCACGCCCTCGGGGGTGGCGAGGCGGGGCGTGCCGTCGGGCTGCAGGATCGCGCCGCCCTCTCCGTGTAGCCAGGCGGCGTGGTGGTAGAAGCTTCCCGCCTCGTAGGCGAGGCAGTAGCGACCGCGAGCGGGATCGATCAAGGTGCGGCAGGCGGCGCGCAGGTCGTCGGTGGTGGCGGGCGGCCCAGCGACGAGATCGGGGCGGTAGAAGAGCGCCACCGACTTGAACGCCAGCGGGAGCCCGTGGAGCCGTCCACCGACGCGCAGCGGGGCGATTGTTCCGTCGAGGTAGGGCGTCCGATCGGTGGCCTCGTCGAGCGGCGCAATCAGGCCGCCGCGCGCCCATTCGCCGATCATCTCGTGGGCAAAGATGAAGAGATCGGGGCCGTGACCGCGCGGGATGGCGGCTTCGAGCTTGTACGAGAATCCCTCGACGGGGATCGCCTGCGGCTCGACGGTGTCGTCGGGGTGGGCAGTGTTCCACGCGGTGACCGCCGCCTCCAGCCCCGCTTGTTCCCCGGCGTGGTAGCTGTGCCAGAGTACAATCTGCGCGGCGGCGAGCAGGGCGGGGCCGATCATGCGCGTCGCTGACCGTCGGAGCCGAAGAGATGCAGGCGCCCCTCGGCGAAGCGGAGCGCCACCTCATCGCCACCGCGGGGAGCACGGGCTGTTTCGATCCGCGCCACCAGACTGGAGGTTCCCACGCGCAGGTGCAGGAGCGAATCCCACCCGAGGTTCTCGATCACCTCGACCACGCCGCGGGCGTTTCCGCTTCCGCTTCCGTTTCCGTTTCCGTTTCCGTCGCCGTTTCCGTTTCCGTCGCCGTCGCCGTCGTCGATCACGCTCACATCCTCGGGACGGACTCCGAGCGTGGCCGCCCCCTCGGGAACCGCCGCCGGCACCGCCACTCGCACCGACTCCGACGCAAACACCCCACCTTCGACCCGTCCCTCCATCACGTTCATCTCCGGCGTCCCGATGAAGCGCGCCACGAACAGATTCGCCGGGCGATCGTACAGATCCCGCGGCGTCCCGATCTGCTCCAGCGCGCCCTTGCGCAGCACCGCGATCCGATCGGCCAGCGTCATGGCCTCGGTCTGATCGTGGGTGACATAGATCATCGTCGCCCCGAGGCGGGCGTGGAGACGCTTCAACTCCACCCGCATCTGCCCGCGCAGCGACGCGTCGAGGTTCGAGAGCGGCTCATCGAACAGGAAAACCCGCGGGTGACGCACCACGGCGCGGCCCATCGCCACCCGCTGCCGCTGCCCACCCGACAGCTCCCCCGGCCGTCGCTCCAGCAGCTCGCCGATTTGCAGCAACCCGGCCGTCTCGTCGGTGCGACGCGCGATCTCCGACTCCGACGTCTTCCGCATGCGGAGCCCGAAGGCGAGGTTCTCGCGCACCGTGAGGTGGGGGTAGAGCGCGTACGACTGGAAGACCATCGCGATGTCGCGCGCGCCCGGCGCGAGGTCATTCACCCGCGCCCCGTCGAGGAGCAGATCGCCGCGGGTCGGCGCCTCGAGGCCGGCGATGCAGCGCAGGAGGGTGGTCTTTCCGCAGCCGGAGGGCCCCACCAGCACCAGAAATTCACCGTCGGCGACCTCGATCGACACGTCACCGAGGATGCGCGTGGTCTCGCCGCCCCGCCTGCGCGGTGGCGCGTCCTTCCCGAGATGGCGGATGCTCACCGAGGCCATGACGGCGCCAAATGACCCTACGGGATCCCGTCTTTGTCGTCCTGCGGCACGAAAACCTTCATGTCGCGCGGCGGTACGCTCACCACCACCGTGCCATCGCCACCCACCTGCAGCGGCTCGCTCGGCCCGAAGACATTGACCAGCCCCGTCCCGGGCGGAAAGCTCACCTTCATTCGCCCACCTTGCGGCGCCACGGTCTTCGATTCGTGTTTGTCGCTGAAGTTCTGCACCACCAGCACGCTCTTGCCCCCGTCGCTGCGCTCGAAGGCGAACACCCCGGCGTCCACCTCATCCCCCTTCCGGTCGGTCGCCCAGCGGACCTGGAGATCGCCGCGCCGGAGCGGCCGGAAGTTCTTCCGGAGACCGGTCAACCTCTGGATGTGCTTGAAGGTGGGATTGCCCTCGTCGAAGCCGGAATCCCACAGCCGCTCGCGATTGGCCGGATCATTCCCGCCGCGAAACTGCTGCTCCGTTCCGTAATAGACGCAGGGAATGCCGATCTCGGTGAACAGGAAATCGAGCGCGCTGTGCAGCGCGGCGTGGGGCTCGAGCGGCGGGGGCGAGATCTTTTCGTACAGGAAGCGCGGGATGTCGTGATTGTCGAGGAAGTTGACCATCAGCTGCTGCGCCGCCAGCCCCTGGCCGCTCTCGCTGACCGGCCCGTCGACGTTGGGCACCGCGCCGTACGCCTCCTTCAGCGTCTTGAACTGCTTCTCGATCGATGTCGTGCCCTCCTTTCCCTCCTTGATCACCCGATCGATCACCGCGAATTTCTGCGGGAAGAAGAAGGCCGAATCGACCTGGTTGTCGCCGGTGAAGCTGCCGACCAGCGCGTCGTCCCCGTCGAAGGCCTCGCCGAACATGAAGAAGTTCTTCTTGCCGATCGCCTTGCAGTGCTTGCGGACCGCAGGACAGAACTCCTGCCAGAACTCGTGCTCGACGTGCTTCAGCGTGTCGATCCGGAAGGCGTCGAAGTCCGCCTTGTCGATCCATTCGTTGAACACCCTCGCCAGCGCCGCCTGGACGTCCGGGTGCGAGGTCTTCAAGTCCTTCAATCCCCCCGGGAAATCGCCCTTGTAGACCTGCTCGCCCGGCTGATGATTGGCGTTCGCGTAGGAGGTGATGCGGCCCCGGCGATTGTACCAGTCCGGATTCTGGAACTCGGCCGGCCGGGGCGGCATGCGATGGATCTCGGGCTGATAGATCCAGCGGATCGGGGCCGATCCCGATTCGCCGAGCGAGGTGTCCGCCTGGATGCCGCGCGGGTCGTAGTCCGGATCGTACTCGGTGACCCGCTCGAGCGCCGACCCCATCCCGCCCGCGCCGGAGATGTTCTCGTCGGGGACGCCGTTGCCGTTGATGTCGTAGAAGAAGAGCTGCCCGAGGTGATTGGTGACGATGTCCAGGATCACCTTCATCCCGCGTGCGTGTGCCTTGTCGACCAGCTCGCGCAGCTTCGCGAGGTCGCCCATGTGGGGGTTGGTGGCGGTCATGTCCTGCGCCCAGTAGCCGTGGTAGCCGTCGACGTTGGCGTCGGTGTCGACGTTGCGGATCACCGGGGAGATCCAGATCGCGGTCACCCCGAGGCGATCGAGGTAGTCGAGGTGATCGATCACCCCCTGCCAGTCGCCGCCCTGATAGCGCGCCAGCGCCGTCGGGTCGGTCCGATCGTCGTTGGCCCGATTGCCATTGGCGAAGCGGTCGACGAGGAGCTGGTAGATGACCTCGTCGCGCCAGTCGATCACGTTGGAGGTGGTGTGCCTCGTCTCGACCTTCGAGAGGTCATAGCAGGCGGGCAGCGCCACGAGCCCGAGGAGCAGCAGCCATCGCATGGACACCTTCCGATCAGCCTCGGAGTCGGATTCGCAATCAAAGCGCATAGAGGCTCTCGAACCACCACTCGGCGCCGATCCCGAAATACAGCACCGTGGCGGTGGAATAGCGGAGATCGCCCGGCTCGAACCGCACCACGCGCGCGTCGTCATTGAGCCGCGACACCGTGGCGAGGAGGTAGATCTGCGGGCGGCTGTAGGTGCCAGTCCCCGTCGGTGAGACGTAGGGCATCAGGCTGGCGCGTAAGACCTGCGGAGTGAGGCGGCGGTCGAGCAGCGGGTCGAAGCCGCCGTATTTTCGACTCTGGTAGGACAGCTCGGCGGCGAGGCCGAAGTAGCGGCCGAAATAGAGGTGCGGGCGAGCGGCGATGATTCCCTCGACGTAGTTCGCCGGATTGTACTGACCCGGCGCGGCGTCGGTGAAGTTGCGGACGGTTGCGCCGCCCATCACCCCGAAGAAGCTCGATTCCCAGTTGAGCGAGAGCGCCGTGGAGAAGTCGCGCGCGGCGGTGGCCCGACCGCTGTTGTCGACGGCGGCGGGGGCGGTCGCCTCCCCGTAGGCGGCCAGCCCTCCGGCGTAGCGGACGAAGAGATTGACGAAGCGGTGCGACCCGGTCCACCCGCCGAGCTGGGCGCCGAGCACGAAGCCGTAGTCGGCCGGGAGCTTCTCGGTGCGCATCTGCGCGACGATCGGCCGGTCTCCCTCCCCGACGCCGTGGAATTCGCCGTAGAGCGACGCCTTGGCGCCCGCGGTCGCGCCGGGCGGACCGAGGAGGCAGGTGAGCTTGAAGCTCGCCACGCCGCGGGGGCGGTCGACGGCGAGGGCCTGGCCGGGGGCGCCGAGGCCGCGGGCAGGGACGGTCACGCTCTGCAGCGCGAAGGCGTCGTCGATCCGGTTCAATCCCGCGTGGATCGCCACATCCCAGCGGCCGCCCCGCCACCCCGCCCCGCCACCGACGGTGTTGAGGCTGTCGAGCGGCCACCAGTCGAAGAGGTAGACGTCGTCGCCGCGGTACATCCGCGAGCCCGCCCAGAGTCTCAATCCGGCGACACCGAGGTCCACTGTTTCGACGTAGGCGTTCCGGAGCGCGAGCCGCGAGGCGAAGGATCCCGAGTAGTGGAAGAGGTCGCCCGCGAACGCCGGTGTGACCACCACGCGCCAGCGCGCACCGTCGGTGAGGGCGCCGGTGTAGAAGAGATAGAGCTCGAGGTAGGGGGCCTTCTCCAGCCGCGATCCCCGCGACACGACATTGACCGCGTAGCCCTCGTGGGCCGCCCCGTCGATCCCGACCCCGACGCGGCCATAGCTCCCGAAGGAAAAGCCGCTTTGCGCCGGCAGGGCCGGCTTCGGGGTCGCCGCCGCCGCGCCCTCGTCGGCGACCGGTGGAGGCAGGGAGTCGTCGAGTGGCTCGGCAGCGAGGGCGACCGCTGGCAGGAGCGCGATCAGCGCCAGCGCGCGAGGGCCCATTACTTGAGGGTCGGCGAGACGTTGGCCTTCCCCTTCAGCCCCGCGAGCATCGTCCGGTACTCCTTCGCGATCATCGCCGCGTTCTCCTTCGCGACCGACTGATCCGTGCCCTTTCCCGTCGAGAGCTTGAGGAACGCGGTGCCGTGGTGCTGCCCGATCCGTTCGTCGATCTCGTGCAGATTGAGGGTGCCGTAGTCGGCCTTGGCGAGCGTGATCCGCAGCACCTCCTTGTCCTGCCACAGCCCGACGAAGGTCAGCGATCGCAGATCCGGCACATTGTCGTAGAGGGCGCGCGCGGCGTCGGTGAACTCCTGCAGCGCCTGGTTGAAGGAGATTTTCTCCGCCCACTTGTCCTCCCCCTGCTCGGTGTACGGCTGGGTGAGCGTGACGCTCTTGGCGCCATCGTCGCGCTCGACCTTCAGCTTGAGCTTCCACTTGTCGTCGCGCCGCGGAGTCGGCCTGCCGTCGGTGCCGGGGGCGGGCTCCAGCGCCACCTTGATCTCCTGCCAGAACTCCAGCGGCACCTTGTTGTCGAAGGTCGGGCCGCGCTCGCCCGATTTCCGGAGCACCTGGGCGACGGGCGTGCGCGGTGGCGTGGCGTAGGCGGCCTCGCTGGTGTAGACGAACGTGGCCACCGCGGCGGGCTCGCTGTCCTTGCGGATCGAGGTGTGACGGTAGAGGAACTTCAACAGCTCCTGCGTCTGGTCGTGCTTGACCCCCTCGGCGATCAGGACGTGGTACTCGACGGAGTTGTTGATCGTCTCGTCCTTCAGTACCTTGTAGGGGACCGGCGAGTCCTTGGGCGACTCTGTGTCGGCGGCGGGCGGCGGCGGCGCCGTCTCTTCGGGGCAGCCGGAGAGGAGCAGCACGGCGCAGAGGAGGGTGCGGCGCATGGGGAACCTCATGGGGTTGCGCGCACGGTACCGTCGAGGGTGCGGCGGGGTCAAGGGCAACCCCGGAGGGGGGTGCTTAACGGAGAAGGGGGTCCCTCCGCTCACGGAGTCGTGGTCGTAGTCGTGGTCGTAGTCGTAGTCGATTCCGGGGCACTCTCGCGCGGGGGATCACCTCTCCGGCACAAGCGCGTGAGCATCTCCAGGATGCGGGTCAGCAACTCCATGGCCTGTCGCGGACTGTCTTCCAAGGCGAGTTGCAGGACCGCAAAGGCATCCCCGATCGCCTTGCACTCCATCGCGGAGCCGCGGGCGATGCTGTAGAAGCGGGCGCCATC
>SHYY01000025.1 GCA_009692555.1 Myxococcales bacterium
GAGTGTCTTCCAAGGCGAGTTGCAGGACCGCAAAGGCATCCACGATCGCCTTGCACTCCATCGCGGAGCCCCGGGCGATGCTGTAGAAGCGGGCGCCATCCGGCGCTCCGAACCGGCCCGCTCCCTCGGCGATGTAGGGGGCATCCTCCTGGGAGGCCAGGGTGGTCGGTTGGCAGGAGGAATTTGTTGCGGGAGGAAGTTCGATTGCCGTCGCTGCGGACGGGACGACTACGACTACGACTGCGACTACGACTACGTGACGAGCAAGAGCCAGCAAGAGGGCCCCCTCCGCTGTTAAGCACCCATTTCCTCCGGCGTGCTTGCGCGCCGCGCCCGAGAGATGGTAGGTGTAATCGTTTCTCTCATTTCCAGGGGAGTCAGTGGATGGCTTTGCGGGATCTGGTGGTGGACAGTCTCACGCTCAACTTGCAGCTCGATCCGGAGCGGATCATCGTGCGCTGGCTGGGCAAGGCCGGCATGCGCAATCCCTCGACGGCGCTGGCCCCGTTCTTTCGCGACCTGATCACGGTCGCGGAGGAGTCGGGGCGCTTCGTCGAGTTCCATTTCCAGGAGATGGAGCATTTCAATTCCTCCACCATCCTGTCGATCATGCAGATCATCCAGACGCTGCGCCGCAAGCAGCTCAAGCTGCGGATTGTCTTCAACGCGCAGCTCAAGTGGCAGAAGATGACCTTCGAGGCGCTACGCCAGTTCGATGCGGGGGATGGGCTCTTCGAGATGAGCAGTGACGGGAGCTGAGCCCCTGGCGGGCGCCGTCTTCAACCCCCCGGGGGCGCTGCGGATCGAGCTCAGCCTCGCGCCCGAGTGGGGCCGCATCGAGTTCATCCGGGTCGCCGTCGGGCAGGCGCTGGCGGCGGTGCTCCACCCGCACGACGACCGCATCGACGCGCTCTCAATGGTCAGCGCGGAGCTGCTCGAGAACGCGTTGAAGTACGGCGCGCGGGACCAGCGGGCGGTGGGCTTCACGGTCGAACGGACGGGGGATCCGATCGCCATCACCGTCGAGAACGCGGTCGATGCCGCCTCGCCCCACCCCGACGCGCTGCGGGTTCGCCTCGCCTGGATCGCCCGCTTTCCGAGCCCGGCCCAGGCCTACCTCGCGGCGCTCCGCGATCTCTACGGCGACGAGCGGCCGCGCGGCTCCGGCGGGCTGGGCATGGTGCGGATCGCCTACGAGGGCGGCTGCGCTCTGCACTGCGAGACTCCGGCCGTCGATCGCATCCTCGTGCGCGCCACCCTCGCCGGTCCGGCCGCCCCCCGCTCCTCCGGCCCTGTCCCCGAAGACCCAGGGGACGCTGGGGAGCGCCTTCGGCGGGTCGATTAGGCATCAGGAGATGCCCGATGAACACACCGATCCCGTCGCCCACCTCGCGACCCCTCCCGCGGCCACTGACCGGGGCGGAGCCGCTCGGGGAGATCGGCGAGGTGGCGGTGGCGGAGGCGCTCAGGCTCGGGGCCCACGCCTTCATCAGCAAGGACGATCTCACCCACCTCGTTCCGGCGGTGGAGCGCGAACTCGAGGGCGTGGCCGCCCGTCGCAAGCGCCGGGACGCCGAGGGGGCGCGGCGGCGCGACCCCGCCTATCTGGCGGCGGTGCTCGACGAGGCCGGGGCGGCGATCCTCGCCTGCGACGACGCGGGCGCGGTGGAGTTCTGGAACGCCGCGGCCGAGCGACTGTTCGACGGCCTCGCGGGCGACGCCGGCCGGCGCACCGCGGGGGACCTTCTCGATCGATCACCGGCCAGCCTGATCGGCCAGGGGCGTCAGCGGGCCGTCGGCTACCGCACCGACGGAGCCACGTTCACGCTGGAGGTGGCAGCCCGGGAAGCCCAGGTGGAAGGCCGGCGGGTGATCGTCCTGACCATCGTTTGATCGCTGGCGTGTCCGCTTCCGTCACGGCGCGATCGGTCCCTGCCGCAGGATCTCGATCCGCCCGTCCGGGTGAACCCGCGCCACCGTCGACGGCGGACCTCCCACCGCCGGGCCGCAGCCGAGCACCAGGTCGACCCCCGGGAGCGCCGCGCCGGCGGGGGTGAGGGCGGCGGGCTCGCCGGAGCGATTGGCGCTGGTGGCGGTGATCGGGCTGCCGAAGGCGCGTACCAGGGCGAAGGCGATCGGGTGCGGCGAGGCGCGCGCAGCGACGAAGCCGGCGAGGGTGATCTCCGCCGGGAGACCGGGACGCGCCGGCAGCACCAGCGTCAGCGGGCCGGGCCAGTGGCGCGCGATCAGCGCCTGCGCCACCTCGGGGATCTCCGTCACCAGCCGGCCGAGCATCCCCTCCCCGTCGACCAGCAGCGGCGGGGGCTTGCCTTCGGGCCGCCCCTTCACGATCGCCAGTCGAGCCAGCGCCGCGGGATCGAGGGCCGAGGCGGCCAGCCCGTAGGAGGACTCCGTCGGCAGCGCGACGATCCCCCCGCGCCGCAGCACCGCCACCGCTTCCACGACCCAGCCCCCGTCGCTGGCGTCCCTCACCTCGACGAGGCGCACGCTACTTCCGGAGCTGCTCGGCGAGCCCGGCGTCGGAGGCCAGCACCCGATCGCGCAGGGCGACGCGGCGCTGCTCGAGCTTCGCCACCAGGGCCTCGTCGGAGAGCGCGAGGATCTCCACCGCCAGCAGCGCGGCGTTGTGCGCCCCGCCGATCGCCACCGTCGCCACCGGGACGCCGGCCGGCATCTGCACCGTCGCCAGCAGGGCATCGAGCCCGCCGAGCCCACCGATCGCCACCGGCACGCCGATCACCGGCAGCGTGGTGTGGGCCGCCGCCGCTCCCGCCAGGTGGGCCGCCCCGCCGGCCGCGGCGATGATCACCTTCACCCCGCGCCCGCGCGCCGCGCGAAAGAACGCCGCCGCCTCGTCGGGCGTGCGGTGCGCCGAGAGGACCCGCACCTCCGACGGCACCGCCAGCTCGTCGAGCACCTTCACCGCCTCACGGAGCGCGTCGAGATCGCTCGCCGAGCCCATCACGATCACCACTTGTGGCGCGCCCTGCATGGTCATGAGGTCCTCCCACGGGCGCCAATGTCGCGCCGGAAATGCATGCCTTCGAAGTGGATCTTCTCGACGCCCCGGTAGGCCTTGAGGCGCGCCTCCGCGAGGTCAGCGCCCACGCCGGTGACGCCGAGGACGCGGCCCCCGGCAGCGACGATCCGATCGCCCACCCGCCGCGTGCCGGAGTGGAACACCGTGACCCCGCTCTCGGCCTCCGCCTCGTCGAGCCCGCGGATTTCTGCGCCCCGCTCGGGCCGATCCGGATAGCCCCGCGCGGCCAGCACCACGCACACCGCCACCGACGGGAGGAAGCCGATCTCGGGCGTTCGCCCCTCCGCCACCGCGAGCAGCGCCGCCCCGAGGTCACCGTCGAGGCGCGCCAGGAGCGGCTGCGTCTCGGGATCGCCCAGGCGGCAGTTGAACTCAAGCACCCGGGGCCCGTCGGCGGTGATCATCACGCCGGCGTAGAGCAGCCCGCGGAAGGGGCGGTCCATCTCGGCGAGGGTCCGCGCCGTCGGTACCAGCACCTCGCGCCGCACGCGCTCGAGCAGCGCCGCGTCGATCACCGGGGTCGGCGAGATCGCCCCCATCCCGCCGGTCATCGGGCCGCGATCGCCCTCCCCCACCGTCTTGTGATCCTCGCACGCGGCGAGCGGCCACACCCGCTCCCCGTCGCACAGCGCCATGCACGAGGCCTCGCGGCCGACGAGGAACTCCTCCACCACCACCCGCCCCCCGTCGGCGAGCAGCCGCCCGATCGCCTCCCTGGCAGCGGCGGCCCCCTGGCAGATCACCACCCCCTTGCCGGCGGCGAGGCCATCCGCCTTCACCACCACCCAGCCTTCCGGGCCCGCCCGGTCCCCTCGTCCCGCCAGGCCCACCAGATCATCGGCCCACGCCACGGCGGCCTTCTCGTCGCTGAAGGAGCCAAAGCGGGCGGTCGGCACCCCGGCGCGCTCCATCACCTCCTTCGCGAACGCCTTCGACGCCTCGATCGCCGCCGCCGCCTGCGAGCAGCCGAAGACGCGCAGCCCCCGCTCGCTCAGCCGATCGGCCAGCCCGGCGACCAGCGGCGCCTCGGGCCCGACCACCACCAGGTCGTAGCGTTCGGCCACCGCGTGCGAAACCAGCGCCGGGAGATCATCGGCGGCGATCGCCACCGGCTCGGCGAGCTCCGCGATTCCCGCGTTCCCGGGCGCGCAGCGGACGTCGCGCACCGAGGGCGAGCGGAGGAGGCGCCACACCAGCGCGTGCTCCCTCCCGCCTGCACCGACAACCAGGACCTTCATCAGTGCTTGAAGTGGCGCATGCGGGTGAGCACCATCGCCACGCCGTGCTCGTCGGCCGCGGCGATCACCTCGTCGTCGCGCACCGAGCCACCCGGCTGGATCACCGCGCCCACACCGGCCGCCGCCGCCGCGTCGAGGCCGTCGCGGAACGGGAAGAAGGCATCGGAGGCGAGCACGCAACCGCGGATCTCGTGGCCGGCACCGCGCGCCTTGTCGACCGCGATCCGCACCGAGTCGACCCGCGACATCTGCCCGGCGCCCACACCGACGGTGGCGCCGTCCCGCGCCAGCACGATCGCGTTCGACTTGACGTGCTTGGCGACCCGCCAGGCGAAATCGAGATCGCAGAGCTCCGCGTCGCTCGGCCGGCGCCTGGTGATCACCTCCGCCGCAGCGGCAGCAACGGTGCCGTCATCGCCCGACTGCACCAGCAGCCCGCCGTGGATCGAGCGCACCGTGCGCCCGAAGGAGCGCGCGACGACCGGCCCGCAGGCGAGCAGCCGGAGGTTCTTCTTCCGCCCCAGCTCGCCCCGCGCCCCATCGGTGAAGGAGGGCGCGACGATGCACTCGAGGAAGGTCTCGCCGAGTAGGCGGGCGAGCGCCTCGTCGACCGGCCGATTCACCGCCACCACCCCGCCGAACGCGCTCACCGGGTCGCAGGCGCGAGCGCGCGCGTACGCCACCGCGAGCCCACCGTCCGACTCCGCCGCGCCGCACGGGTTGGTGTGCTTGACGATCACCGCCGCCGGCCGTGCGAACTCCGCGCACAGGGCGAGCGCCGCATCGAGGTCGACCAGGTTGTTGTAGGAGAGCTCCTTGCCCTGCAGGATCTCGGCGCGCGCCACCGACGGGCCGCCTTCGGGGGAGCCGTCCGGATCGCGGTAGAAGGCCGCCTGCTGGTGCGGGTTCTCGCCGTAGCGAAGCGAGGTCCCGGAGGTCCACTGCAGCGTGAGCACCTCGGGGAAGGGCGCCGGCTGCGGCCGCTCGCATTCGCGCGGCGCCTCCGGCGGCAGCGCGGTGAGGAAGTTGGCGATCGCCGCGTCGTAGGCGGCGGTGAGCGCGAACGCCTTCCGGGCGAGGCGGAAGCGGGTGGCTGCCGAGAGCGCGCCATCCTGGCCGTCGAGCTCGACGCACACCGCCTCGTAGTCCGCCGGGTCGACCACCACCGCGACGCGCTCGTGATTCTTGGCGCCCGAGCGGATCATCGACGGGCCGCCGATATCGATGTTCTCGATCGCCTCACCGAGGGTGGCGTCCGCGCGGGCGATGGTCGCGGCGAACGGGTAGAGGTTGACCACCACGAGGTCGATCGGAGGGATGTCGTTTGCGGCCATCTCGGCGCGGTGGGCGACGGTGTCGCGGCCGAGGAGCCCGCCGTGGATCCGCGGATGCAGCGTCTTCACCCGCCCGTCGAGGATCTCCTTCGCCCCGGTGTGCGCCGCCACGTCGGTGACCGTCGCGCCCGCCTCGCGGAGGAGGCGTGCGGTCCCGCCGGTGGAAAGGATCTCGATCCCATGCCGGAGCAGCGTCGCGGCGAGCCGCTGGAGTCCGCGCTTGTCGGAAACGCTCACCAGCGCCCGTCGAATCCGGACCATGAACACCTCCCGGCAGGAAATGCCCGGGGACATACCAGGGTCCGGCACGCGCGTCAATCCGGAGCCGGGCTCCGGGTGCTTAACAGCGGAGGGGGCCCTCTTGCTGGCTCTTGCTCGTCACGTAGTCGTAGTCGTAGTCGTAGTCGTCCCGTCCGCAGCGACGGCAATCGAACTTCCTCCCGCAACAAATTCCTCCTGCCAACCGACAACCCTGGCCACAAAGGAGGATGCCCATACTGGCCTACCAGAAGCTCGACGTCACAGGCCATGGAGTTGCTGACCCGCATCGTGGAGATGCTCACGCGCATGTGCCGGAGAGGTGATCCCCCGCGCGCGAGTGCCCCTGAATCGACTACGACTACGACTACGACTACGGGAGCGGAGGGACCCCCTTCTCCGTTAAGCACCCCCGGGCTCCGGGGAGGGCCGATCACCCCAGCGGGTTTTCCCCGTCGCCGTTGCCCATCTTGAGCTTGAGCAGCCCGCACACCTCGACCTGACGGATGCGCTCGCGGGTGAGGTTGAGGATCTCCCCCACCTCCTCGAGCGTGATCCCGCCGCGGTCGGCGACGTCGAGGGAGCAGGTCTCGCGCATCTCCCACGGATCGATATCCGGGAAGTTGAGCTTGATCGACCCTGTCTCCTGGTTGACGTCGAGGTACAGGTGGTGCTTGCACGACACGAACGGGCAGGGCCGCGGCATGTCCTTGCACTGCCCGCGCGCTCTCGGGCGATCGACATCGGGCATCAGCAGCTCCTGACCGATGAGGATCTCCTCCTTGGTCAGCCGCTTGGGCGCGATGGTCTTCGAGCGCGCCCGCGTGCGCCGCTTCTGCCGGACCTTGCGGCTCAGGGCGGGCGGTCCTTCGCCCTCCGGGTCGGTCCGCCCGGCCTCCGTAGCGTTGTCCTCGGTCACCACGTCCTCGTCGTCATGGTCCTTGTCCATCGCTCCTCCTCGTTCCCGCGCCTGCCGTAGCGACGGCGGCGCCAGTCCAGCCCGGGCCAGAACCCGCGGCTAGAGAAGGTCCCCCGCGCCACCGCCGGCGCCGGCACCAAACGCTCGCGCCTTGGCGGCGCGCATCAGCGGCGTCACGATCCGCCGCTCCAATTCCTCGATCCGGCGAATCAGCTCGCCGGAGCATTTCCTGGCGTCGGCCAGCAGCCGCGCCGTCTCCCGCCGCTCCGCCGCCACCGTCGCCACTTCCAGCCCCGCGACCTCCCGATCGAACCCGTCCAGCAGCTCGCCGAGCCCGTGCGCGATCGACCCGATCGCCTCCTTGAACAGGAGCGTCCGCTGGATCTCCTCGATCGTCAGGCTCTCCGCCATCAGCTGCTTGATCCCGGCGATCCGCCGCACCGTCGACGCCGGGTAGAGACCGAGCGATCCCTGGTGCTTGCCCTTGCGGCCGACGCGACGGCTGCGCGGCAGCAGCCCGAGCTGCACCCACTTGCGAAACGTGGCCTCGGACAGCTTCACCCCGCGCAACAGGAACGAGTCGACGATCTGGGCGACCGTGAACCCTTCGGCGTGCTCCGCCTCCAGCTGATCGAGCGTTGCCACATCGAACTTCGGGGTCGCCGCCTTCGCGGTCCGACCGACCTTCGTCAACGCCCTCCCTCGCGCGCCCAACCGGATTCTGTTCTCATCGAGTACCCCTGGTCCTGTCCTAGCGTCCGTGTTTGGATCGCGAAGATATTCTACTCAGTATAATCCCTGCAAGAGAAAAGTGAGCAGAGACGCGACTTTGATACTGTTCGTCCGGTCAGTGCCGTTCGAAGCACGCCAGAATCCGGGAAACACCCGCTCTCCCGTCGCCCACAGGCGCCGCGATGACGTCTGATCGGCCGAAGGCGGCTGAGTTTGTTGACCCGCCGAAGGCGGCAAAGCGTCCCCCTGATGCGGGGACTCCACTGCGTACCCTGGGTCGGGGACTCCCCCACGAAGGGCGAAGTGATCTAGACTGCCGCCCGATGCGCCGCGCCAATCTCCGAGAGCTGGCTGCTGCCGCCTGCGCGCTCGCAGTCGCTGCCACCGCGCTCTCTGCCGCCGCCGTCGCTGGCGGACGGGTCTATCGCAAGAAGGAGTACCGGGTGGCCGCATTCGAGGTCCCGCGCGGCTGGGACTCGACGCCGCAGATCGGCTACCCGAGCATCCTGGTCCTCGCCACCAGCCCCGACGGGGCGCGCCTCACCCTCGGGGTGCAGCGGGTGATCCCCGGAACGACCGCGCTCGGGCTGGCCGCCGACGCGCGGGCGGCTCTCCTCCGGCAAGGCTTCGGCGATGCGCGGATCACGCCCGGGAGCGACGAGCGGGTCCGACTCGATGCCACCTTCGACCGCGGCGGGAGCGCGCTGCGCCAGGAGTACATCGTCGACGGAGATCTCGCCTTCGTGGTCACGCTGGCGGTGGCCGTCGCAAAGCAGGCAAAAGCGGTGAAGGACTACGAGGAGGCGCTCGGGTCGCTCGCGATCTCTCCGCCCGTCGGTGGGACGCTCGACGGCGGGGCGCGCTGAAGAGTCTCCGCGAAGAGAACGTCGCTCGAGTAGGATGCGCCCACCACCCTTCGCCGTCCGCCTCGAGAGGAGCAAGAGCATGAAGGTCCTGATCACCGGCGCCACCGGGTTCCTCGGCTCGTGGATCGCCCGCGAGCTGATCGCCGCAGGCCACACCGCGCGCGCGCTCGTCCGTCGCACCAGCAGCCTCGCGAATCTCGAGAAGCTGAACGTCGAGCGCGCCGAGGGGGACGTGCTCGATCGCGCCTCGGTCGAGCGCGCCCTGGAGGGTTGCGACGCGGTGATCCACACCGCCGGCGTGGCGCACTTTCTCCCCGGCGACAACGAGCGGATGTACGCCGTCAACGCCGGCAGCGTCGAGATCGTGCTCGGCGCGGCGCTGGCGGCGAAGGTGACGCGCGCGGTGCTCACCTCGTCGACGGCGGTGATGGGCGGCTCGCGGGAGCGCCGGGTGGCCGACGAGAGCACCCCGGGCAACGCCGAGGCGCTCGGCATCGACTACTTCATCTCGAAGCTGCGCGGCGAGCGCGCCGCCCTCGCCCTCGTCGCGCGCGGCCTGCCGCTGTGCGTCCTCCGCCCGGTGGTCGCGCTCGGCCCGGGCGACATCTACCACTCGAGCGCCACCACCTTCCTCGCCCTCGCGAAGCGCCAGCTGCCGGTCTACGTCCCGGGCGGAGCCTCCTTCACCGACGCGCGCGATATCGCCCGCGCCCACGTCGCCGCGCTCGAGCGGGGCCGCATCGGCGAGGTCTACATCCTCGGCGGGCACAACCTCGAGATCGGCGACATGGTGCGGCGGGTGGCGAAGGTGGCCGGTGTCCCCGCGCCGCGGCAGGCGCCGTTCGCGCTCGCCTACGCCGTCGCTGCGCTGGTCGAGGGCGCCTTCCGGATCGCGGGAAAGAGGCCCGACCTCTCGCGCCAGCTGGTCAAGGCGAGCCGCCTCTACACCTGGGTCTCGTCGGCGAAGGCCGAGCGCGAGCTCGCCTACACCTACCGCCCGTTCGAGGAGTCGCTCCACGACACCCTCCGCTTCTTCCTCCAGACCGGGCGCCTCCAGGCGAACACCCCCGAGCTGCGGGCCCTGGCCGACTGATGGCCGACTGACCGGGATTTGAACATCGGCCCCCGCTGACAATTCAATGGCGGCCAGCCATGGTGACCGATGCGCGATCGCGCTCCCGCGGGATCCTCGATCGGATCGGCGCGCTGCTCCCGTTCCTCGTCCCCGCGCTGCTGCTCCTCGGGCTTGCCCTCGCGGGCGTGCTGGTCGACGGGGGCAGGCTGTTCTGCTCGACCCCGACGCTGGCGCTCGATCTCCCGTCGGAGCGCGCGATCCCGGCCGCGGTCGAGGTGGCGGGGATGCAGCGCGACATGGTGTGGCAGTTCCGCTACGCGCCGATCGGCACCGAGTTCCGCTCCGGCATCCCCTACTGGATCTACCGCGCGATGCCGCGCCTGTTCCCCGATGACCTCGACGGGCGGGGCTACGAGAAGCTCGGCTTCACCAGCGACAACGACCACGCCTACTACGCCTCGCGCCCGGTGCCGCGGGGGCTGATCCTCACCGACACCGAGCTGCAGGTGCCGCCCTTCCCCGTCGCTGTGCGGCTGAAGCGGGTCTCGTTCAACTGCGCGTCGTGCCACCGCGGCGGCTGGCGCGATCCCGGGGACCGGAGCATCCACCTCGTCGACGGGATGCCCAACCACACCGCCGATCTCCAGGGCTTCAAGCGCTACTTCTTCAAGAACGTGCACAGCGAGCGCTTCAATCCGCGCAGCGTGCTCGGCGCGATCAACGAGGAGCTGGCGTCGCTCGGCAGCCCCGCGCTGACGCCTACCGAGGAGCTGGTCTACACCGGGATCGTCGAGGTGATGAAGCGACAGCCGGGGCGCGAGTGGATGGACCGGCGCGCCGACAACGGCCCGAGGCGCCTCGACGCCTTCACCGCGGTGAAGGACGAGGTGCTCGGTGTCCCCGACGACGGCACCGTCGCCACGGTCGATTTTCCGTCGCTGTGGAACCAGGGCGCGGCGATCCGCCCGTGGCATCACTGGGATGGCAACACCGCCGACTCCCGCGCGCGGAACTTCGGCTCCACCGTCGGTGTGGGCGGGATCTCGATGTCGGTCGACAAGCCCGAGGTGCTGGCCGTCGGTGCCTGGACCGAGGAGCGGCTCCGCCCACCGCCCTGGCCCGACGCGCTCGACCGGCCCGACCCGGCGAGCGCCCTGCGCGGCCGCGCGACCTATCTCGCGCGCTGCGCCGCCTGCCACGGGCTCTACGATCGCGAGCGCGCCTCGATCGCGCGGGCGGCGAAGGGCGATCTCTACATGACGGTGGTCGACGTGAAGACCGACGAGGGACGCCGGCGCGCCTTCCCGCCCGCGGCGGCGGCCGTGCTGAGCGAGTTCGGCGGGCGCCGGAATCTATGGGGCTTCTCCGCCTTCCGCGGCAACGACCCGAAGGCGAGCGGCTACCTCGCCCTGCCGCTCGACGGGATCTGGGCGCGCGCGCCCTATCTCCACAACGGCTCGGTCCCGACGCTGGACAAGCTGCTGGGCCCGCCCGATCGCCGCCCCCGCGAGTTCTACCGCGGGACCATGACCTACAACCGGGTCGAGGTCGGCTTCGAGTACGACGCCGCGAAGACCGACGAGGGCAGGGAGCGCCTGTTCCTCTACCGCACCCTCGATTCGAACGGCGCGCCCATCCCCGGCAATGGCAACCAGGGCCACGAGTTCACCGTCGCTGACGACGCGCAGCGCGCCGACCTGATCGAGTTCCTGAAGACGCTGTAGCGAGGAGAGCGATGTTCCCCCTGATCGAGACGGCGGTGGCGTTCGCGGCGGTGATGATGGTGGCGAGCCTGTTCGTGAGCGCGCTGGTCCAGGTCATCCACAGCCTGCTCAAGCTGCGCGGCAAGCTGCTGGCGGACATGCTGCGCACGCTGGTCCACAACTTCCGGGCCACGCAGAGCCTCGTCAACCCGGCCCCGCTCGAGGAGTGGACGATCCGGCACGCCTTCGCGCGGGCGGTGCTCACCCACCCGCTCCTGCACACCCGCCGGCGGATCGACTCGGTGGGCGCCGATACCAGCAAGCTGCACTTCGACGTCGACTACCTCGCCGAGGACGACCTTCTGGGCATCGTGCGGGCGCACTTCGACGCGGGCGATGCGGGCGGCGATCCGATCCGGAAGGCGATCGGCGGCGACATGGAGGCGTTCGAGCGCTTCACCCGTCGCTGGTACCAGACGATCGGGGCCACCGCGTCGGAGCAGTTCAAGCGGGTGATGCGCCGGCTCACCCTCGGCGTCGCCTTCAGCGCCGTGGTGGTGATGAACCTCGACGGGCTGCACCTGATCGCCGACCTCTACCGCGACCAGGGGGCGCGCGAGGCGCTGGTCCGGCAGGTCGAGGCGATCCGCCAGACCTCGGTTCGCCTCGGCGTGCAGGAGGCGAGCGAGGCCGACGCCAAGGGGCCGCCGGGGGCGGTGCGGCGCGATACCTCGAACCGGGATCTCGCCCTCGAGCCGCAGAAGACCGCGTCGATCCTCGACGAGGCCGGGGTCGGCATCGGCTGGCAATCGAGCTGGATCACGCGCCGCTTTTGCGCCTACCGCGGCGAGTGCGCGCCCGGGACCGTCCGGCCGTCGGGAAACCGGATGATCGCCGATGCCCTGTTCTGGCTCGCCGGGCTGCTCTTCTCGTGCGTGATGCTGACGCTCGGCGCCCCGTTCTGGGCGACCACCCTCGGCAGGCTGGTCAATCTGAAGAACGAGGTGCAGAAGTCCAAGGAGCCCGACGAGCCGGGGAAGCCGGTCGAATCGTGATCCCGCCGCTCCTCCAGCTCGGCGAGGCGCCGCGCACTCCGCAGGCCGAGGTGCGCACGCTGATCGCCATGCTGCTCGGACGCATCGCCGCGCTGCGCGACCTCGATCCGCGGCTGTGCGACCTGATCCTGCCGACGGTGGACCTCGAGGCGACGATGCGCTTCGTCCCGGGCGCGGGCCTGCTCGAGGCGCCGCTCGGGCGCGCGATCAACCAGGCGCTCCGCCTGCCCGCGGACGGTGCGTCGTGGCCGGTGGCTTTCCGCGCCGACATCTACCGCGAGGCGGGCGCGTCCGGCGCCAGCGAGTTCCTCGACTGGCAGATGATCAATCGGGTCGGCGAGCGGGCCGATCGCCACGAGCAGGTCCACCTCTACAGCGTGATCGAGCCTCCCGACGGGAGCGCGCGCCTCGCCGTGTCTCGCCGCCGCCGCGCGATCAGCGAGAGCGTCGAGCTGCCCGACAAGTCCCACGACCGCTACTCGCTCACCACCACGCGCATCCACGACTGGCGCGCCGACCGCCAGTTCCTGCGCCCGTGCGCCCGCAGCGCCGAGCTCCGCCGGGGGGTGGCGGACGCGCCCTCCTCGTCGCTGCAGCTGGTTCGCACCGACATGGATCGGCCGTTCCAGCAGCCGGTCCTGCGGCAGGTCGGCGCGCGCTCGCACAACTACTACGCGCTCAACCTCGCGACCGGCGATCGGGCCTACGTCCACTATTTCGACTTCTGGCTGCCCGAGCGGCCGCGTCCCCTCGTCGACGCGATCGGCCGCCTGCTGGCCCCGCACGAGCTCGGCCACTACGAGGTATGGGACTACCGCGAGACCGCGCGCACCGCGACCTGGGATCCGACGCTCCACACCGGGCTGAGGAGCGACACTCCGTTGCTGCCGACACGCGCGGGCACCCTGCCACCACCCCGGTCCCCGCCGGAGCCGTGAGCCTCAGCGGGCCGTGGCGTCAACCACAAATGCCAGTGAAATGGGTCCGATCCTCAGCGACGCGCGCCAGCGGGCCAGACCGCGCGGAGGCCGCCCCCGGGGACGGGTTCGAACAGCGGGCGGATCTTCGGGCCGAGGCGGTGGAAATGGGGACCGCGGGAGAAGGCGAGCGGGATCGCCAGCTCGTCCATCAGGGAGAGGCTGGTGCAGTCGGTGAATGACAGGCGCGGCGTGTCCCCCGCCAGTCGCTCGAAGATGACCACCGCCCGCTCGCGCCGCTCCTCGGTCACTGCGATCAGCTCGAGCATTCCGCCCGCCCGGGCGGTCCGCGCGAAGTCGATGAAGGCGAGCGCGCACGCTGCGCCGGCGGCGTTGTGGAGGCCGGTGACCGTCTCGTCGAGGACGTAGTCGCTGGTGACCGCGTGGCAGCTGTCGCGCAGGAGCCGCCGATTCGCATCCCCGGCGACGTCGTGATCCGGGTCGCGCGCGTTGGCGAGGGCCATGAAGCCCCAGGTGTCGTAGAAGATGGTGCGGACCACGCTACGGACCGCGCCGCTTCTTGGCCGGACGCGCGCGCGGGCGCGGGGGACCGTAACCGGCGGAGGGCTCGCGGGCCGCGAGATCGTACACCACCTGGTCGATGCGATCCGTAGCCGGAGGGCCCGAATAGAGCCCTCCGCGCAGCCGATCCCAGGACTCGCCCGCGAGCCGCTTCAGCGTCGCTGCGTCCTGCCGCTGCACCTCGCTGTCGAGCACGCGCTCGGCGCCCTGCAGGAGGAGATCGTTGACCGAACAGTCCCGCAGCATGGCCGCATCGCGCAGCCTCCGCCGGAGCGGCTCCGGCAGGTAGATCGTCGTTTTCCTCAGCGCCATTTCCCCCAGATACCCTCATGCCTTCACGCCTTCAAGCGCCGCGTGCAGAATCGATCGGCCGCCGATCGCCGCCCGGTGAGCGGCACGCCAGTTCCCGGGTCGCTACGCCCGTCGTGCCACGCGGAGCAGCGGACGGAGGTAGCGCCCGGTGTGCGATGCCGCCGCCAGCGCGATCGCCTCGGGCGGGCCGGCGGCGACGATCTCTCCGCCCGCCGCGCCGCCTTCGGGGCCGAGGTCGATTACCCAATCGGCGGTCTTCACCACGTCGAGGTTGTGCTCGATCACGATCACCGTGTTGCCTGCGTCGACCAGGCGGCCGAGCACCGCGAGGAGCTTCTTCACGTCGTCGAAGTGCAGGCCGGTGGTCGGCTCGTCGAGGAGGTAGAGCGTGCGACCGGTGTCGCGGCGGCACAGCTCGCGCGCCAGCTTCACCCGCTGCGCCTCGCCGCCCGAGAGCGTCGGCGCAGGCTGTCCGAGCGCGACGTAGCCGAGGCCGACGTCGACCAGCGTGCCGAGGATCTGCTTCAAGGACGGGTGGTGCTGGAACAGGTCCAGGGCGCGCGCGATCGAGGTCTCCAGCAGGTCGGCGATCGAGAGCCCTTTGTACTTCACCCGCAGCGTGGCGTCGTTGTAGCGGCGCCCGCGGCACACCTCGCAGGGGACGAAGACGTCGGCGAGGAAGTGCATCTCCACCCGCTTCACCCCGTCGCCCTCGCAGGCCTCGCAGCGACCGCCCTTGACGTTGAAGCTGAAGCGGCCGGCCGCGAATCCGTAGGCGCGCGACTCGGGGAGGTTGGCGTAGAGGTCACGGATGTGATCGAACGCCTTGGTGTAGGTGGCGGAGTTGGAGCGCGGGGTGCGGCCGATCGGCTGCTGATCGATCGCCACCACCTTGTCGATCTGCTCGATCCCCTCGATCGCGTCGTGCGCGCCGATCGGGTCCAGCGAGGCGTGGAGGTGCCGCCGCAGCGCCGGGTAGAGAATGGCGTTGATCAGCGACGATTTCCCGGCGCCCGAGACCCCGGTGATCGCGGTCAGCACGCCGAGCGGGAAGGCGGCGTCGATGTCCTTCAGGTTGTGCTCGCGCGCACCGCGGACACGCAGGGTCCCCTTGGGCGCGCGGCGATGGGAGGGCTGCTCGATCCGCTCGCGCCCGGCGAGGTAGGCGCCGGTGAGCGATTTGCGATCCTTGCGCAGCGCCGCGGGAGTGCCGGAAAAGACCACCGCGCCCCCCAGCTCGCCCGCGCCGGGTCCGAAGTCGACCACCCAGTCGGCGCTCTCGATCGTCTCCTCGTCGTGCTCCACCACCAGCACGGTGTTGCCGAGGTCGCGCAGGCTCTGCAGCGTCTCGATCAGGCGCCGGTTGTCGCGCTGGTGGAGCCCGATCGACGGCTCGTCGAGGATGTACATCACCCCCGACAGCTCGGCGCCGAGCTGCGACGCGAGGCGGATCCGCTGCGCTTCGCCCCCGGAGAGCGTCGCCGCCGCGCGATCGAGCGAGAGGTAGTCGAGGCCGACGTTGAGCAGGAACGAGAGGCGATTATCGATCTCCTTCAGGATCTCCTTGGCGATCACCGCGCGCGACCCGGCGAGGCCGATCGCCTCGAACCACGCCTTGGCGCCACCGACGGTGAGCGAGGTCACCCCGACGATCGAACGATCGTTCGGCGGGGCGCCGATCCGCACCGCCCGCGACTCGGGCCGGAGGCGTTCGCCGAGGCAGGCGCGGCACTTCGCCTCGCGGAGGTACTTCTCGTAGTGCTGCCGCATCGGCTCCGATGAGGTCTGCTTGTAGCGGCGCATCAGCGAGTGGAGGATCCCCTCGAAGCGCATCGCCCACGAGCCGCCGCCGTGGCGCCCCTCCCACTTCACCTGCACCCGCTGCTCGCCGCTGCCTTGGAGGATGAGGTCGCGCTTGGCCGCCGGGAGCTTCTGCCACGGGACATCGAGATCGATCCCGAACTCCTCGGTGAGCGCGCGGATGATGTTCCACACCCAGCCCTCGCCGCGCGTGACCGCCGTCGCCCACGGCTCGATCGCGCCGGCCCGGATCGAGAGGCTCGGATCGGGCACCACCAGCGCCGCGTCCATCTCCATCGACGAGCCGAGGCCGGTGCAGTCGGGGCACATCCCAAGCGGCGAGTTGAACGAGAAAGCCGACGGCGCCAGCTCGGGGAAGCCGATCCCGCAGGTCGGGCAGGCGCGGGCCTCGGAGAGCGCGCGCTCCTCGCCCCCGTCGATCGCCAGGATCAGGGTGCCCTCGCCGAGCTTGAGCGCGCCCTCGACCGCGTCGGTGATGCGCGGGCGATCCTCGGCGCGCGCGGTCAGGCGGTCGACGACGATCTCCAGCGAGTGCTTCTTCTTCTTGTCGAGGGCCGGCGCCTCCTGGATCTTCACGATTTTTCCGTCGATGCGGGCGCGCGAGTAGCCCTTCTTCTGCGCCTCCCCGAGGATCTCGCGGTGCTCGCCCTTGCGCCCCACCACCGTCGGTGCGAGCACCATCAGGCGAGTTCCCTCGGGGAGCGCCAGCACCTGCTCGACGATCTCGGCGGCGCTCTGCGGCTGGACCGGGCCGCCGCAGAGGTGGCAGCGCTGCTCGCCGACGCGCGCGAAGAGGACCCGCAGGTAGTCATAGATCTCGGTGATCGTACCGACGGTGGAGCGGGGGTTCGAGGAGGCCGACTTCTGCTCGATCGCGATGGTCGGCGAGAGGCCGCGGATCGACTCGTAGCGCGGCTTGTCCATCTGGCCGAGAAACTGCCGCGCGTAGGCGGACAGCGACTCGACGTACCGCCGCTGGCCCTCGGCGTAGAGGGTGTCGAAGGCGAGCGACGACTTGCCCGATCCCGAGACGCCGGTGAGGACCACCAGCTTGCGCTTCGGGATCGAGAGGTCGTCGACCTTCAGGTTGTGCTCCCGCGCCCCGCGGACGCGGATGAACTCGGGCTCGGAGGTCCGCCTGACCATGGGGCGACGGATCTACCATGGAACTGCTTCGCTCGGCTTGACCCCGCGCTCGCGGCGCGGGATTCTCCCGCGTCGTGGAGCCAGACGAGGATCGGGGGATCGCGATGGGTCGCGCCGCGGTCGTGGCGATGTGCGTGGCAGCGGCGAGCTGCGGCGGTTCGCGCCTCGCCGCCGGCGTGCGGTTCGAGGCGGCCGGTCAATATCCGCAGGCGGCGGCGGAGTACGAGGCGTGCATCCGCGAGCGCGCCGAGCTCGATTGCCGCATCGCGCTGGCCGAGCTGTACGGGCGCCGCGGCCCGCTCGCCGACTGCCGCCACTTCGTCGCCATCGCCGCGGAGGCCAAGGCGCGCCATGACGCCGAGGAGCCCTACTTCGGGCCCCACGCGCGGGAGCGGCTCTCGGCGCGCGCCACCAGCGACCTGCAGAATCCGGAGATCCGATCGCTCGCCGACTGGTTTGCCGGGGGCGTCGGCGACTGCCGCCTTCGCGAGGGCGAAAAGAGCGAATCGCGCGACGTGCACCGCCAGCAGCTCCTCGAGCATCCCTGCGGGCGGCTGTCGCTCGAGGCGGTGGAAGCGATGACCGCCGCCCAGGGGCACGACGCGGCGCGGTCGTGCGATGACTTCCGGAAGCGCTACATCGACAACGCCGGGACCGACCGCGCGATCGACGCCGCGATCGCCTCGGGG
Source organism: Myxococcales bacterium (assembly GCA_009692555.1). Lineage (GTDB taxonomy): Bacteria > Myxococcota_A > Polyangia > Palsa-1104 > SHYY01 > SHYY01. The sequence goes on from SHYY01000025.1 coordinate 17,709, forward strand.
CTCGCCGCCGGCGCGCTCGCCGCGCTCGACGAGGCGCCGCTCCGCGAGTGCTCCCGCCCTCCCCTGCGCGCGCTCTGCAAGGCGGTGGAGGTGGTGCGCCCCCGCATGTGGAAGCGCGCCCGGGGGCTCGCCACCGCCGGCCCCGCGGGAGAGCGGCTGCCCTTCGCCAATCTCTACCTCAAGCGCTGGCCGCGCGGCCCCGACGTACCGGCGATGAAGGTCGCCGCGGAGCGCGCCACGCTCGATGTCGCCCTCGAGCCGCCGAAGGGCCGCCGCCTCGATCTCCTGGAGAGCTTCCTGCGCGCATTCCCGTCGAGCACCCTGCGCCAGGAGGCGCTCGCCGCGCTGTGGCCCGAGGCGCTGGAGGTGGACACCCTCGAGATCTACCGCGATCTGGTGGCGCGCTACCCCGACGCCCAGTTCCAGTCCGACGCCAAGGACCGGCTGGCCGAAAAGGAGGTCGACGCGCGGATCAAGAAGAAGCGCCCGGTTGACACCCCTCCAAAACACTTAGACAGTGGGTCGCAGGAGGAAGCAAAATGAACAAGCACTTATCGAGAAGCGCGCTCGGGTTCGGCCTCGCCGCGGCGCTCACCGCGTGCGGCGGCGCGCCCGGGGGCGACGGCAACTTCCCGCGCGGGGGCGACGCGCCCGATCTGGCGATGATCAAGCAGGGCACGCCCGATCTGGCGATGGCCGCCCAGCCGATGCCCGATCTGGCCATGCCGGCCCAGGCAGGCTATCCGCCCGGCCCGTACGGCAACGCGGTCGGCGACACCGTCGAGAACCTCAAATTCCAGGGCTACTTCGCCGCCACCGCGACCACCGGGCTCGCCAGCGACGCACCGAACAAGTTCGGCGATGTCAGCCTCGACATGCTGCGCCAGGTCAAGGGCGGGAAGTACCTGATGCTGTTCATGGGTGGCTTCACCTGAGGCGCTTGTAAATATGGAGCCAAGGTCTTGGCTCAAGCGACTGCGGGCTTCGTCCCCAAGGGGGGTGTCGCGTTCGGCATCGTCGTCGAGGCGGGGCAGGCGAAGGTGCAGACCAACCTGAACAGCTGGATCGCGGCGGCCAAGGCGCCCCACACCTACGCGAACGACTCCACCGACTCGTCCGAGGACTACTTCCAGAGCGGGCGCGATCACTGGGTGATCATCGACCTGAAGACGATGAAGATCGTCGACGTCCGCGACAGCGACGCCGCCGGCGCGATCAAGAAGTTCAATCAGCTCCTCCAGTAATCCTCCCTCCTCCCCGTTGCTGGACCAGGCGCGGTTTCCGCCGCCGTTGCTTTCCCAAGGAGCGTGAGATGGCGCAGCAGTCTTTGAAAATGAGCGCGGACGCGGTGAGCACCCACGAGACACCGCACGCCGGGCTCGACGCGGCGGTCCTGGCGGTCAAGGAGAAGGCCACCGAGTTCGCGCGGCTCCCCGTCGCTGACAAGGCGCGCCTGGCGGCGGAGTGCATCCCCTCGGTCGCCGCGATCGCGGAGGAGTGGGCCCACGCCGGGTGCCGCGCCAAGGGGATCGATCCCGCCAGCACCACCTCGGGCGAGGAGTGGCTCGGCGGACCGTCGGTGACGCTGCGCAACCTCCGGCTGCTGGTGGAGAGCCTGACCGCCGTGGCGCACAGCGGGCGGCCTCCGCTCGGCGCCGGCGCGCGCACCCGCTCCGACGGGCGGGTCGAGGTCGATGTCTTCCCCGCCTCGGGCCACGACAAGGCGCTCTTCGCCGGCTTCACCGCGCGCTGCCTGATGGACCCCGGTCTCGACGAGGCGGCGGTGCGCGCCAAGCAGGCGGCCTTCTACCAGAAGCGCGATCCGCAGGGTGGACTGTCGCTGATCCTCGGCGCGGGCAACGTCTCCTCGATCCCGCCGATGGACGCCTTCTACAAGCTGTTCGTCGACGGGAACGTCTGCGTCCTCAAGATGAACCCGGTCAACGAGTACATCGGCCCGATCCTGGAGCGCGCCCTCGCCCCGCTGATCAAGCGCGGCTACCTGAAGGTGGTCTACGGAGGCGGCGACGCCGGGAAGTACCTCACCGAGCACGCCGCGGTCGACGATATCCACATCACCGGCTCCGATCGCACCCACGACCTGATCGTCTGGGGCACGCCGGGCGAGGAGCGCGAGCGCCGCAAGCGGGAGAATGACCCGCTGCTCAAGAAGACGATCACCTCCGAGCTTGGCAACGTCTCGCCGGTGGCGATCGTCCCGGCCGAGTACAGCGACGACGAGCTGTGGTTCCAGGCGCGCAGCGTGGCGAGCATGGTGGTCAACAACGGCTCGTTCAACTGCAACGCGGCGAAGGTGCTGATCGTCTCCGAGAAGTGGCCGCAGCGGGAGACCTTCCGCAAGCTGGTCGGCAAGGCGCTCGGGCAGGCGCCGGTCCGGAAGGCCTACTACCCGGGCGCGCGCGACCGCTACGCCCAGCTCACCGACGGGCGCAAGGTCGAGACCTTCGGCAGCGCCACCGCCGACGCGCTGGCCTGGACGATGATCTCCGGCGTCGACTCCGCCAACCTCGACGAGAAGCTGTTCACCGTCGAGCCCTTCTGCGGGATCCTCAGCGAAACCTCGCTCCCGGCCGGCGATCCGGTGGAGTTCCTTGCCGCGGCCACCACGTTCATGAACGACCGGATGTGGGGCACGCTCAACGCGGCGATCATCATCCACCCGCGCCACGAGAAGGACGCCACCGTCGGTGCGGCGCTCGATCGCGCGATCGCCTTGCTGCGCTACGGCACGGTGGCGATCAATCACTGGCCCGCGCTCGGCTACGGCTTCGTCACCACGCCCTGGGGCGGCCACCAGAGCGCCACCCTCGGCGATATCCAGAGCGGCCTCGGCTGGGTCCACAACACCTTCATGCTCGACGGGATCGACAAGGCGATCGTGCGCGGCCCGCTCAAGGTCGCGCCGAAGCCGGCCTGGTTCTACGACAACCGCAAGGTGCACCTGCTCGGCCCGAAGCTGTGCGCCTTCGAGGCCGCGCCGAGCTGGCTGAAGGTGCCCGGGATGGCGATCACCGCCCTCGGGGGCTGAGAGCCCGTGTGATGGGTCACCACGGGTCGCACGGCAATCCCCACGATCTCGCCGGCTACCTCGCGAAGCTGGAGGATCCGGCGCGAGCGGAGTGGCAGCGGCCCGACGAGGTGGTGGAGGCGCTGGCGCTCTTGCCGGGGCAGACGGTGGCCGATCTCGGTACCGGGCCGGCGTGGTTCGCGCTCCGTCTTGCCCGCGCGGTGGGCGAGGCGGGCCACGTCTTCGCCGTTGATGTGGAGCCGCAGATGCTCGCGCTGGCGCGCGATCGGATCGCCGCCTCGGGGCTGCGCAACCTGAGCCCGATCCTCGCGCTCCCGGACGACCCCCTGCTCCCCGCAGCGTCGTGCGATCTGCTGCTGATCGCCAACACCTTCCATCACTTCCGCGACGGTGCGGGCTATCTCCGCGCCGCGGCGCGCGCGCTCAAGCCGGACGGACGGCTGGTCAACATCGACTTCGATCAGCGCGAGCCGCTCGTCGGTCCACCGATGGGGCAGCGCGTGACGCGCGACCGGTTCCTCGCGCAGGCCGACGCCGCCGGGCTCACCCTCGCCTCCGAGCCCACCTTCCTCCCCTACCAGTATTTCTTGATTCTGGAGAAAAAGTAGTTACAGCAGGCAGAGGCCGTAGGAGTTCACGCCGAAGCCGTTGACCTTGAAGGCGTTCTGGCAGGTGCCGCTCAGGCACTGCGTGACGCCCTTCTGGCAGATCTGCTTGCACTGCTTGATGCCGTAGATGTCGCACTCGTAGTTCTGGGTGCAGTTGTCGATGTGGGTGCAGGCGCCGTTTGGAAAGATCGGCTGCGCGGGGAGGTTGAGGCAGACGAGGCCCGCGAAGACGTCGCCGGTCGACTTCCCGTTCAGGTCGTACTGCGCGTTCAGGTAGAGGCACTGCATCCCGTTGGCGCACTGGCCGCCGTTCAGCGTGCACTTGGTCATGCAGTGGCCGACGTCGTCCAACCCGAGGCGGTTGCAGGCGCAGGCCTCGTTCGCATCGGTGGGGTTGCACTTCGACACGGAGCTGGGCAGGCAGGCCGAGTGTGCGTTGTCGAAGTTGAAGCAGCGGTTGTTGGCGTTGACGGCCTGGCACTGCCCCTTGGCGGCGCACTTGGCGAAGCAGAGGCTGGAGTCGCCGTCACAGAAGCCGTTGTTGCCGCAGTCGTTGTCGTTGGCGCAGCCGCTGTTCGAGCAGTAGCCGCCGGGCGCCGACCAGTTGTACTGCGGGATGGGGTTGTAGCACTTGGCCGAGAGGCCGCTGCAGTCGGCCGAGATGGCGCAGGTGGAGCCGACCGGCTTCTTTTGCATCATCACCGGGGCGCACTTGCCGTTCGAGCACGCGAGCGAGTTGCAGTCGCTGTTCTGCTTGCAGCCCTTGGTGTCGGCGCAAGGTCCGCACTGGAAGCCCCCGCAGTCGGTGTCGGTCTCCGCGCCGTTCTTGATTCCGTCGTCACAGGCGGGCGTCGCCATCGCCATGTCGACCATCGCTTGCATCGTCAGGTCGGGCGTCCCCTGCATCGTCAGGTCGGCCGCCGGCATCCCGGTCATGTCGGCGGGAAGCTGGCCCGCCAGGTCGCCCGCGGCGCCGCCGTCATCGGTGAAGAAGGGACGATTACCGCCCCCGCCGCCGCCACAGGCCGCCGCGAACAGGATCACAACCAGGCTAGAAATGCGCTTCATCGTGCTGTCTCCTGAGGGTTCCGCGGCTCATCATACGGCCGCGGCTGATGAATCTTTCTAGCGGTTTTCAGGGCGGTTATAGAGGGACCCAGGTCAGTCCTTGAGCAGGTCGCGCGCGATCAGGTTCTTCTGGATCTCCGACGATCCGGCGCCGATCACGCCCGGGATCACGTCGCGCAGGTGACGCTCCACCTCGAACTCGCGCATGTAGCCGTAACCGCCGTGGATGCGCACCGAGTCCATCGCGTTGGCGAGGCGGCACTCGGAGACCCACAGCTTGGCGATCGAGGCCTCGGTGAAGGCGGGCAGCCCCTGCGACTTCATCCACGCGACCTTGTAGATGAGCTGGCGCGAGGTCTCGAGGCGCACCTTCATGTCGGCGAGGCGGTGGGAGATGGCCTGGAAGTCGGCGATCGGGCGGCCGAACTGGCGGCGCGTCTTGGCGTAGGCGACCGCCTTGCCGAGCTGGTAGTCCATCATCCCGATCGAGGCGCCCATGAGGCACGCGCGCTCCCACTCCAGGCAGCCGTGCATCACCCGCGGGCCGTCGCCCTCGGCGCCCAGGCGATTCTCGACCGGGACCACGCAGTCGTCGAAGAACAGCTCGGCGGTGGGCGAGGTCCGGAGGCCGCACTTGTCGAGCTCCTTGGCCACCTGGAAGCCCGGGAAGCCCTTCTCGACGAGGAACGCGGTCACCCCATGGGCGCCCTTCGAGCGGTCGACGGTGGCGAACACCACCACCACGTCGGCGATCGGCCCGTTGGTGATGAAGATCTTCTGCCCGTTGAGCTTGTAAACATCGCCCTCGCGGCGCGCGGTGGTGCGGAGCGAGAAGGCGTCGGAGCCGGCCTCGGGCTCGGTGAGGCCGTAGGCGCCGATCCACTCGCCGGTGCACAGCTTCGGCAGGTAGCGATGGCGCTGCTCGTCGCTGCCGAACTGCCAGATCGGGATCTCGCAGATCACGATGTGCGCCGAGATCGCGAGGACCAGGCCGGCGTCGCGGCAGCCGTAGCCGAGCCCCTCCATCCCCGAGACCGCGGTCAGCACATCGACCCCGCCGCCGCCGTACTCGGCCGGGATCACCATCCCGTGCAGGCCGAACTCGCCCGCCTTCTTCCAGCCCGCGAGGTTGAACTCGCCGGTGTGATCGCGCTCGACGTTGCGCTCGTTCAGCTCGCGCTCGGCGAACGCGCGCGTCGCCTGGTAGAGCGCCTTCTGCTCGTCGCTCCAGGAGAAATCCATCGGGCGGAGTCTACCCCGAAAAACGGCGGCCTACAGCCTCCTAGAGGAAGTGCGCGCCGATGCCGAGCTGGATATCGAAGTTGATCCCGAACAGCCCGCCACCGACGGGAAGGCCGAAGATCGCGTCGATGTCGAGGAGGATCCCGACGCCGCCGTTCTTGAACTGCGTGAGATCGAAGAAGAAGCCGCCGCCGACCCCCGCCAAAAGGTAGCCCATCGCCACGGTGTCGACGCAATGGGCGTGATCGCGGCACACCTCGTTGATCGGCTCGCTCTTCTGGACCGGGGTGCCGCGCTGGTTGTAGGCCTCGGCGGTCGACCGATCGACCAGGGGGTGATCGGTGTCCTCGGCGCCCGAGATGTCGATCACGTGGCGGATCTGGCCGCCACCCACGCCGACGTGGAGGAGCGGGCGGAACTTGCCCTCGAGGAACTGGTAGCGCAGGCGGATCATGCCCGCGAAGTCGTTCCCCGCCTTGGTGGTGCCTCCGCCGAGGGGCGGCTCGTAGGTGGCGTTGGGCGCCGAATCGGCGTTGTTGGTCAGCGTCAACCCGACCCGCGCCATCCCGGAGATCCCGACGTGGCGGGTGGCGTTGACGCCCACCTCGAGGGCGAAGTGGACCGGGCCGAGGACGGTGCCGGTGGTGCCGATCGGCTGCGGCACGTAGGTGTGATCCTTCTGCTGGTAGAGGTAGGCGACCTCGGTGTTGCTGCCGGCCGGAGCGATCCCGACGGCGGTGCCGCCCATCACGTTCAGGAAGATGCGCCCGAAGCCGCGCGACCGGGTCGGATCCCCGTCCCTGTCCTTGTCGCGGTCCTTGTTGTGCCGGAGGCCGCTCAGCGGGTCCTCAGTCTCGATCTTGTTTTCCTTGACCGTGATGATGTTCGGATTGGCGGCCGCACCGACGGCGATCACCGGTCGGCCCCGGGCGTCGCGCGCCTCCAAGTAGTACTGCACCGCCTTGCCCTCCATCGCCTCGCCGGGGATGATCCCGACCCAGTCGCCCTGGGCGTTGACGTTCATCGGCACCGAGACGTAGTCCTCCTGCCCGGCGCTGCGATAGAACAGGAACAGCCGCGAGGCGGCGACGTCGGAGCCGAGCTGCGCCTTGATCGGCACATCGAGCCCGGCCTTGCCCTCGTCGACGGTGGAGTGCTGCAGGCCGTGCACGGTGCTGGCGAGCGGAGGGTCCTCCCCGCGCGGTGGTTTCTTGTGGCCGCCGTTGCCTTCCGGCGGGCCATCCTTTTTCATCTGCGCGGCGGCGAGGTCGAACGCCTCCTGCAGCTCGGGCGTGGCGCGCTCCGGGTCGAGCGCCGAGGTGCCATCGATCTTGAGCGCGTTCACGAACTGCTGGACGCCGCGGTTCTTGTCCTTGAAGCCAAGGATGTAGACGATCCCGAGGTTCATGTAGATCTTGCTGGCGGTCGGCGTCTCGTCCTGCCCCGCGTCGCGCAGCTTGGAGATGGCGGAGAGCAGGGTCTGGCGCGCCGAGTCGAACTCGAGCGAGTCGTAGTCCTCCATCGCCTTGCGGTTGAGCTTCTCGGAGAGCTTCACGACGTCCTGCTGGGCGCGCGCGGGGACCGCTGCGGCGAGGGTGGTTGCGAGCGCCGTGACGACGGGGAGGAGGAGGTGGTTCGGGCGTTTCATCAGGCGTGACTTATCAGGGAAGCCTCGGGAAAGCTAGTGGAGATCGGCCCTGCAGGCCCGGTCAGGCTCAGTGGCGCGAAGCGATCCGCCTGGCATCGGCCTGCCGCTCCAGGGCGCGGCGCAGCATCACCAGGTACTGGCCCGGGTTCACCTCGGCGTAGCCGAGCTCACCGTCGAAGGCGATCTTGGCCATCGAGCCGGCGATGGTGCTCGCCTGGCGGTTGAGGAGCGTCTGCCCATCCGGCGAGAGCATCGCGGTCCGCACGAAGAAGCCGCGGCTGAAGGCATCGTCGACCTTGCCGACTTCATTGGTGCGCGCGTTGACCAGCGTCTCGCGCACCGACGGGAGCGCCGGCAGCGGCGTGGTGCGGACATTGATCCACACCGGCACGAACTTCTGGTTGACCAGCTCGATCACCCTCGGGTCGCTGAGCGCTGCCGACCGCAGCACGTCGCCGCCGTATCAGCAGAAGCCGTCGACCTCGCCCGCCACGAGACAGGCCAGGATCGGGCGATCGGTGCGCGCCGCCTCCCGCATTGCAGCATCGAAATCGGCGGCCCAGTGGATGCCCCTGTGGGTGTGCTTGACGGGAGGCAGATGGCTGAGGCAGCCGGAGAGCAGGAGCGAGGCGGCGCAGAGGATGAGAGAGCGCATGGGCGCGGCCCTAGCAGGCGGCGTGCCACGTCGATCGGCCGCCACAGGCGCGGTGGGAGCCGAGATCCGGCGGTTGGTGAACGCCGGTTCACCCGTCCGGTGTGACCGCCTACCGACAGGCGGGGGTGTCGAAGGCCGGGTCGACGAGATCGTTCGCCACCACGCCGGCTCCTCCGAATTTTTCGGGCCCCCACGGGTCGAAGTGAAAGAGGGCAGCGCTTTTCCAACCGTTGGTGTCGGTGATGAAGCCTTCGCTGGTGAGGTCGTGGACCAGTGGATGGCCGGGCTCGCCAGCGTTGACCAGCGGGGGCGCGCGGGGCGCCGGGTTGTCCTCGCAGGTATCGAAGCACGTGCCGGCGAGGGTGCAGGTCGCGGCGCGGTTGACGTAGGTGCCGTGCTTGCCGCGGCTCGGCCACACCGCGGGCCACGGAACGCCGCCCTTCGTCAGCGTCGCGCAGGGCGTCTGGCCGGGGCAGCGACCGCAGGCCGATACGCGCTCGCACGCCGTTCCCTGGTGGGAGATCGCCTTCATCGCCACGATCCCGCTGGGCGGCGCGCGCGCGGGATCGACGGTGAGCGCGAACACCTCATCGTCGCCCGGGTGGCCGCCGAGGCCGCAGTCGCGGTCGTAGAGCTGGTCGTAAAGGATGTGAAGGAGCGACGGGTCAGCGGGGTGCGGGCGCACGCGCACGAGGAGCCCCATCGTGTCGCAGCCGTCCCGCGGCGAGAGCGAGAGGTAGGGGAGGTAGGCCGCGGCGTGGGCTAGCTCGCCGGCGTCGTCGAGGCCGTCGCCGTCCCGGTCGACGATCCGGGGAGCGAGATCGGGCGTGGCGAGGTCGATCGCGGCGCCGTCGGGCGAGGCCCGGGAGCCGTCGGAGCTGGCCGGGATCCCGTCGGAGCCGCAGGAGGAGACGAGCGCGAGCAGGGCGGTGACGGCGGGGCCGGGGCGCACCGGGGCAGGATAGCCGAGCCGCACCGGCTCGGGAACGGGAACTCCAGCAAGAATGGAAACGGTCGCGGACCGGCGGATCGGCCGCGCGCTCCTGGGCCCCCCCTGCCCGCCCGAGGGCCGGGCTCCCACGCCTCGGGAACGAACAGCTGCTCCTCGGCTGAGCGGGCGCGAGGGCCGATCTCCACATCGCCGGTGCGCCGCGAAGGCTGCGGCATCCGGCGCTACGTCCACCTCTCTCGCGGAGATCGTCCTCGTCGAGGGCGACGAAGTCCTCCCAGGTGTAGCGGCCGAACGTTTGCTGCGGCGCCTGGGGCACCATGATCCGCAATGGCAGCGCCTACGCTCGCGTTCCGGCAAGTCGGCGCCAGGCGAGCAGCGCGATCGCGAAAGCGAGCAGGCTGCCTGCCTGCGACGTGGAAAGAAAGCTCGCGCTGCCCGGGTCGAGGCCGAGGATGCCGTCGAGGGCGGGCGTGGCGAGCTCGATCACGTAGCGCCTTGCCTGGTCGCCACGGAAGATCTCGATCGCGGCGCGCAGGAGGGCGTAGAGGCCCATCCAGAGGACGAAGAGGTGGCCGGCCGGGCGCTTGCGCCGCTGCACGACGACGAGCAGGACGAAGATCGCCAGCTCGCCGGCCGCCTCGTAGAGCTGGGTCGGGTGCAGGCCCGGGGTGCAGCCTGCCGACGCCGGCAGGAGCCCGCGCGCGACCATCTCCTGGAACGCCAGGGCCTCGGGGGGAAAATGCACCGCGAGCGGGGATCCGGTCGGCCGGCCGAAGCAGCAGCCGGCGAGGAAGCAGCCGATCCGGCCGATGGCGTGGCCGATCGCCAGCGATGGGGTGACGAGGTCCGCCGAGGCGAAGAACGACATCCCGTGGCGGCGGGTGTAAAAGAGGCCGGCCAGCAGTGCCCCGGCCAGGCCGCCGTAGAAGACCAGCCCGCCCTCCCAGACGTGGAGCGGGCGCGAGCAGTCGAGGATCAGGCGCCAGGGGGTGCGCGATGCGTCGCCCTCCGCGCAGACGCGCCGGAACTCGGCGACGTTGGTGACGACGTAGAGCAGGCGCGCGCCGGCGAGCGCAGCGACGAGGAGGTAGAAGAAGAGGTCGCGGATCCGGTCCGGATCGTGGCCGGTGCGCCGCGCCTCGCGCGTGCAGAGGAGGAGGCCGGAGACGAAGCCGACCGCGATCAGGACGCCGTAGGCACGCAGCGCGAGATCGTTCTCGCCGATCCGGAGCTGGAGGAGAACCGGGTGCATGCCGTCACGTGGAACAACTCGCCTCCGGGGGAGCGCATTCCTCCCCTATGCGGGGACGGCGGCCGGGCGGCGGACGCGCCAGAAAATGTAGATCGCCAGGGCCGCGAGCGGAATCGAGAGGATCTGGGACGTCGAGAGCCAGCCGCCGAGGAAGACGCCGCGGTCGTCGTCGCGGAACACCTCGATCGCCGAGCGGGCGATGGCGTAGAGCAGCATGAAGCCGGCGAGGATGTCCCAGTCGTGGCGCTTGCGCGGGCGCCACACGAAGTAGAGGAACGCCGCGATCGCGAGGCAGGCGACCGCCTCGTAGAGCTGCGTCGGGTGCACCGCCAGCGACGAGGAAGCGCCCTGGGAGATGCGCTTCGCCTCGACCTGCGCGTGCCACGCCGAGCCCCACTTCGGGAAGCGCACGCCGATCCACGAGTCGGTCTCCTTGCCATAGCAGCAGCCGTTCAGGAAGCAGCCCATCCGCCCGAAGAAGAGGCCAAAGGCGATCGTCGGCGCCAGGAGATCGCTCACCCGCCCGAGCGGCATCTTGTGCTTGCGCAGGAAGTACATCGAGAAGGCGACGGCGCAGATGAAGCCACCGTAGTAGGCGAGGCCGCCGCGCCACACCTCGAACGCGGCGAAGCAGTCCTCTGGCGGGTAGCAGACGTGGCGCACGGTGTCGCACAGGAAGTCGGGGCCGCAGGGATCGGTGAGCTGGCCGGCGACGAGGTTGCAGAATTTCACCGGGGGGTCGTAGGCGGGGACGAGCTTCGGATTGACGCAGAGGTTGACGTACTCCATGAAGTGGCCATCGGCGATCACGTGCAGGACGCGCGCGCCGATGATCCCCCAGACGATCATCCACAGGTCGGCGTCGAGGATCCGCTCGGGGTCGAGCTGGATGCGCTTCGACTCGCGGTAGGTGATCCACATCGCGAGGCCGAAGCCGACCGCGAGCAGGGTGAAGTAGGCGGGGATCTCGACGCGGCCGAGGAGCGGGGCGGTGAACCAGTAGAGGACCGGCTTCACGTGGAAGTCACTTGCGCTTTTTGGAGGGCTTCTCGATGTCCGTCTTCTTCGGGGGCTCCTTGTCGCCCTTCATGTCGAACAGGAGCGCGATCACGCCGACCACCAGCGCCGCGTCGGCGACGTTGAACACCGGCCACTCGTGCTGGTGGATCTTCCAGAGCACGAAGTCGGTGACCACGCCGCTGGCGACCCGGTCGATGATGTTGCCGAGGGCGCCGCCGGCGAGGAGCCCCAGCTCGGCGGCGAGACGAAGCTGGTTCGGCTTGACCTTGCGGAGGAGCGAGACGACCACGCCCATCGCGATCAGGCCGATGCCGAGGAGCAGCCAGCGCGCGCCCGCGACGTTGCGGAAGAGGCCGAAGGCGCTCCCGGGGTTCTCGGAGTAGCGGAAGTCGAAGAAGCCTTCGATGACGGTGATCGGCGGGTGGCCCTTCAGCGACGAGCGTGCCCAGATCTTGGTGACCTGATCGGCCGCCAAGGAGATCGTGAAGAGGGCGGCGAAGACGAGGTATTTCTTGCGCTCCACCGTCGCGGGAGGCGCCTGCGGAGCGGTGTCTGCCTCGGCGTTTTCCATGAGCGCGCGGATCCTAGCAAACGTGTGGTAGCGTGTCCACGCGTGCGGATCGGGATCACCCTCGGCGACCCTGCCGGCGTCGGGCCGGAGCTGATCGTCCGTGCGCTGGCGGCCGGCGGTGGCGGGGATGCGATCGTGTTCGGCGACGCAGGCGTGCTCGAGCGGGCGGCGGAGGCGGCGGGAGTGCCCTCGCCCGAGGCGTGCGGGGCGCGGGTGGAGGCGGTGACTCGGCTCGCGGAGGTGCAACCTGGGAGGCCGACTCCCGAGGGTGGCGCGGCGCAGGTGGCGTACCTCGAGGCGGCGATGGTGGCGGCGCGGCGGGGCGAGATCGCGGCGCTGGTGACCGCGCCGATCCACAAGGCGGCGGTGATCGCGGCGGGCTTCGCCTTCCCCGGGCACACGGAATTTCTGGCGGCGCGCCTCGGGGTCCGGCGCGTGGCGATGATGCTCGCCGGGCCCCATCTGCGCGTGGTGCCCGCCACCACCCACATCGCGCTCGCCGACGTGCCGCGTGCGCTCACCGTCGACGGGATCGCCCACGTCTGCGCGCTGACGCTGTCGGCGCTGGCGGAGCAGTTCGGGATCGCCAGGCCCAGGGTGGCGGTGTGCGGCCTCAATCCGCACGCGGGCGAGTCGGGCCACTTCGGCGACGAGGAGGCGCGCGTGATCGCGCCGGCGATCGCTGCGGTGGCCGAGGGGCCGCTGGCGGAGCGGTTCGAGTTCGAATTGTCCGGGCCGCATGTCCCCGACGCGATCTTCCGCACCGCCGCGGCGCCGCCGTTCGGCGCAGGTCGCCACGACGCGGTGGTGGCGATGTACCACGACCAGGGGCTGATCCCGCTCAAGCTGATTGACTTCGACGAGGCGGTAAACCTCACCCTCGGGTTGCCACTGGTGCGGACCTCGCCGGATCACGGGGTCGCCTACGACATCGCGGGGACGGGGCGGGTGCGGGAGGGCAGCTTCCGCGCTGCGTTGCGGATGGCGCGCGACCTGGCGGGGCGCCGGACGACAGCAGCTTCGTAGCACCGCCAAGGACGGCTTCTGCTACACTGCCGCCGATGAAAACGAGCGAGCTCACCAGCGCACGCCCGGCGATGGTCAAGGCGAAGGTGGCGCCGGGGCCGCGGGGGACGTTCCTGTTCGGGAGCCTGTCGGAGATGCGCAGCGACGCGCTCGGGCTGCTCTCCAACGCCGCGCGCGACTACGGCAACATCGTCCGGCTGCGGATGGTGGTGCAGATGAATTTCCTGAATCATCCCGACTACATCCAGCACGTCCTCCAGTCGCACCACACCAATTTCAAGAAGGACATGATGTACGAGCGGATGAAGCCGCTCGTCGGGGAGGGGCTGCTCACCAGCGACGGGGACTTCTGGCGGCGGCAGAGGCGGCTCTCGCAGCCGGCGTTCCACAAGCAGCGCCTGGCGGGCTTCGCTTCGACGATGGCGGACAACACCGCCACGATGCTCGATGGCTGGCACGAGGCGGCGAAGAGCGGGCAGCCGATCGATGTCGCCGCGGAGATGATGAAGCTCGCCCTCGGGATCGTCGGGAAGACCCTCTTCTCGGTCGATCTGCTCGGCGAGGCGGAGGAGGTGGGCAAGGCCCTCACCGTCGCGCTGGAGGTCACCAACGAGCGCTTCCAGCAGCTCTTCCTGTGCGAGCACATGCCGACGCGGCAGAACCGCCGCTTCAACAAGGCGCTGAAGACCCTCGACCGGGTGGTCAACGGGGTGATCGCCACGCGGCGCGGCTCGGGCGAGGACACCGGCGATCTCCTCTCGATGCTGATGGCGGCGCGCGACGAGGCGACCGGCGAGGGGATGAGCGACGCCCAGCTGCGCGACGAGGTGATGACCCTCTTCCTCGCGGGCCACGAGACCACCGCCAACCTCATGGCCTGGGCGTGGTACCTGCTGTCGAAGAACCCCACCGTCGAGCGGCGGCTGCACGAAGAGGTCGCGACCGTGCTATCGGGGCGCGTGCCGACGCTCGCCGACCTGCCGAACTTGAAGTACACGATGATGGTGATCGAGGAGACGATGCGCCTCTACCCGCCGGCGTGGCTGTTCTCGCGCGAGGCGATCGAGGAGGACGAGATCGGCGGCTACCGGATCCCGAAGGGCGGAATCGTGATGCTCTCGCCGTTCGTCACGCACCGCCATCCCGACTTCTGGGAGAACCCGGAGGGCTTCGATCCCGAGCGCTTCACCGCCCCGAAGGTGAAGGAGCGACCGCGCTATGCCTACTTCCCGTTCGCGGGCGGGCCGCGCCAGTGCATCGGCAACAACTTCGCGCTGATGGAGGCGCAGATCATCCTCGCGATGGTGGTGCAGCGCTATCGTCTGCACCTCGTTCCGGCGCAGAAGATCGAGCCCGTGCCGTCGGTGACGTTGCGCCCCAGCGTGGGCATCCAGGTCAAGCTCAAGCCGCAGGTCGCGGCCTAGACCTCCAGGGCGAATTTCAAAGAAGGAGCGCGCGATGATCAGCAACTACGGACCCCGGTGTACCCGAACAACCACGGAGCCCCCATCCCCGAGGCGCAACGGAAGCACTCCGGGCTGGGGATCGCCTCGTTCGTGATCTCGCTGATCGCGGGGCCCGGGATGTTCATCGTGATCGCCGCCGGCGGGCTGATGGCCGCGTCGGCCCCGGGCGGAGAGCTCGACGAGAAGTCGGGCGCCGCGATCGGCATCGGCCTGGCGATCTTCGGGGGGATGTTCGTGGCGCTGATCGGCGCCGGCCTCGGGATCGCCGGGGCGGTGGCGAAGGATCGCAGGCGGGTCTTCGCCGTCCTCGGGCTGATCTTCAACGCCATGCTTCTCCTTAAGTACCGGGGCCTTGATGGCGGTCGGTCTGGCGATGAAATGATGCTGTCGTAGTGCAGCCCGTCCCCGCCCGCCGCCTGGTCCGGCACCGCCACGAACATCCGTTCCTCCCGACGACGCTGGCGGAGGTGCGCGCGCGCGGGTGGGACGCGGTCGATGTGGTGATCGTCTCGGGGGATGCCTACGTCGATCACCCGGCGTTCGGCCCGGTGTTGATCGCGCGCTTCCTCGAAGGGCGCGGCCTCCGGGTGGGATTCCTCGCGCAGCCCGATTGGCGAAGCGCCGACGACTTCCGCCGCCTCGGGCGCCCGCGCCTCTTCTTCGGCATCGCGGCCGGCAACCTCGACTCGATGCTGAACCGCCTCACCGCGCAGAAGAAGAACCGCAGCGAGGATCAGTATTCTCCGGGCGGCGCGACCAACGCGCGGCCCGATCGCGCCACGCTGGTCTACTCGCACCGCGCGCGCGAGGCCTACCCCGATGTGCCGATCGTCCTCGGCGGGATCGAGGCGTCGCTGCGCCGGATCGCGCACTACGACTACTGGTCGGACACGGTGCGGCGGCCGATCCTTCTCGACGCGAAGGCCGATCTCCTGATCTTCGGGATGGGCGAGCGGCCGGTGTGGGAGGTGGCGCAGCGCCTGAAAACCGGCGAGCCGATCGAGCGGATCCGCGATGTCCGCGGCACCGCCTGGCCGATGACCAGCGCCGAGGCGGACGCGGTGTGCGCCTATCCTTCCGCCCACGTCACCGACGGGCGGGCGCTCGAATTGCCGGCCTACGAGGAGATCGCGGCGCCGACTCCCGAGGGCAAAGCGGCCTACGCGCGCGCGGCGCGCCTCTTCCATCACGAGACCAATCCCTACAACGCCCGACCGCTGGTGCAGCGCTCGGGAGGCCGCGCGGTCTACTTCAATCCGCCCGCGCTCCCGCTCGAGACCGAGGAGATGGACGCGCTCTACGACCTGCCGTTCAATCGCGCGCCGCACCCGTCGTACGACCGGGGGATCCCCGCGTTCGAGACGGTGAAGCACTCGCTGGTGGCGATGCGCGGCTGCTTCGGCGGCTGCACCTTCTGCTCGATCACCGAGCACGAGGGGCGAATCATCCAGAATCGCTCCGCCGAGTCGATCCTGCGCGAGGTGCGGGCGCTGCGCCGGATGGACGACTTCCGCGGGGTGATCTCCGACCTCGGCGGCCCGACGGCGAACATGTACGCGATGCGCTGCGAGGACGAGAAGTTCGAGACCAAGTGCCGTCGCCTCTCCTGCGTCCACCCGGAGGTGTGCGAGCACCTCAAGACCGATCACGGCCCGCTGATCGATCTCATGAAAAAAGTCCGCGAGGCCGACGGTGTCCGGAAGGTTCACATCGCCTCCGGCGTCCGCTACGACCTCGCGCAGCTCTCGCCGGAGTACATGCGCGAGCTGACGAAGCATCACGTCGGCGGGCAGCTCTCGGTGGCGCCCGAGCACACCTCGCCGGCGACGCTCAAGCTGATGAAGAAGCCCACCATCGACAGCTACGAGCGCTTCGCCGATCAGTTCAAGTGCGCGTCGCAGGAGGCGGGGAAGGACCAGTACCTCGTCCCCTACTTCATCAGCGGGCACCCCGGCTCGACGCTGGCCGATATGGTCCAGATGGCGCTTTATCTCAAGGAGCACAACCTCCGGCCGCGCCAGGTGCAGGACTTCATCCCGACGCCGATGTCGCTCGCGGCGACGATGTACTACACCGGGCTCGACCCGCTCTCGGGCGCGCCCTGCTACACCGCGCGCGGCCTGCGCGAAAAGCGACTGCAAAAGGCGCTGCTCCTCTACTGGGATCCGGCGCAGGCGCCGCTGGTGCGCGCGGCGCTCGTCCAGGCGAAGCGGAACGACCTGATCGGCCACGGACCGGGCTGCCTGGTGCCGCCGGGCGCAATCTCCGACGGTGATCGACCGGGTGGGCCGAAGCGACCGCGGCTCGCCAAGGGCGCCTATCCACGCCCGGTCACGCCGCGCGAGAATTGATGCGCGTTGATCTCGATGGCGTGACGCTCGGCTACGAAGACTGGGGACGGGGGCCGCCGCTCTTGCTCCTTCATGCTTTCCCGCTCGACCGAAGGATGTGGGAGCCGCTGGCGCGCCAGATCGAGCGCACGGTCCGGGTGGTAGCGCTCGACTTCCGCGGCCTCGGCGAGTCGACCGGGATCGGGACGATCGAGGGGTACGCCGACGACGCCGCGCGGCTGCTCGATCACCTCGAGATCAAGCGAGCCACCGTCGGTGGACTCTCGATGGGCGGCTACGCGGCGCTGGCCTTCGCGCGCCGCCATCCCGATCGCATGGCCGGCCTGCTGCTGGCAGACACACGCTCCGCTGCGGACAGCACCGAGGGCCGCGCCGGCCGCGACCTGGCGATCGGCCGGGTAGTGCGGGAAGGCGCCGCCGGGTTCGTCGAGGAGTTCGTGCCCAGGCTGGTAGCCCCGGGAAAGCGCCACGCCCTCGACCTCGCCCTCGCCATCGCCGGACTGCAATCGACCGACGGTGTGGCCTCGGCCCTCGCCGCCCTGCGCGACCGCCCCGACGCGACGCCCGGGCTCGCGGCGATCCGCGTACCGACGATGGTGGTGGTCGGCGCGCTCGATGCGCTCACGCCACCGTCCGATTCGCGAAAGCTCCAGAACGCCATCGCAGGCGCCGACCTTTTCGAGATCGCGGGCGCCGGGCACCTCTCGGCGATCGAGGAGCCGGATGCCTTCGCCGCCGCTGTCACGTCGCTGATGGAGCGCATCGGGCTCTGATCGCGCGCTCCCGCATGGCCCGCGGTGCTATCATTGGCGCGGGAAGTGAAGCTGCTGGAGGCGAAGCGAATCGGATGGTTCGATCGCGTGCGGGAGGTGTGCAACCCCAACCGCAGACTGCGGCGCGTGTTCGTGGAATTGGAGCGCGAGGTGGACCGCGAGGCAACCGTGGAGGGAAGCCGGCGCCAGCGACGAGCCGTCGAGGCGCGTTTGGAACAAGCGATCCGGGAGAGGCACGAGGACGCGGATCGGGCGGAGCGGGCGCGCCGGAGGCTCGACGAGGAGGCGATGCGCATCGCGATGGTCGGCCTTTCTCCGGTCGCTCGATCGGCCCGCGCCGCGGAAAGCGACCCAGACGGACGATCGCGGGAGCCCGAGCTGAACCGGCCCGCGGGCGTCGACGAGCGAGCGCGCGACGCCGTCGTTCTCCGTGGCCTCGCCGGCCCCAGCGTGGCCGGCCGGGTGACCGACCGTCACGATCGCGCGTCGGCCAGCGGTCACCTCGCCGAGGGTGGTCTCGCGGCGC
Source organism: Myxococcales bacterium (assembly GCA_009692555.1). GTDB lineage: Bacteria > Myxococcota_A > Polyangia > Palsa-1104 > SHYY01 > SHYY01. The sequence goes on from SHYY01000025.1 coordinate 35,916, forward strand.
TCGCGCGCTGCCCGGCCTGCGGACTCAAGATCGCCGAAGCCGAGGCGATTGTCGACGCTGCGGGAGCAGCCCGGCACTCCGCGTGTGCATCACCGCCTGCGTAACCGCGCCGAGCCCTTCCCGTTCGCGTTCCCGTTCGCGTTGCCGTTTCCGTTGCCGTTCCCGCTGCCGTTCCTGTTCCCGTTCCGGCTTCGGGGCTACGAGACCTCCCAGGTCTCCCCGGAGTGGAGCAGCTTCCTGAGATCGCCGTCGCCCTTGCTGCCGAGGAGCTTCTTCTCCTGATCGACCGCCAGCTGGTCGTAGGTCGGCCGTTCGACGGCGCGGAGCACCCCGAGCGCCACCGGGAAGGCGGGCGGCTCGAGCTGCGAGAGCAGGAAGGCGAGACCGGCGTTGGGGGCCGTCTCGTCATGGACCAGCAGGTCCTTCTCGGTGATCCCGTTCTCGCCGAGCGTCACCACCTCGGGCTGGAACATGCCGGTCAGCCGCACGCCCTTGTTCCGCTCCTTGCCGAAGATCAGCGGCTTGCCGTGCTCGAGCACCACCTGGTTGTCCGACTTGGTCGCCTTGTCGGTCACCACCTCGAACGCGCCGTCGTTGAAGACGTTGCAATTCTGGTAGATCTCGATGAACGCGCTGCCCTTGAAGCGCGCGGCGCGGAGGAGGATCTCCTGGAGGTGCTTGGTCTCGGTGTCGATCGTGCGGGCGACGAACGAGGCCGCCGCACCGAGCGCCACGGAGATCGGATTGAACGGGTGATCGATCGAGCCGTAGGGGGTCGACTTGGTCTTCTTGCCGAGCTCCGACGTCGGCGAGTACTGCCCCTTGGTGAGGCCGTAGATCCGGTTGTTGAAGAGCAGGATCTTGAGGTCGACGTTGCGGCGCAGCGCGTGGATGAGGTGATTGCCGCCGATCGACAGCCCGTCGCCGTCGCCGGTGACCACCCACACCTGCAGCTCGGGGCGCGAGATCTTGAGCCCGCTGGCGATCGCCGGGGCGCGTCCGTGGATGCCGTGGAACCCGTAGGTGTTCATGTAGTACGGGAAGCGACTCGAGCAGCCGATCCCCGAGACGAAGACGATGTTCTCGCGCGCGACGCCCAGCTCCGGCATCACCTTCTGCACCTGCGCGAGGATCGCGTAGTCGCCGCAGCCGGGGCACCAGCGGACGTCCTGGTCGGAGGTGAAGTCCTTGCGGGTCAGCTTGATCGGCGCAGCCGCGGTCCCGTTGGTTCCATTCGTGCTCATGCGCGCACCTCTCCCTGGACGTGCGAACGGCCACCCTCGGCGGCCTTGACGACACCGACGTGCGCCTCGATCGAGGCGACCACCTCGGCGACCTTGAACGGCTTGCCCTGGATCTTGTTCAGCCCCTGCGCGTCGACGAGGAACTGCGCGCGCACGATCTTGATCAGCTGCCCATCGTTGAGCTCGGGGATCAGCACCCGCTTGAACGAACGCAGGATCTCGCCGAGGTTCGCGGGAAACGGATTGAGGTGGCGGAGGTGCGCGGAGGAGACCTTCAGCCCGCGCGCGCGGCACTCGTCGGTGGCCTTGGTCAGCGCGCCGTAGGTGCCGCCCCAGCCGAGGACCAGGAGATCGCCGGTGGGCTCGCCGTTGATCGCCTGGAGCGGGATATCCTTGGCGATCCCGGCGACCTTGGCCGCGCGGATCTTGATCATCGCCTCGTGGTTGTCGGGATCGTAGGAGACGTTGCCGCTGGTGAAGTCCTTCTCGAGGCCGCCGATGCGGTGCTCGAGGCCCGGCGTGCCCGGCCGGACCCACTGGCGGGCCAGCGTCTCGGCGTCGCGCGCGTAGACCTGGAAGCCCACCGGATCGGTGCGAAAGGCGACCTCGATCTTCGGCAGATCGGCGATGTTCGGGAGCAGCCAGGGCTCCGCGCCGTTGGCGAGATACCCGTCGGTGAGGAGGATGACCGGGGTCATGTACTTCACCGCCAGCCGGAAGGCCTCGACCGCCATGTTGAAGCAGTCGGCCGGGGTGCAGGCGGCGATCACCGGGATCGGGCACTCGCCGTTGCGCCCGTAGTAGGCCTGAAGGAGATCGGACTGCTCGGTCTTCGTCGGCAGGCCGGTCGACGGACCGCCGCGCTGGACGTCGATGATCACGAGCGGCAGCTCGGTCATCAGCGCCAGGCCCATCGCCTCGCTCTTCAGCGCCATGCCCGGGCCGGAGGTGGTGGTGAGGGCCAGAGAGCCCCCGAACGCCGCGCCGATCGCCGCGGTAATGCCGGCGATCTCGTCCTCCGCCTGGAACGTCACGATCCCGAAGTTCTTGTAGAGCGAGAGCTGGTGGAGGATGTCGGAGGCGGGCGTGATCGGGTAGCTGCCGAGGAAGAGACGCAGCCCCGAGAGCTTGACCGCGGCGACGCAGCCAAGGGCGGTCGCTTCGTTGCCGGTGATGTTGCGGTACTTGCCCTTCGGGATGTCGGTGGCCGGCCTGACCTCGTAGCTGGTGGTGAAGATCTCGGCGGTCTCGCCGTAGTGGTAGCCGGCTTTGAAGACCTTGACGTTGGCGTCGGCAATTGCTGGGAGCTTGGAGAATTTCTGTTTGATGTTCTCGACTTCCGGGACGATGTTGCGGTTGTACATCCAGAACATCAGGCCGAGGGTGAAGAAGTTCTTGCAGCGCCCGATCTCCTTGGTGGAGAGGCCGCTGTCAGCGAGCGCGGTCTGGGTGAGCTTGGAGATATCGACCTTGTAGAGGCGGTACTTCTGATCGAGGCTGCCGTCCTCGAGCGGGTTGCTCTTGTAGCCGGCCTTCTCGAGGTTGTTGGCTGTGAAGGCGCCGAGGTTCACGATCAGGACGCCGTTCGGGAGGAGATCGGCGAGGTTGGTCCGCAGCGCGGCGGGGTTCATCGCGACCAGGACGTCCGGCGCGTCGCCGGGGGTGTAGACCACCTGCGACGAGAAGCTGAGCTGGAAGCCCGACACCCCGGCCAGCGTGCCGGCGGGGGCGCGGATCTCGGCCGGAAAGTCGGGCAGCGTCGAGAGGTCGTTGCCGTGGAGCGCCGCGGCCTTGGTGAACTCGGTGCCGGTGAGTTGCATGCCGTCGCCCGAGTCACCGCAGAAGCGGATGACCACCGTGTCGACGGCCTCATGCGGCTTGGCGGGGGCTGTTGGGGCCTGGATGTCCATTGCGTTACGACTCCTCGGGAAGGGCGTCCCCGGGCGGGACGCGGACGGAAACATAGGAGGAATTGGGTGCGGGGTCAAACCGTTTCGGCCCCCGGCGTGCGCTCTGCCTGGATATTTCCACCAGATCTAGAGACCCTCGGAGGCGCATGTCAAGGGGAGTTTTTGCTTGCCACATGGGGCCCGCCTCGCGTATACAACCGCGTCGTCCCAAGGCGCGTTTAGCTCAGCTGGATAGAGCGTTGGCCTCCGGAGCCAAAGGCCACAGGTTCGAATCCTGTAACGCGCACAACTGCAAAAACTGGAACAGGTTCGGATTTCGGGGGCGCCCCGGGCGCTGCTCAGGCGGCGGCGGGGCGGGCCAGCGGCCGGATGAGATCGATGGTTGCCTTCGCCGCGGCGTCGCGCTGCGTCTCGACGAAGGCGAAGATCTCGTCGAGCGGGGCGCCGGAGTGGGCGATGGCGGTGCCGAGAGCGGCGGCGAGCACGCGCAGCGTCATCGCCGGGTCTCCCTCGCACATCGCGAAGGCGCGGTGGGCGACCAGCATCCCCGCGCCGAGTACCTTGCGGTCGCGCGCCTCCTCGGCGGATTCGGTGGTCCGGTCCTCGACGATCATCTTTGTCATGGTAGCCCCAAGGTGCTCACCCCCGACCGATCCGCAAGGACCCCTGCGCAGCGACTGGAGATCCGACTCTTCTTGACGCGGCGCGCTGGCGGGGCCAGTCTTCATCATGGTGCCTACTCGAAAAATCATGACTCGCAAAGCTGGCCGCCTCGATTCGGCGCTCGATCTCGACGCCCTCAAGGAGCTTGGCGCGGCCGACGGAACGAAGCCCCGCGTCTCCTGCCGGTTCTCGTTCCTCACTCAAAGGCGGCTCGTCGAGGCAGGGCTGATCGAGGTCGGCCCCGCGCTCGCCGACTCGGTGAAGCTCACCAGCGCCGGCCGCTCCGCGCTCCAGGCCGGCCAGCACTAACCGCCCGATCCCTCGCATGGCGCCCCGCTGGCCGCTCCTCGCCGGATGCGTCGCGCTCACCGCCTGCGCTGCCTCGCCGATACCGGCCCCGTCGGCGCCGGGACCGTTCGACGCCCGACTGCTCGCGATCGCCGCCGAGTACGCGGCGTACGGTCGGGTCGATGACGAGCTGCGCTGGGCGCCTTTTCTGTGCCGCCAGCCGCTGCCCGGCGTGGCCCGTCAGAGCAGCTCCAGCGACGCGTCCACCTATGGCCAGAAGCTCTTCTCGGTGTTCGCCAAGGATCACGCCGGCTACCCGGCGACCTCGAAGGTCGGCCAGGTGGTGGTCAAGCAGAGCTGGGTGCCGGAGCTGGTCACCGACCCGAACGCGAAGTTCGATCCCGGCAGCGTACCGGGCGGCATGATCGACGCCGATCACTTCTATCCCTACGCGAAGAAGGACGGGAAGATCTACCGGGCGGTCCAGCCGGCCGGTCTCTACGTCCTCTACAAGCTCGACCCGGCGACCGCCGGCACCGATATCGGCTGGGTTTACGGCACGGTCTCCAGCGACGGGCAGGTCACCTCGGCGGGGCGCGTCGCCGCCTGCATGGGCTGCCACGAGGACGCGCCGCACGACCGGCTCTTCGGCACCGGCCCGTGAACGGGTGCGGGGGGTGAGCCCGCGCGATCCGCTTCCGGATCCAAGGCGCCACGCTCCTGCGACGGAGCGCAATCGCGATCCGATCCTCGCCGTGCTGCGGCGGGTATTTCCCGAGGACAGCCGGGTGCTCGAGATCGCCGCCGGCAGCGGCCAGCACGCGGCCTTCTTCGCGGCGCACCTCCCGTCGCTGCGGAGCTGGCAGCCGAGCGACGCGGACCCGGATGCGCTCGCGAGCATCGCCGCCTGGACGGAGGGTGTGAAAAGCGTCCTCCCGCCGCTGCTGCTCGACGTGACGGCCGACGATTGGCCCATCGCTTCGGTCGACGCGATCGTGTGCATCAACCTGATCCACATCGCGCCCGTTGCGGCCTGCGAAGCGCTGATGCGGGGCGCAGGACGCCTCCTGCCCGTCGGTGGAGTGCTCTACCTGTACGGCCCCTACCGCGTCGCCGGGGAGCACACCGCGCCGAGCAACGCCGCCTTCGACCGCAGCCTGCAGGAGCGCGATCCGGCGTGGGGCGTGCGCGATCTCGACGAGGTGACACGCACCGCGGAGGCGGCCGGGCTCCGACGGGCGGAGGTGATCCCGATGCCGGGCAACAATCTGTCCGTGGTCTTCCACCGCGAATAGAAGCCGGTCAGCCCAGGCAGAGTTCGAGCGCCGACAGCGCCTCGGGCAGCGCCCGCCGGCCGAGGCCGATCCGGAGGTGGCCAGGCCACGCGAAAAGGTCCCCGGGAACGAGGAGGACGCCGGCGGCGAGCGCTCGCTCGCACAGCACGGACAGGGGAAGCGGCCCCCGCCATTCCGGGAACGCGACCGGGCCCGCGCAAGGCGGGATCCAGCGGAAGAGATCGGGGCGCGCAGCGAAGAAGTCCGCGGCGGAGGCGAGGTTGTTCTGCACGATCGCCAGGTTGCGCGCGACGATCGCCTCGCGCGCCCGGAGCGCGATCAGTGCGAGGATCTCGGAAGGCGCGCTGCCGCAGAGGGTGGTGTAGTCCTTGACCTGCCGGCAGCGCGCGAGGAGCTTCGCGTCGCGCGTCGCCAGCCAGCCGACGCGCAGCCCCGGCAGTCCGAACGACTTGGACAATCCCGAGAGCGCGATGCCCCGCTCGTAGAGGTCACACACCGACGGCAATCGCTGCCGGGGCGAGGGCTCGAGGAGGCGGTACATCTCGTCGGAGAGCAGCCACAGCCCGTGCTCGCGCGCGATCGCCACGATCGCCTCCAGCTCCCCCGGCGAGGGCAGGTAGCCGGTGGGGTTGTGGGGGAAGTTGATCACCAGGAGACGGGTGCGCGGGGTGATGCTGCGGCGCAGCAAGTCGAGATCGAGGTGCCATTCCTCCGCCTCGAGAACGAGCGGCCAGGGCGTGACGTCGCAGTCGAAGAGGCGCGCCACCTCGACCAGCGACTGGTAGGCCGGAACGAGCGCGATCACGTGGTCGCCGGCATCGAGCGCGGCGCGCAGCGCGACCAGGATCCCTTCGGCGGGGATCACCGCCAGCACCTGGTCGGGCGCGATCTTCGGGTAGGGGTGCGCCACCTCGGCGCGCAGGTGCGGGTGGCCGTCGCTCTCGGTGTAGCCGAGGCTGAGCGTGTCGAAGCGCTCGCGCAGCCCCGGCAGTCCGAACGACTTGGACAATCCCGAGAGCGCGATGCCCCGCTCGTAGAGGTCACACACCGACGG